>NZ_JBFBJB010000013.1:0-183461 GCF_040685895.1 Streptomyces sp. NPDC088124 | reverse complement strand
GGTTGATAGGCCAGATGTGGAAGACCGGTAACGGTTGGAGCTGACTGGTACTAATAGGCCGAGGGCTTGTCCTCAGTTGCTCGCGTCCACTGTGTGGTTCCCGGGTTGCGAACAGTCGCACCGGTTGAACCAGTTGTACTCAATTGAAGAGTGTGCTTGTTCGCTAAGTGCCGATATCCCATATGTATGTGTGGGATGGCCCGATAGGGTTTCGGTGGTCATAGCGTGAGGGAAACGCCCGGTTACATTCCGAACCCGGAAGCTAAGCCTCACAGCGCCGATGGTACTGCAGGGGGGACCCTGTGGGAGAGTAGGACGCCGCCGAACAATCTTTCAAGGACCCGTGGTCCAGCGTTCACGCTGGGCTACGGGTCCTTTTTGTTTTGCCCTCTATTACCCGAAGCCACCGTCTCAGGCGCCCGTCGGTACCCCGACTGCGCGAGAATGGCTGCGGTACCCGAAGACAGGAGCCCAACCGATGTCCCCCAATTCCTCCGACGACCGTCCTGAGCGCGACCCGCGCCGCAGTGACAACGGTGACCGGGGCGGCTTCCGAGGCGGCCGTGACGATCGCGATCGTGGACCGCGTCGTGATGACCAGCGCGGTGGCGGGTTCCGTGGCGCGCGTGACGGTCGGCCCAGCGGTCCCCGACGCGATGACGACCGGGGTGGCCGCGCCGGCTCGGGTTCCCGCTTCGGCGGTGGCAGCAGCAGCGGTGGCGGGGGTGGCGGCGGCTACGGGCGCCGTGATGACCGGCCCAGCGGTCCGCGTCGTGACGACCGGGGCGGTGACCGGTCCGGTGGGTTCCGGCGGGATGACCGGCCTGCGTTCCGGCGGGACGACCGCCGCGACGAGCGGCCGAGTGGTCCGCGTCGTGACGACCGGGGTGGCGACCGCCGGGACGACCGGCGGGATGACCGGTCCGGTGGGTTCCGGCGTGACGACCGGCCTGCGTTCCGGCGGGATGACCGCCGCGATGAGCGGCCCGGCGGTCCGCGTCGGGACGACCGGGGTGGCGAGCGGCGGGATGAGCGGCCCGGCGGTCCCCGGCGCAGCGACGACCGTGGTGGTTTCCGGCGTGACGACCGGCGGGACGACCGCCGAGGTGACCGCCGTGACGACCGGCCGAGTGGTCCGCGTCGGGACGACCGGCGGGATGAGCGGCCCGGCGGTTTCCGGCGTGACGACCGGCCCGCGGGCCCGCGCCGCGACAACGACCGTGGCGACAGCCGTGGCGGGTTCCGCCGTGACGACAGCCGCGGCGGCGGGGGCGGTTACGGGCGCCGTGACGACCGGCCCGGCGGTCCGCGTCGTGACGACCGGGGTGGCGACCGCCGGGACGACCGGCGGGATGACCGGTCTGGTGGGTTCCGGCGTGACGACCGGCCCGGCTTCCGGCGTGATGACCGGGGCGGCCGGCCCGGTGGCCCGCGTCGTGACGAGCGGGGTGCCGACAGCCGTGGCGGCGGGGGTGGCTACGGGCGCCGTGACGACCGGCGCGACGACCGTGGCGGATACCGTGGCCGGGACGACAACCGCGGTGGCGGCTACGAGCGGCGTGACGACCGGGACCGTGACCGCGAGCCCATCAAGCGGCTGCCGATCCCGGACGACGTGACCGGCGACGAGATCGACAAGAGCGTGCGGCAGGAGCTGATGAGCCTGCCCAAGACGCTCGCGGAGGACGTCGCCCGTAACCTCGTCATGGTCGCCCAGCTCATCGACGAGGACCCCGAGCGGGCATACGCCTACTCGCGGATCGCTCTGCGGCTCGCCTCCCGTGTCGCCGCCGTGCGCGAGGCCGCCGGCTTCGCCGCGTACGCGACGCAGAAGTACTCCGAGGCGCTGGCCGAGTTCCGGGCGGCCCGGCGGATGACCGGCAGCGTGGAGCTGTGGCCCGTCATGGCCGACTGCGAGCGCGGTCTCGGCCGGCCCGAGCGGGCGATGGCCATGGCCGGCGAGCCCGAGGTGCAGAAGCTCGACAAGGCGGGGCAGGTCGAGATGCGGCTCGTCGCGGCCGGTGCGCGCAGGGACATGGGGCAGATCGACGCCGCCATCGTCACCCTGCAGAGCCCCGAGCTGGCGTCCAGCTCCGTACAGCCGTGGACCGCGCGGCTCCGCTACGCGTACGCCGACGCTCTGCTGTCGGCCGGGCGTGAGGACGAGGCGCGCGAGTGGTTCGGCAGGACCATCGAGGCGGACAAGGACGGCGCGACCGACGCGTCGGACCGGCTCGCCGAGTTGGACGGGGTCGAGTTCGTCGACGCCATGGACGAGGAGGAGGCGGAGGGGGACAACGGCGCCCCGGTCGGCAAGGACGCCGGCGCCGCCGTCCCGCCGGTGGGTGACGCGGACGCGGACGCCCTCGTCGACGAGGACATCGTGGTCGACGACGATGAGAAGCGCTGAGCGATGACAGAGGTGGGCGGTATCCCGGCAGGGGTGCCGCCCACCGTCAGTCGAAGGTGACGCTCCGCATGACCAGGCCCGTGGCCGGCTTCGGGCCGAACGACGTCGACTTGCGCGGCATGGTGACCCCTTGGCGTGCCAGCTCCCGTACGACGTCCTCGTGCACCGGGTGCATCAGGACCGCCGTGCCGCCGGTGCGCTCGGCCTGGGTGACGGCCGCCTCTGTGTCGTGGAGGTAGGAGATGTGTTCCGGGTCGTCCGGGATCCGCCAGACATGGTCCAGCAGTGTGGCGTGCAGGACCGTCGCGTCCAGCCGCTGCCAGGCGGTCGGTCGGTCGTTCCGTACCGTACGGGCCAGCAGCTCCTCGTCCGGGCGGTTCACGAGGTGGAAGCGGCCATCCCCGGCGAGCAGGAACGCGTTGCCCGTGGCCGCCGCGTCCCCCAGTGCGCCCAGCGCCTCGGGGAGCGGTCCGTCGATCGTACGGACCCGGAAGGAGCCCGCGAGCGCGTCGAGCGCCCGGCCCACCGGCAGTCCGCGCAGCAGACGGTGGATGGAACGGACCTGGAGGGGGTAGCGGGCGGTGTCGATCAGCAGGACCAGGCCGTACCCCCAGGGCCCCGCCGCCCCTGCCGGTCCCTCCGGTCCCGCCGTCGCCGCGTGTTCGTCGCGCAGCCGCAGATAGGTCGCCCAGCGGTGGTGGCCGTCGGCGATCAGGGCCTGGTGGCGGGCGAGGTCGTCGGAGACGTGTGCCAGATCCGTCGGGTCCGTGACCGCCCAGAGGCGGTGGGCGAAGCCGTCCTCCGTGGTGGTGGTGAGGAGCGGGGCCCGGCCGAGGGCGCGCTCGACGACACCCGCCGTACCGCCCGGGGGCGTCGCCGGTTCCCCGGACGGTTCCCCGGAGAGGGGGCCGGAGGGGGCGCCGTAGGTGTCGCCGCGGTACGTGAGCAGCAGCGGCTCCAGGTTCGCCGCCGTCGTCCGCAGCAGCGCCGCGCGGTCCTCCACGACGTCGGCCATCACGTCCTCGTGCGGCAGCACGATGCCGTCGGCGGGGGAGGAGAGCGCCAGGGCGCCGATGACGCCCCGCTGGAGCACCTCGCCCCTGCGCTGCTCGTACACGTAGAGCGCGGGCTCGGGGTCCGGCGCGAGGACGCCCTCCGCCAGCCACCGCTCCAGCGTCGCCGCCGCCTGGTGGTGCCGGTTCGCGGGGGTGGCGGCCTGCGGCAGGATGAGCCGGACGATGTTGTGCGGGTCCGCGGACTCCAGGTGGTGCAGTCCGTCGGGCCTGACGACGACGTCGTACGGTGGCGAGGTCACCGCGGACAGGCTGCCCACACGTTCCGGGACGTACCGGAGCCCACGGAACGGAATCAGTCGCAGACCCTTGTCCGCAGGACCTGTTGTGTTCATCCGAGCATCGTATGTGCATCGTATGGACGGGGTGGGCATGAGCGATGATCGGGTGAAAGTCCCGGACGAGGAGTGTAAGCGGCATGAGCGAGCAGAGCAGGACCAGGCCGAGCGGGAGTGCGACCGCGCTGAGCGAGGCGTACGACACGGCTCTGCTCGATCTCGACGGGGTGGTGTACGCCGGCGGGGAGGCCATCGCGCACGCCGTCGAGTCGCTGCGTACGGCCCGGGACGGGGGGATGCGGCTCGCGTACGTCACCAACAACGCGCTGCGCCCGCCGGACGCCGTCGCGGCCCATCTCACGGAGCTGGGCGTGCCCGCGGAGCCCGCTGATGTGATCACCTCGGCGCAGGCGGTCTCCCGGCTGATCGCCGAGCAGCTGCCCGCGGGGTCGAAGGTACTGGTCATCGGGGGTGACGGGCTGCGGATCGCGCTGCGCGAGCGGGGGCTGGAGCCGGTCGAGTCGGCCGAGGACGACCCGGCCGCGGTCGTACAGGGGTACGGCGGCCCCGATCTGGCGTGGGGGCGGTTCGCCGAGGCGTGCTACGCGATCAACCGGGGCGTGCCGTGGTACGCGTCCAACACCGACCTGACGATCCCCAGCGCGCGCGGGATCATGCCGGGCAACGGCGCGGCGGTGGAGGTCGTACGGATCGCCACGGGCGCCGAGCCGCAGGTCGCGGGGAAGCCGCTGCCCCCGATGCACCGGGAGACGATCCTGCGGACCGGGGCGAGGAAGGCGCTGGTCGTCGGGGACCGGCTGGACACCGACATCGAGGGGGCGTTCAACGGCGGGGTCGACTCGCTGCTCGTCCTGACCGGGGTGACGGACGGGGCGCGGCTGCTGGCCGCCGAGCCCAAGTACCGGCCGACGTATGTGGACGCCGATCTGCGCGGGCTGCTCACCGGCCAGCCCGAGGTGACGGCGGTGGGCGGCGGCTTCGGCTGCGGCGGCTGGACTGCCTCGGCCGGTACGGGCGTGCTGGTCCTGGACGGGGACGGTACGGCGCTGGACGGGCTGCGGGCGCTGTGCGCGGCGGCCTGGACGGACGCCGGTGACGGCGCGTGCGCGCTGGAC
Source organism: Streptomyces sp. NPDC088124 (assembly GCF_040685895.1). Classification (NCBI taxonomy): domain Bacteria; kingdom Bacillati; phylum Actinomycetota; class Actinomycetes; order Kitasatosporales; family Streptomycetaceae; genus Streptomyces; species Streptomyces sp. NPDC088124. The sequence goes on along the minus strand of NZ_JBFBJB010000013.1, from coordinate 178,564 downwards.
GCGGGCAAGGCGCTGGCCCGGCTCGGGCTCTAGACGGGAATCCGGGGTGACAGGCGGGACTTCAGGCGGAACAGGCGGAACAGGCGGGACTTCGGGGTGACTCGTCCGGGCCGGGCTCGTGGCGGGGCTCGTGGTGGGGTGCGGGGGCCGGGCTCCGGGGCCTCGCTCGCCGGGCCGGAGGGCGGGGTCACGCCTCCTCGGCGGCCTGGAGCAGGTGGTCCTCGGAGGCGCCCCGGCGCCAGTAGCCGCTGAATTTCACCGCGCGCCGGTCGAAGCCGCGGTCCCCGACGAGGTGGCGGCGTACCGCCTTCACCGTCGCCGCCTCCCCGGCGACCCAGGCGTACGGGGTGCCGGCCGGGAGCGCGGCGGCGCGGATCGCCTCCGGGGCGGCGGGCGAGGCGTTGCGGACGAGCCAGGTGATGTCGGCGTCCGCCTTGGTGGGCAGTTCCTGACGCTCCGCCGGGTCGTGGACCTCGATCCAGACCCGGGCCGGGGTGCCCGGGGCCAGCGCGTCGAGGATGCCGGCGACGGCGGGGAGCGCGGACTCGTCGGCGGTCAGGAGGATCCAGTCGGTGTCCTCCGGCGGCCGGAAGTCGTATCCGCCGTTCTCCTCGTCGACCGGCGCCAGGACGCGGACGCGGTCGCCGGGCGCGGCGGTCCCGGCCCAGCGCGAGGCGGGCCCCGACGCGTCGCCGGAATCCGCGTGCAGCGCGAAGTCGATGACCAACTCGTCCGGTTCGCGGCGCAGTTCGCGGATCGTGTACGTACGCATGATGCCGCGCACCGCCGGGTCGAGCGCGCGCCACTCCGCGTACCAGTCGGCCACCCCCGGCTCCGGCATGACCGGCTCGGGCTGGCCGGGGTGGGGCAGGAAGAGCTTGACGCGCTGGTCCCGGCCGGCCGAGGCCATCCGCGCCAGGGCGGGGCCGCCGAGGACGATCCGTGCCATGGCGGGGGTGATCCGCTCCGCGCGGAGCACCTCCACGGTGAAGAACTGGAAGGGCGACGGGGGCGGGGGAGAGGCCGGGGAGGGGGACGGGGGCGGAGCGGTGGTGGACGGCGAAGCGTCGGTCATACGGGGAGCCTCTTCGACTTCTCGATGGCGGCGGCGAGTTGGTGCCGGAGCAGGGCGTACCCCGCGTGGCGGAGCTGTGTTCCGTCGGGCCGCGGGGCGCCCCGGCGGCCCATGCGGGGAGCCGTTCATGGTGAAGACGTCCCCGACCGAAGCATGATGCGAGGGTAGGCTAACCTAACCTCGTACTGGTCGACAGTCCCCCGGAACGGCGCGCGCAGGCTCGCCCCCTCACCCACAGCGGCAATCGGCATCGGTAATGAACCCCGCGGACACCAGGAGTACGACCATGCAGCGCCTCACCGCGGAATCGGTGACCCTCGGCTACGACCAGCGGGTCATCGCCCGCGATCTCTCCGTGGAGATTCCCGACCACTCCTTCACGGTGATCGTCGGCCCGAACGCCTGCGGCAAGTCGACCCTGCTCCGGGCCCTCTCGCGGATGCTCAAGCCGGCCGAGGGGCGCGTCCTGCTCGACGGCTCGGTCATCCATGCGATGCCCGCCAAGAAGGTCGCCAAGATCCTCGGGCTGCTCCCCCAGACGTCGATCGCGCCCGACGGCATCACCGTCGCCGACCTGGTGGCGCGCGGCCGCTACCCGCACCAGGGGCTGCTGCGCCAGTGGTCGCCGGAGGACGAGCGGATCGTCGGCGAGTCGATGGAGGCCACCGGCGTCGGTGAACTGGCCGACCGCTATGTCGACGAACTCTCCGGCGGCCAGCGCCAGCGCGTCTGGATCGCCATGGCCCTCGCGCAGCAGACGCCGCTGCTCCTGCTGGACGAGCCGACCACCTTCCTCGACATCCAGCACCAGATCGACGTACTCGACCTCTGCGCCGAACTGCACGAGAGCCAGGGCCGTACGCTCGTCGCCGTCCTGCACGACCTCAACCACGCCGCCCGGTACGCCACGCACCTCATCGCGATGCGCGACGGGCGGATCGTGGCGGAGGGCGCCCCGGCGGAGGTCGTGACGGCCGAGCGGGTGGAGGAGGTCTTCGGGCTGCGCTGCCAGGTCATCGACGACCCGGAGACGGGCACGCCGCTGGTGGTGCCGGCGGGGCGACGGGCACGGCGCAAGCCCTCGCAGGGGCCCGGGCAGCCGTACCCCGCCGGGGCGGCGGCGGAGGCGGGCCGGCAGGCCGGGGAACTGCTAGAGAAGTGACTTCAGGCGCAGCAGATCCCGGAAGCCGGCCTCCAGCCTGACCCGGCCCGCGCCCCACGCGCGGGCGAAGTTCAGTTCGCCGTCGACCAGCGCCACCAGATCGTTGCCCGTCATGGCCAGCCTGATCTGAGCGCGGTCGGGCGGCGGTCCCGGGACCGTGTCGGCCACCTCGATCCGGCCGTCCACCAGCCGCCCGGTGAACGTGATGTCCAGATCGGTGATGTGGCAGCTCAGAGAGCGGTCGAAGCCGACCGCCCGGCCGGCCTCGCCGTCGGTCCGCGCCAGATTGTCCGAGAGCTTGTCGAGTGCGCCGCGGCACTCCTCCTTCGTCGCCATCGGCACCGACGGTACCGCAGCCCTTCGCGGTAGCGTCGTGGGTATGAGTGACGTGACCGCGGACCCGGCCCCCGACCCGGCGGGCTCGACGGACCCTGCGGAGCCCATGGGCCCGGCGGGATCCGTCGGCCCCGCGGAGCCGGCCGGCCCGCCGGAACCCCGTCCCCTCGGGGTGGCCCGCACCCCGACGGGCGATGCCGGGGTGGACCGGGCGCTGGACCGGCTCGCCGACGCCGACCACCTCCCCGCCGACGGCCACATCGAGGTGTACGAGGATGTGCACGGGGGACTGCGCGACGCGCTGACCGCGCTCGACGCACGTCCCGGACCCCCCTCGCCTCCGGGGTCCCCGGGCCCGCCCCGGTGACCCCTCGCGTACGACCACAGGAGCTGAACCGAACGTGGCTGGACTGGCACGCCGCCGTCTCGATGCCGAGCTGGTACGCCGTAATCTCGCGCGGTCGCGCGAGCACGCGAGCCAGCTCATCGCCGCGGGCCGGGTGACCGTCGGCGGCACCACCGCAACCAAACCCGCCACGCAGGTGGAGACCAGCGCCGCCGTCGTCGTCAAGGCGGACGACAGCGACCCCGACTACGTCTCGCGCGGCGGCCACAAGCTCGCGGGCGCGCTCGCCGCCTTCGTACCGCTCGGCCTGGAGGTACGGGGCCGGCGCGCCCTCGACGCGGGCGCCTCCACCGGTGGGTTCACCGATGTGCTGCTGCGAGCCGGGGCCGCCCGGGTCGTCGCGGTGGACGTCGGATACGGACAACTCGCCTGGTCGCTGCGGAGCGATGAACGCGTCACCGTCAAGGACCGTACGAACGTACGTGAGTTGACGCTTGATGCGATCGAAGGGGAGCCCGTGGATCTGATCGTGGGGGATCTGTCGTTCATTCCGCTGGGGGTGGTGCTGCCGGCCCTGGTGGGCTGCGCCGCCCCCGACGCCGATCTCGTGATGATGGTCAAGCCGCAGTTCGAGGTGGGCAAGGAGCGCCTCGGCAGCGGCGGTGTGGTCCGCAGCCCCGAGCTGCGGGCCGAGGCCGTACGGAACGTGGCCCGGCGGGCGGGTGAACTCGGCCTCGGCGTACGGGGCGTCACCGCCAGTCCGCTGCCCGGCCCCTCCGGAAATGTCGAGTACTTTCTGTGGCTCCGCGCCGGGGCGCCCGAGCTGGACCCGGCGGATGTCGACCGTGCAGTGGCGGAGGGACCCCGGTGACGACGAACGCAGCCGAAGGACGCGGGGCGGCCACGGAAGGTACGGCGGCCGGGGAACGAGTGGCGGCCGGAGAGCGGCTGTGGGACGGGGAGAACGCGTTGGACGAGGAACGCGCGGCCAACGCCGACCGGACCGTCTTCCTGCTGGCCCACACCGGCCGGCCGGCGGCCATCCGCAGCGCCGAACTGGTCGTGAACGGGCTGGTGCGCAGCGGGATCGGGGTCCGGGTGCTGGACAGCGAGGCGGCCGATCTGCCGCTGCCCGACTCCGTCCAGACGGCGCCCGAGGCCATCCCCGACGCGCTGGAGGGGTGCGAGCTGCTGATCGTGCTCGGCGGGGACGGCACCCTGCTGCGCGGCGCCGCGTTCGCGCGCGCCTCAGGTGTGCCGATGCTCGGCGTCAACCTGGGCCGGGTCGGCTTCCTCGCCGAGGCGGAACGGGACGATCTGGACAAGGTCGTCGACCGGGTCGTCACTCGTGCGTATGAGGTCGAGGAGCGGATGACGATCGATGTCGTCGTCCACAGCAACGGCGATGTCGTCCACCAGGACTGGGCGCTCAACGAGGCGGCCGTCCAGAAGGTCTCGCCCGAGCGGATGCTCGAAGTCGTGCTGGAGATCGACGGCCGACCGGTCACCGGATTCGGCTGCGACGGCATCGTCTGCGCCACCCCGACCGGTTCGACCGCGTACGCCTTCTCGGCGGGCGGTCCGGTGGTCTGGCCGGAGGTCGAGGCGCTGCTGATGGTGCCGATCAGCGCCCACGCGCTCTTCGCGAAACCGCTGGTGACGTCGCCGACGACGGTGCTCGCGGTGGAGGTGCAGCAGGACACCCCGAACGGGGTGCTGTGGTGCGACGGCCGCCGGACGATCGAACTGCCCCCGGGGGCGCGGGTGGAGGTGCGGCGCGGCTCCGTCCCGGTGCGGCTGGCGCGGCTGCACCACGCCTCGTTCACCGACCGGCTGGTGGCCAAGTTCGCGCTGCCGGTCTCCGGGTGGCGCGGGGCGCCGCACTGATATCGGCCGCGTACGGTTCCGGGTGGTTCGGCCGCGTATGGGATGAATGGCGGACCACCCGGACATCGGTCCTCCAGAGAACTCGGGGGTGGGGTGCGTCGCGCACCATGTGCCGGGACCTCGTATGGTCGTCACCGTGTTGGAGGAGATGCGGATACGGTCGCTCGGGGTCATCGACGACGCGGTCGTCGAGCTGTCGCCCGGCTTCACGGCGGTGACCGGCGAGACCGGCGCGGGCAAGACCATGGTCGTCACCAGTCTGGGACTGCTGCTCGGCGGGCGCGCCGACCCCGCCCTGGTGCGGATCGGCGCGAAGTCGGCGGTGGTCGAGGGGCGGATCACGCTTGCCCCGGGCGCGCCGGCGATGCTGCGGGCCGAGGAGGCGGGCGCGGAGCTCGACGAGGGCGCGCTGCTCATCAGCAGGACCGTCTCGGCCGAGGGGCGCTCGCGCGCCCATCTCGGCGGACGCTCCGTGCCGGTGGGCATGCTGGGGGAGCTGGCGGACGACCTCGTCGCCGTGCACGGCCAGACCGACCAGCAGGGCCTGCTGCGCCCCGCGCGCCAGCGCAAGGCCCTGGACCGGTACGCGGGGGACGCGGTCGGCGCCCCGGGCGCCGCGTACGCCACCGCGTACCGCAGGCTGCGGGCCGTGGCGGCCGAGCTGGACGAGCTCACGACCCGGGCCAGGGAGCGCGCGCAGGAGGCCGATCTGCTGCGCTTCGGGCTGACCGAGATCGCGGCCGTCGAGCCCCTGGCGGGGGAGGACACCGAACTCGCCGCGGAGGCCGAGCGGCTGGGCCACGCGGAGGCCCTCGCCTCGGCCGCCTCCCTCGCCCACGCCGCGCTCGCGGGCAACCCCGAGGACCCGGAGGGTGTTGACGCGACGACCCTCGTCGGGGGTGCCGGGCGGGCCCTGGACGCGGTGAAGGCCCATGATCCGGTGCTGGCCGGGCTGGCCGACCGGATGGGGGAGATCGCGATCCTCCTGACGGACGTCGCGGGTGAACTCGCCGGATACGCGGACAATCTGGACGCCGATCCGCGCCGGCTGGCCGCCGTCGAGGAACGCCGCGCCGCGCTGACCGGGCTGACCAGGAAGTACGGCGCGGACATCGACGCCGTACTGGCCTGGTCCGAGGAGAGCGCCGCGCGGCTGACCGAGCTGGAGGGCGACGACGAGCGGATCGGCGAGCTGACGGCCGAGCGGGACGCGCTGCGCGCCGAACTCTCCGGTCTCGCCCAGGCGCTCACCGACGCCCGTACGGAGGCGGCGGCACGCTTCGCGGAGGCCGTCACCGCGGAGCTGGCCTCCCTGGCCATGCCGCACGCGCGGGTCTCGTTCGACATCCGGCAGACCGAGTCGCCGGACGAGAGCGCGGGCGTCGACGTCGGCGGGCGCTCCGTGGTCTACGGGCCGCACGGCGCCGACGAGGTCGAACTGCTGCTGGCCCCGCACCCCGGCGCCCAGCCCCGGCCGATCGCCAAGGGCGCGTCGGGCGGTGAGCTGTCGCGCGTGATGCTCGCCGTGGAGGTGGTCTTCGCCGGGTCCGACCCCGTACCGACGTATCTCTTCGACGAGGTCGACGCGGGTGTCGGCGGCAAGGCGGCGGTCGAGGTCGGCCGCAGGCTGGCGAAGCTCGCCCGGTCGGCACAGGTGGTGGTGGTCACCCACCTCCCCCAGGTCGCGGCCTTCGCGGACCGGCAGCTCCTGGTCGAGAAGACGGTCGACGGATCGGTGACGAGTTCCGGGGTGACGGTCCTGGAGGGCGAGGACCGGGTACGGGAGCTGTCGCGGATGCTCGCGGGCCAGGAGGACTCGGAGACGGCACGCGCCCACGCGGAGGAACTGCTGGCCACGGCCCGTTCGGACGCCTAGGGGCGGGCGGCCGTCGGAGCGGGTCGTCGGAGCGGACTCATGGAACGGACCGCTGGAACGGGTCGTCGGAACCGACTCATGGAACGGACCGCTGGAACGGGTCGTCGGAACCGACTCATGGAACGGGCCCTGCCGGGCGGATCCGGCAGGGCCCGTTCCGGGCAAGGCTCCCGGTCGGGGCGCGCGGCGCACGTTCTAGGGTGATCCGCATGGCCGCCAGGAAGAGCAGGACCGCCGCGTTCCTCACCGCGCTGGGCACCACCCGTGGCGTGTACGAAGTGCTCCGCTCCCGTGCGCCGGGGGAGCCCGCGCGCTGGCGGCGGAGCAACTACGCCGGGCGCACCGTGGACCTGTACGCCGGTCCCGCCACCGTCCTCGGAGCCGCCGCCGGGTCCGCGCCGGTCGGTGCGCGGGGCGCCGTCGCGCTCGCCGTCCTCGCCGCCGGTGCCTGCGGGGCGTACGACGACCGGGCCGGCGTGGGCGATCCGCGCAGGGGCTTCGCGGCGCACCTCGGCGCGTTGCGCCACGGTGAGGTGACCACCGGGGCCGTGAAGCTCCTCGGCATCGGGGCGGCGGCGCTCGCCGCGGGCGCGCTGCTCAAGGAGCGTGCCGTGGACCGGCTGCTGGCCGGTGTCGTGATCGCGGGCGGCGCGCACTGCGTCAACCTCCTCGACGTACGCCCCGGCAGGGCCTGTGTCGGGGTGCTCGCGCTCGGCGCACCCGGCCTGCTGCGCGAGGGCACCGCGGGGGCCCTGGCCGCCGTCCCCGTGGGTGCCGCCGCGGCGGTCGTCGGCGCCGACCTCGGGGAGCGGACAATGCTCGGCGACGCGGGCGCCCACGCGCTCGGCGCGGCCCTCGGCGCCGCGGTCGTCGCGGGCAACGGGCGGGCGGGGCTGGCCGTACACGCACTGGGAGTCATCGCCGGGACGGCGTACGGTGACAGGGTCGGCCGCCGGTGAGCGTGGCGCGGAACCGGGACGGCCGACCCGCGTCCTCACCCGTGTGAGTGATACCGGGCGCGGAGTTGAGGCGTCGGACACCGGAACGACGCCCCGGCGGTGCCGGAACGTGCGTACGGACTGGCATCCTTGACGCATACCCTCACCGATCCAGGAGCCTTGCCCACGTGACACAACTGCGTACGGTCCAGGTGCTGGGCGGTGGCAGCGCGGGCAGCAGCGCGCACGTCCGATCGCTGGCGGCGGGGCTGGTCGCCCGGGGCGTGCGCGTGACCGTGTGCGCCCCCGCCGAGCTCGACCGTGCCTACGATTTCAGCGGCGCCGGGGCGTACCACGTCCCGGTCGCCCGGCGCGGCGACCCGGCCTCGGTGGCGGCGCTCCGGGCGGCCTGCGCCGGAGCGGACGTGGTGCACGCGCACGGGCTGCACGCCGCCGTACGGACCGCGCTCGCCCTCGGCGGACTGAGGGTGCCGCTGGTCGTCACCTGGCACACCCGTACGGAGGCGGCGGGGCCTCGCGGCCGCCTGCTGCGGATGCTGGAACGGCGCGCGGTCAGGGCCGCCTCGGTGGTGCTCGGGGCGACCTCCGAACTGGTGGACGGGGCGCGTCGGCGGGGCGCGCGCGACGCCCGCCTCGCGCCCGTCGCGCTGCCCGCGCCCTGCCACCAGGCCGCGGGCGAGGAGAACAAGTCCCGCGCCGAACTCGGCGCGGTCGAACGCCCGTTGCTGATGGCCGTCGGCAGCCTCGTACCGGACCAGGGGTACGACACGCTCCTCGACGCCGTGGCCGGCTGGCGCCACCTGGACCCCGCCCCGCTGCTCACCATCGCGGGCGAGGGCCGGGAACGCGCCAGGCTCCAGCGCCGGATCGAGGACGACGACCTGCCCGTACAGCTCATCGGCCGCAGGGACGACATCAGCGAACTCCTCGCGACGGCGGACGTCGCCGTGCTCGCCAGCCGCTGGGAGGCCCGCTCGGTGCTGGCCCAGGAGGCGCTGCGGCTCGGCGTGCCGCTGGTCGCGACGGCGGTGGGCGCCATCCCCGAACTCGTCGGCGACGCCGCCGAACTCGTCCCGTACGGCGACGCGCCGGCCCTGGCGGAGGCGGTGACGCGCCTGCTGGCCGACCCGGAGCTGCGGGCCCGGCTCGCGACGGCGGGCCGGGCGCAGGCGGCCACCTGGCCGACGGAGGACGAGACGATCGCGCAGGTGCTGTGCGTGTACGACGAACTGACGGAGCGGGGACGCCCGGCACGCTGACCCGGCCAGGGCCTAGGGTAGGCAGCCGGAGTGGGCCGGAGCGGGCCGAGGGGAGAGCGTGTGGAGAGCCGCAGTGCCGCTGAGGGATCCGGCGGGACGGTGAGCAACACCGTCTCCGGGGACGCGGTGATCTCGGGGCCGCTGGTGCAGGCCGGATACATCGGTTCGATCACCTACCCGCCCCCGCCGCCCCCGGTGATTCCTCGCCAGCTTCCCGTCCCGCACAACGGTTTCGTCAACCGGGTCGATGAACTGACCATCCTCAAGGGAGTGCTCGCCGCCCCCGCGGGTTGCTGCGCCCAGGCGCTGGTGACCGGCCTCGGCGGGGTCGGCAAGACCGAGCTCGTGGCCCATTGGGCCAACGACCCCGAGGTGCAGGCCCGCTACCCGGGCGGACAGCTCTACGTCGACCTGGAGGACCTGCGGTACGGCGACGCCGTCGACATCGGCGGTGTCCTCGGTATCCTGCTCCGCTCGCTCAACGTGGACGAGAGCCGTATCCCGCCCACTCTCGGCGAGCGGTCCGCGCTGTTCCGCTCCGCCACCGCGCGGCGGCCGGTGCTCGTCGTGGTCGACAACGTACGCGCCGCCCCCGAGGTCAGACCGCTGCTGCCCGGCGTCGGACTCGCGGTCGTGCTCAGCCGTAGCCGGCTGGCGCCCCTGCTGCTCGACGGCGCGGTGGACGTGCCCGTCCCTCCGCTGGACAGCCGGGCCGGGGTCCGGCTCGTACGGCGCTGGCGGAGCACGGCGGCGGACGACGCGGCGGCCGAACTGGTCTCCCTCTGCGCCGGGCTGCCGCTCCTCATGCGCGCGGTCGGGGAGCGCCTGGTGGGGCAACCGCACAGGACACTGGAGGACGTGGTGCGTGAGCTGACGGACGGCACGGACGCCGGGAACGGGTCCGGCGACGGCGGGGCCGTGATGGACGCCGTCGTCGCGGGCTTCAGCGGCCCCACCCGGCGCCTCTACGACCTGCTCGGACTGCTCCCCGGCACCACCTTCACCGCGCCCCTCGCCCACGCGGCCGGCGCGGGGGAGGAGTTCGACGCCGCGCTCACCGACCTCCTCGCCGTACATCTCGTGGTCGCCATCGGCCCCCGGGGCCGCTACCGGATGCACGACGTGGTCCGCACGCACGCGCGGGCGCTCAGCAGCCGCCGGGAGGGCGCCGAGGAGCGCCGCCGCACCGTGCTGCGCGGCGTCGTGGACTTCTACGTCGCCGCCGCGGCCCGCGCCGACCGGCTGATCCTCGGCAACCGGTGGCGCCTTCAGGAGAGCCCCGCGGATCCCGGAGCCTCCGGCCCCGTACGGGACCGGCTCTTCACCACCTCCGCCGAGGCGGTGGACTGGCTGGACGACGAGCGGGACACGCTCCTCGCCGTGCTGCGCGCCGCGGACGGGGAACGGTGGTACGACGCCGTCTGGCGGCTCTGCGAGTCGCTGTGGGCACTCTTCGAGAGCCGCAAGCACTACGCCGACTGGATCGACTCGCACCGGCTGGGGATCGAGGCGGCGGCCCGGGAGGGCCGCTTCGACGCCGAGGTCAGGATGCGCAACCAACTCGCCCGCGCCCACTACGGACTGGGCGAGTACGACGACGCCAGGGACCAACTGGCCCGTGCGGAGCCCCTTCTGGAGACGCTGGCCGACCCGCGCCTCTCCGGCGCCGTACGGGAGTCGCAGGGGCTGCTGCAGCTCGCGGCCGGCGACCCGGACACCGCGGTCGAGCTGTTCCGCGGCGCGCTGGTGGCCAACGAGGGGGACACGCACGGCATCGTCGTGCAGAGCTACCACCTCGGGCAGGCGCTGATCGCCGCCGGACGGAACCAGGAGGCGGCCGACGTGCTGGCGCGGGCCGCCGCGACCGCGGCCGGGACCGGGGACGACGGGATGCGGTCGAAGACCGGCATTCAACTCGCCCGCGCGCAACGCGCCCTGGGAGACCCCGCGCTCGCCGTGCGGACGGTCACCGAGGCGGCGGTGTGGGCCGGACGGCACGGCCAGTACACCAAGCTCGACCAGGCGCTGGAACTCACGGCCGAGCTGGCCCGGGAGATCGGCGACGACCGGCTCGGACAGGAGAGCCTGGACAAACTCCGCGCACTGCGCGCCGACATGGACCTGTCCCGGCGGCCCGGCCCGGCCTGAGCCGCCCGGCCCCTCCGCCTCCGCCACCCGTCTCGTTCCGCGGCCCTCCCGTGCCCGTTCAGTACGATCACACTCGCATCCCTCTCCCCGCTCTGCACATGAGCGCAGGACCGAAACCGTCCGGAGGTGGCCGTGTTCCCGCCGCGCAGGAGCCGTGCCCGGCACGCCGGGACGCGCTGGGACACCTACGAGCCGCCCAAGGCCCAGGTCCTGGCCGTCGCCCGCACCCTGACCTCCGCGACCAGGCTGCGGGACGTGACCCGGCTGCTCCGTCCCGAGGACGGGATCGAGGTCTCGTACACCGTCAACCCCGGCTCCGCCTTCAGCGCGGGGCTGGCGGAGTACCTGGACGGGCTCGGCGTCACCGTCCTGAGCTGGCGTGAGGCCAGACGGCGGCGCTTCCACCTCGTCGTCGCCTGCGCCGTGCACCGCTCCATGTACCGCAGGGGCACCCCGCTCGTGGTGCTGCCGCACGGCGCGGGCTACAACCGGCTCGTCACCGAGTCCACCGGGGACACGTCCTCACCCGCCGGACTCTCGGCGCGCGAACTGACCCGGCGCGGCAAGGTCCTGCCGTCCTGCATCTGCGTCTCCCACGAGGAACAGATCGCCCGGCTCGCCGTCTCCTGCCCGCAGGCGGTGCCGTACGCCGTCGCCGTCGGCGACCAGTGCTTCGACCGGATCCGGGCCAGCGTGCCCCGGCGCGACATCTACCGGGAACGGCTCGGCGTCGTGGGCGGGCGGCGGCTCGTGGTCGTCCACTCGACCTGGAGCAGGCACTCCCTGCTCGGCCGCTGCCCCGATCTGCCGGAGCGGCTGCTCGCGGAGCTGCCCGCCGACGACTACGCGGTGGCGCTCGTCCTGCACCCCAACGTCTGGGCCCGCCACACCACCGACGGGGTCCTCGACCGGCTGGCCGGGGCGATGAACGCGGGGCTCCTGGTGATCCCTCCGCAGGAGGGCTGGCGGGCCACCGTGGTCGCCGGGGACTGGGTGATCGGCGACCACGGCTCCACGACCTTCTACAGCGCCGCCCTGCACCGGGTGACGCTGCTCGCCGCCACCGGGCTCGACGAACTGGACCCGGCCTCTCCCACGGCGGCCTTCGCCCGGCGGGCGCCCGCCCTCGACCCCGGCAGGCCCCTGCTCGAACAGCTGCTGAGCGCCGTGGACCGGCAGGTGCCCGGCGAGCTGGACGACGTCTTCGCCCTCCAGCTCGGCGCCAGGGGCGAGGGCGCGGAACGCACCAGGAGGAAGCTCTACTCCTTCCTCGAACACCGGGGCGTGCGCCTTCCGCCGGTGACGGAGCAGCCGGATCCGGTCCCCGACCCCCGCCCCGTCGAGCACACCGTCTCCGCCGTGTACGACATCGTCGGCGGCCGCCCGGCGGACGGGCTGGTGGAGCTGCGCCGCTGGCCGGTGATCCCCGGGCGGCACAGCACGGGCCGGGGCTTCTACGCGGCGCACGACCACGGCACGGACACCCGGTGGCGCGGATACGCCGAGGTCCTGGCGCGGACGACGGTGGAACCGGTGCAGCCCCCGGCCCGCTGGGCGGCGGCGCGGTTCGCCGCGCTCCCCGCGCTGAACGTCGCGGTCGCCGCCCTGGGCAGCCGGACGGCCCTGGTGGCGCTGCGCGACGGGACTCTCCTGGAGGCGTCCTCGGCGCGGCCGTGGGGCGAGCACCACGCGCCCCTCGACCCGGTGCTGCTGGGCGCCGCGGTGAACGTGCTGCTGGCGGACGGGTGTTCCCCGAAGGAGATCGCCGAGGGCGTGACCGTCCGTACCGGAACCCGTGATGTAAGGGTGGAGTTCACCGCCCCGGAGTGACCGGGCGGCCGGCCGCGCTCACCCGCCGGGCGTGTGGCGGCGGGCCCGGAGCGCCAGGCTCAGGGCCAGTACCGCCTGCGGATCGTCCAGGTCCGTGCCCAGCAACTCGGAGATCCGGCCCAGCCGGTTGTAGAGCGTCTGCCGGTTGAGATGCAGCTCCCGCGCCGTCTCCGCCTTGCGCCCCGCGTGCGCCAGGAAGACCTCCAGCGTCGGCAGCAACGCGGGCCTGGACGACCGGTCGTGGGCGCGCAGCGGGCCGATCGCACGGTCCACGAAGGCCGCCAGGTCCGGGTGTTCCCGCAGCCGCCACAGCAGCAGATCGATGTCGAGGCGGCGGGCGTCGTACCACGGCAGGTCCGGCAGCCCGCTCGCCGCCGCGGCCGTCTCCGCGGCGTGTCGCAGGCTCGCGCTCGCCGCGGCCCAGCCTCCCGCCACGCCCACCACGACCACCGGCGGCCGCGCGCCGGGCCGCTCCACGCCCGCGCGGGCCACGCCCGCCCGCAGTGCCGCCGCGACCCGGTCGGCCACCGCCGTACGTTCGGACTCCGCCCGCAGCCCCAGCAGCAGCGGAACCCGGCCCTCCACGGGCCGTACGCCCAGCAGCACCGGCACGCCCACCGCGGACAGCTCCTCCAGCACGGCCCCGGCCAGCACCGCCCAGTTCCCCGCCGGCGGCAGCTCGGCGCCCGGGTCCCGGTCCGCCGCCCGGTCCGGCCCCAGCCGCATCACCACCGGCAGCAACGGCCCGTCGCCCGGCCGGAAGCCCAGCACCCGCGCCCGCTCGGGGGCGTCCTCGGGGCGGATCCGGCCCTCCGCGAGATCGGTGAGGAAGTCACCGCGGCCGCGGGCCACCAGCTCCTCCTCCTGGCGCGCCTGCATCAGGACGACCGCGAGGGTGCCGGCCGCGCGCTCGGCCGCCAGCCGGTGCACCGGCAGTGCCGCCGCCGACACCGCGGGGATCACCAGCCGGGCCCGCACCGCCCCCGTACCGTGGCCGCGCCCCGCGACGTCCACCAGCACCGCGCCCGCCGGCGGCCCCGCCGCCCGGGCCGCGCGCCGGCCGCGCAGCCCCGCCCACACGTCCAGCGGATCGGCGGCCGCCGGGGCGGCGCCGGGGGCCGCCGCGTACAGGAGCCGGCCCTCCGCGGTCTCCAGGAAGACCGGATTGCCCGTGAAGTCCGCGAGGATCCGGAGCACCCGCTCCACCCCGCCCCCGTCCAGTACGGCCTCCGTGCACCGGCGGTGGACCTCCTCGGCCTGCCGCAGCAGCGCGTAGTGGCCGTTGACGATCTCGGTGTGGACCTCCTCGGTCACCGAGACGAACGGCACCTCGCGGTGGAGCTGCACCAGCGGCAGCCCGGCCGACCGCGCCGTGTCCACGAGCGCCGCCGGGAGCCGGTCGAACCGGGCGCCCAGCTCCACCACCAGGGCCGCGATGCCCCGCTCGGCGAGCCTGCGGACGAAGGCGCGCTGCTCGGCGGGTCTGCTGCCGAGGCCGAGACCGGTCGTCAGCAGCAGCTCGCCGCCCTTGAGGAGCGAGGCGATGTTCGGCGCCTCGCCCGCGTGCACCCAGCGCACCGTACGGTCCAGCGCCTCCTCGCAGGCGACCACCTCCGGCAGCCCGCCCCGGAGTCCGGGCAGCTCAAGAGCGCGCCGCACGGTGATGCCGCCCTGAGTCTCCATGGGCCGGAGGCTACTGGACGACACGCAGGTGGGGAGGGACGGACGTACGCGGAGGACCGGCGAGGACTCGGGCCCGGACGCGGGCGGGGCCCGGACGGAGGCGGCGTACACCGTCCCGTCCGGGCCCCGCCCCCTGGCGGTCGGCCGTCAGCCGCCGTACGCGCCCGACGCCGTCAGCCGCAGCGCTGTGTCGATCAGCGGCACATGGCTGAACGCCTGCGGGAAGTTGCCCACCTGCCGCTGGAGCCGGGAGTCCCACTCCTCGGCCAGCAGCCCGAGATCGTTCCGCAGCGACAGCAGCTTCTCGAAGAGCTTGCGCGCCTCGTCGACCCGCCCGATCATCGCCAGGTCGTCGGCGAGCCAGAACGAACAGGCCAGGAACGCGCCCTCGTCGCCCTCCAGACCGTCGACCCCCGCGTCCTCTCCCGACGTCGGGTAGCGCAGGACGAAACCGTCCTCCGTGGACAGCTCGCGCTGGATCGCCTCGATCGTGCCGATGACCCGCTTGTCGTCCGGCGGCAGGAAGCCCATCTGCGGGATGAGCAGCAGCGACGCGTCCAGCTCCTGGGAGCCGTACGACTGCGTGAAGGTGTTCCGCTCCTTGTCGTACCCCTTCTCGCAGACATCGCGGTGGATGTCGTCGCGCAGCTCGCGCCAGCGCTCCAGAGGCCCGTCCGCGTCGCCCGACTCGATCAGCTTGATCGTCCGGTCGACCGCGACCCACGCCATCACCTTCGAGTGCACGAAGTGCCGGCGCGGCCCGCGCACCTCCCAGATGCCCTCGTCCGGCTGGTCCCAGTGCTTCTCCAGGTAGCGGATCAGCTTGAGCTGGAGCACGGAGGCGTAGTCGTTGCGGGCCAGGCCCGTCATGTGCGCGAGATGCAGCGCCTCGGTGACCTCGCCGTACACGTCGAGCTGGAGCTGGTGCGCGGCGCCGTTGCCGACCCGGACCGGGCCGGAACGCTCGTACCCCGGCAGCCAGTCCAGCTCCGCCTCGCCGAGCTCACGCTCGCCCGCGATGCCGTACATGATCTGGAGGTTCTCCGGGTCGCCCGCCACGGCGCGCAGCAGCCACTCGCGCCAGGCGCGGGCCTCCTCGCGGTAGCCGGTGCGCAGCAGGGACGAGAGCGTGATCGCCGCGTCGCGCAGCCAGGTGTAGCGGTAGTCCCAGTTGCGGCTGCCGCCGATCTCCTCGGGCAGCGAGGTCGTCGGCGCGGCCACGATGCCGCCGGTCGGCGCGTACGTCAGCGCCTTGAGCGTGATCAGCGAACGGATCACGGCTTCCCGGTAGGGGCCGTGGTACGTGCAGTGCTCGACCCACTCGCGCCAGAACTCGGAGGTCGCCTCCAGGGAGCCCTCCGGGTCCGGCAGCGCCGGCGGCTGCCGGTGCGAGGGCTGCCAGCTGATCGTGAACGAGATCCGGTCACCGGGTGCCACGGTGAAGTCGGAGTACGTCGTCAGGTCCTTGCCGTGGGTCTCCGCCTCGGTGTCCAGCCAGACCGAGTCGGGTCCCGCGACCGCGACCGTACGATTGTCCACTTTGTGCACCCACGGCACGACGCGTCCGTAGCTGAAGCGCATCCGCAGCGCGGAGCGCATCGGCACCCGGCCGCTGACGCCCTCGACGATCCGGATGACCTGGGGAGCGCCGTCACGCGGCGGCATGAAGTCGGTCACTCTCACGGTGCCGCGCGGGGTGTCCCACTCCGACTCCAGGATCAGGGAGTCTCCGCGATAGCGGCGCCGCGTGGCCCGCGGCGGTACGGAGCCCGCGGGGTGCGCGGGTCCCAGTCGCCAGAAACCGTGCTCGTCGGTTCCCAGCAGAGCCGCGAACACGGCATGCGAGTCGAAGCGGGGCAGGCACAGCCAGTCGACTGTGCCGTCCCGGCAGACCAGGGCAGCGGTCTGCATATCTCCGATGAGTGCGTAATCCTCGATGCGCCCGGCCACGTGCATCTCCAGTCGAACGGCCACGTCCGCCCCGCGGGGCGCTTACTGCGGTCAAGGGTCGTTGACGAGCTGGTTTTCCGGGAAATCGGGCGGGGGTGGTGCCGTTTGCCGGCCGTACTCGGCAGCGAATGTTTGAGCAGGATACGACGCACCCGAGGGTTCCGCGTCACGCTCGGAAGAAGAGCGGGTCGCCGAACCTGTGGGTCTGAGGGGACGTGGGGGAAAAAGTGTGACGAGGGGGAAAGGAGGGGCGTCGACCGATGTCGCGTGGCCGGAAGCGGCCTCCCTATGTCGCTGTTACCCTGGTAGCCCGTGGACCGGTGGACTCCCTGCACAGCACAGAGACCCCGAAACCGCAGCGACGGCAGTCCCCTCACCTCTTGGCAGGGACTCCGGCACGCACACCGAACCGCGACCACGGGAGCCCCCTCTTGGCCATGCCGACACGATCCTCGACAGCCTCGACGACCAAGCACATCTTCGTCACCGGGGGTGTCGCCTCCTCCCTCGGCAAGGGCCTGACCGCCTCCAGCCTGGGCGCGCTGCTCAAGGCGCGTGGTCTGCGGGTCACGATGCAGAAGCTCGACCCGTACCTGAACGTCGACCCCGGCACGATGAATCCGTTCCAACACGGTGAGGTGTTCGTCACGAACGACGGCGCCGAGACCGACCTGGACATCGGCCACTACGAGCGCTTCCTCGACGTCGACCTCGACGGCTCGGCCAATGTCACCACCGGGCAGGTCTACTCGCAGGTCATCGCGAAGGAGCGGCGCGGCGAGTACCTGGGCGACACGGTCCAGGTCATCCCGCACATCACCAACGAGATCAAGCACCGCATCCGGCGGATGGCGGCCGGTGACGTCGACGTCGTCATCACGGAGGTGGGCGGCACGGTCGGCGACATCGAGTCGCTGCCGTTCCTGGAGACCGTCCGCCAGGTCCGCCACGAGGTGGGCCGCGACAACGTCTTCGTCGTGCACATCTCGCTGCTGCCGTACATCGGCCCGTCCGGCGAGCTGAAGACCAAGCCGACCCAGCACTCGGTGGCCGCCCTCCGGAACATCGGTATCCAGCCGGACGCGATCGTGCTGCGCGCCGACCGTGACGTGCCGCTCTCCATCAAGCGCAAGATCTCGCTGATGTGCGACGTGGACGAGGCGGCCGTGGTGGCCTGCGTGGACGCCAAGTCGATCTACGACATCCCCAAGGTGCTGCACACCGAGGGCCTGGACGCCTATGTCGTACGCAAGCTGGACCTGCCCTTCCGCGATGTGGACTGGACGGTCTGGGACGATCTGCTGGACCGCGTCCACAACCCCGACCACGAGGTCACCATCGCCCTGGTCGGCAAGTACATCGACCTCCCGGACGCGTACCTCTCCGTCACGGAGGCCATCCGCGCGGGCGGCTTCGCCAACAAGGCGCGCGTCACCGTGAAGTGGGTCACGTCGGACGACTGCAAGACGCCGGCCGGCGCCGCGAAGCAGCTCGCGGACGTCGACGGCATCCTGATCCCCGGCGGCTTCGGCGAGCGCGGCGTGACCGGCAAGGTCGGCGCGATCCAGTACGCCCGCGAGCACAAGGTGCCGCTGCTCGGCATCTGCCTCGGCCTCCAGTGCGTCGTCATCGACGCGGCGCGCAACCTGGCGGGCATCGCCGAGGCCAACTCCACCGAGTTCGACTCCGGCACCGCGCACCCGGTGATCTCCACCATGGAGGAGCAGCTCGCGTACGTGGAGGGCGCGGGGGACCTGGGCGGCACGATGCGGCTCGGTCTCTACCCGGCGAAGCTCGCCGAGGGCTCGATCGTCCGTGAGGTGTACGAGGACCAGCCGTACGTGGAGGAGCGCCACCGCCACCGCTACGAGGTGAACAACTCGTACCGCGCGGAGCTGGAGAAGAAGGCCGGTCTCGTCTTCTCGGGCACGTCCCCCGACAACAAGCTCGTCGAGTACGTCGAGTACCCGCGCACCACGCACCCCTACCTGGTCGCCACTCAGGCCCACCCGGAGCTGCGGTCCCGGCCGACGCGTCCGCACCCGCTCTTCGCGGGGCTGGTGAAGGCGGCGGTCGAGCGGCGTGAAGGGCTGCGTCAGGAGGCGGGCGAGCCGGTGGCCGCGCGGTCGTAGGCCGCGCCGCAGGCGATACGGTGGGAGCCGGGGTACGGGCCGCGTTCTGCGGGGTCCGTGCCTCGGTTTCCGCTTGTGTACCACCGTGGGAGGACGCTGCCATGACCGTCAAGGACACCCCTGAGGAATGGCGGGTCACCGCGACCACGACGCCCTTCCGCGGCAACAAGACCAGCGTCCGCACGGATGATGTGGTCATGCCCGACGGCACGGTCGTGAAGCGGGACTACCAGGTCCACCCCGGGTCCGTCGCGATCCTCGCCCTCGACGACGCGGGCCGGGTCCTGGTCCTGCGCCAGTACCGTCACCCCGTACGCCAGAAGCTCTGGGAGATCCCGGCCGGCCTGCTCGACGTGCCGGGGGAGAACCCGCTGCACGCGGCGCAGCGCGAGCTGTACGAGGAGGCGCACGTCAAGGCCGAGGACTGGCGGGTGCTCGCGGACGTCTACACGACGCCGGGCGGCTGCGACGAGGCGGTACGGGTCTTCCTCGCCCGGGAGCTGTCGGAGGCGGAGGGCGAGCGCTTCCAGGTCTCCGAGGAGGAGGCGGACATGGAGCTGGCCCGGGTGGAGCTGGCCGAGCTGGTACGGGGCGTGCTCGGCGGTGAACTGCACAACACCTGCCTCGCGGTGGGCGTCCTCTCGCTCACCGCCGCGCTGGCGGGGGACGGCATGGAGGCGCTGCGGCCCGCGGAGGCGCCGTGGCCGGCGCGGCCGTTCGAAGCCTGACGGCCGGTCGGCGGTCGTCGATCGCCCCACTGGTACATCCTCTGATCTGAAGAAAAGCTGATCCGATCGAGGGATGCACCGGCCACGCTCTCCCGATCCCGTCGCAGAGAGTGAACTACGCTCGAACCGTCCGTGCGGAGATCCGCCGGGCTCGGATCGTGCGCAGGCGGACGGGAGCGTGGCCCGTGACGGATCAGGCGGTGGACGTGAGCGGCCCCGGACGTGCGCGAGCGAAGACGCCCCAGGAACCGGGGAAGACCGCCGCCGGGCCGACGGAATCCGAGGCACCGCCGAAGAAGCGCCGCGGCCGGGCCACGTCCGCCGCGAAGAAGAAAGGTACGGCCCGGGTGAGCACCCCGGAGGGCCCCGAAGACGCGACGGACGGCGCGAGCGGTGCGGAGGGCGGCGGCCCCGCCCCGCGCCCGGCCGCCAGGACGCCCAGGACCACCCGCCCCCGGCGGAAGCCCGCCGCGCCGAAGGACGGCCAGGACCACCCCGAGCCGGTCGCACCCGCCGCGACCCGGCCGGAGCCGGAGGCAGAAGCGCGGGCCGAGGCCCGCCCCGAAGCCGAAGTCGAGCCCGAGCCGGGGGGCCCCGAGCCGGTGATGTCCTCCGTGTCCGAGCCCGAGCCGGAAGCCGAAGCCGAGCCGGAGCGTCCCGAGCCGGTCGTGCCCGATGCGCCTGACGTGCCTGACGTGCCTGCCGCGCCTCGGCCGCACCCCGCGGCCGAAGCCGAGCCGGAGCGTCCCGAGCCGGTCGTGCCTGCCGTGTCCGGGCCGGAGCCCGTGGCCGGAGTACCGGCGCAGGCCCGCCCCGAAGCCGAAACCGAAGCCGGAGCCGGAGTGGAAGCCGGGCCTGCTGGGCCGGCCGTGCCGGCTTCGCCGCCGGACCACGCACGGGACCAGGTCCACGACCAGGACCCGGGCCCGGCCGGGGACGAGCGCGTGCCCGGGGCCGTGGTCGGGGCGGGAGCTGTGGAGGGGCCGCCGGAGGGTGAACGTGCCGCGGCCGACGGGGAGTTCTTCGGGCGGCTGCGGGAACTCAAGGCACTGCACGCGGACATCGAGGGCGCCGGGCTCAACACCCTCTCCGGCCGGAAGGAACCCCGCGCGCGGGTGCTGCTGATCGCCGGGCGCCCCGGGTCCGGGCGCACCTCGCTCGCACGGGAGCTGGCCCGGCAGTTGCGGGACCGGTATCCCGACGGGATCGTACGGACCAGGCTCACCGAGTCCGGCGGCGCGCGGGTGCCCACCGAGCGGACCGCCCGCGAGATCCTCGGCGCGTTCGGCGTGGCCACGCCGCCCGGCGCGGGGGAGGACGAGCTGTCCGACATGGTGCGCGAGGCGTTGAGCGTCCGCCGGGTGCTGCTGCTCCTCGACGACGCCGCCGACGCCGGGCAGGTCGACCCGCTCGTCCCCGACAACCCGGACTGCCTGGTCGTCGCCGTCTCGCGGGGGCCGCTCACCGGGATCCCCGACGTGCGCCCCTGCACCCTCGGCGGGATGGACACCAAGGCCGCCATCGAACTGCTCACGCGGTTCACCGGCGCCGTACGGATCACCGTGGACCCACAGGCCGCGGAGTCCCTGGCGGAGGAGTGCGGCGGTCAGCCCGCCGCGCTCGTGCTGGCCGGCGGCTGGCTCGCGGCGCGTCCCATGGCGTCGGTCGCCGATGTGTCCAAGCGGCTGCGCGCCCTGCCGCACGACCCCGAGTGGCCCGTCGGGATCCGCCCGCTCGCCCGCGCCTTCCGGCTCGTGTACGAAAGCCTGCCGGGGCCCGCCGCCCGGATGCTCCGGCTGCTCGCCCTCGCGCCCGCCGGGATCACCGACGCGCACACCGCCTCGGCGCTGGCCGGCTGCTCCATGCCGGACGCCGCCGCCCTGCTGGACGACTTCGCCGTGCGGGGGCTGCTCCGTACCGCCGACGACCGGACCGCGCGGGGGACCGAGCGGCCGTACCGGTCCGACCCCGAGCGGGCCCCCCTCGATCAGTACGTCCTCCCCGGCTGCCTCGTCCCGCTGCTGCGCGTCCTGCTGGCCGAGGACCGCCCCGCCGAGGTGCAGCTCGCCCGCGCGCGGATGCTGGAGCGGACCGTACGGCTGCTCCAGTCCTGCCGTGCCGTCACCGACCCGGAGGGCTCCCCGGCCCGTACGCGGCTCGCCGGGCTGCCGCGCGCGCTGCGCTTCCCGCACACCGAGGCCGCGGCCGGGTGGCTGTACTCCCGGCAGCCCGCCCTGCTGGCCGCCGCGCGCCTCGCGGTCGCCGACGGGGAGCTCGACACCCTGGCCCGCCGGCTGGTCGCGGCCCTGGTCCGCGCGCTCGCCGCGCACCGGGGCACGGAGGCCGCCGCCCCCGAGCTGTACGGGCTCCACCAGCTCGTCCTCGACATCGCGGAGCGGCACGAGCTGTACCGGGAGCAGGCCGCCGCCCTGCTGAACATCGGCGATCTGGACGCCAGGACCGGCCGTACCCACGACGCGCTCGCGCGCTACCGCGCCGCGCTCGACGCCGGACGGGCCGCGGGCGACCTGTACGCCACCGGCCGTGCCATGGAGTCACTGGGCGGCGCCCACCAGGACCTGCGGGACTGGCAGCGGGCCGCCGACTGGTACGGGCGGGCCCTCTCCCAGCGGCTGAACCGGGGCGAGCGGGCCGACGAGGCGCGTCTGTACGGCCGACTCGGCACCGTCCACACGTACGCGGGCCGCTACGGCGAGGCCCTGCGCCACTGGCGCGCCGCCACCGCGATCCACCGCAGGCTGGGCGATCTGCCGGGCCAGGCGCGGTCGCTGAGCGAGGCGGCCCGGGTCCAGGAGTACGCGGGCCGGCCGCAGGAGTCGCTGCGTACCTGCCAGGAGGCGGTCGAGTGGGCGCGGCTCGCCGGGGACCTGCGGCTCCAGGCGGCGCTCCAGCTCCGGGTGGCGGACACGCTGGACCGGCTCGGGGATCCGGCGGCGGCCCGGCTGCACCGCGCCACCGCGGAACGCCTTCTCCTGGAAACGGAAGGAAACACCTACGAAATCCGTAGCGCTGTCGTCGAGGACTGATGCTTTGTAAGGCTAGACAGCAGGAAATCCTTCATTAGACTGGCTTTGCCGCATTCGTCAGCGGCGCCTTCCCGTGTGTCGCGTGTGTCGCGTGTACCCGGGTCTGTATGGGATTGCGTCCGGAGTCTCCGCGGAATCCCCCGAGCCAAGGACCGTGATCTGCCGTGTTGGTCGGTATCCCCCGCGAGGTCAAGAACAACGAGTTCCGGGTGGCCATCACACCCGCCGGTGTGCACGAGCTGGTGCGCCAGGGACATCAGGTCGTCGTGGAACAGGACGCCGGCACCGGCTCCTCGATCGCCGACGGCGAGTACACCGCCGCCGGCGCCCGGATCCTGCCCACCGCCGACGAGGTCTGGGCCACCGCCGACCTGCTGCTGAAGGTGAAGGAGCCGGTCGCCGAGGAGTACCACCGGCTGCGGAAGGACCAGACGCTCTTCACCTACCTGCACCTGGCCGCGTCCCGCGCCTGCACCGACGCCCTGCTGGAGTCCGGCACCACCGCCATCGCCTACGAGACGGTCGAGACCGCGAACCGCGCGCTGCCGCTGCTCGCCCCGATGTCCGAGGTCGCGGGGCGGCTGGCGCCGCAGGTGGGCGCGTACCACCTGATGCGTTCGGCCGGCGGGCGCGGTGTGCTGCCGGGCGGTGTGCCCGGTACGGCGGCGGGTCACGCCGTGGTCATCGGCGGCGGGGTCTCCGGCTGGAACGCCACCCAGATCGCCGTCGGGATGGGCTTCCACGTGACCCTGCTCGACCGGGACATCAACAAGCTGCGCGAGGCCGACCGGATCTTCGGCAGCAAGGTCCGGACCATCGTCTCCAACGCCTTCGAACTGGAGAAGGCGGTCACCGAGGCGGACCTCGTGATCGGGGCCGTGCTGATCCCGGGCGCGAAGGCGCCGAAGCTCGTCACCAACGAGCTCGTCGCCCGGATGAAGCCCGGAAGTGTACTTGTCGACATTGCGATTGATCAGGGCGGCTGCTTCGAGGACTCGCGCCCCACCACCCACGCCGAGCCGACCTTCCGGGTGCACGACTCGGTCTTCTACTGCGTGGCCAACATGCCGGGCGCCGTGCCGCACACCTCGACGTACGCCCTGACCAACGCCACCCTGCCGTACATCGTGGAGCTGGCGAACCACGGCTGGGCCGGCGCGCTGCGCCGGGACCCGGCGCTCGCCAAGGGGCTCAACATCCATGACGGCCAGGTTGTTTACCGCGAGGTGGCGGAGGCCCACGGTCTGGATCACGCCGAATTGGGAACAGTTCTCGCCTGAGACGCCAAGGTGCGTCGTCAACGTCACGCCGACGGCCGGATCTTGCCCGGCGAGGTCCGGCCGTACGTGTTCCCGCGGAGTGTGCCGCGCCCGGCCAACTCGCCTCGAACGTAACAATTTCAACCGTTTCGCAGGGTGGCGAATCCTCGCCGCCCTGCCTTGGTGAGAGGGTTGTGCGCCCTTGACAGAGGGGTGTTCGGTTGTCGACACATCGGGTCCGGTCCGGCGGATTGTGTTGCTGCGGAGTGGTGACACGCCATAGAGTCGCCAATCGTCGGCATGGTGCCACGCTGACCTATCGATAAGTTTCCTGGTCCCGTCCAAGGAGGTAAGACGACTTGTGAATGAGTCGACATTTACTCCCGGGGGTGGTCAACCAGGAATGCCGGTGAGGGGCTATGGCCCGTCGTCCGGGTTCGAGGCTGTCGGCTCCGTAGCTGTCCGCACCTTCGCCACCCACCAGCACATGACGACAGCCCACCAGATGATGGACGGCCAACACGTGAACGCCATGGCCGGCAACGAGGGTGGCCGAGAGTCCACTTCGTTCGCCGACTTCGACGAAGCGCCCGAGGGGCACTTCTACGACCCTGACGCCGAATACGAGCCGGACCCCGAATACGCGGCCACCCTCGCCCCCGACGCTGCCCGCCAGCGCCGCGAGCGGATCGGCCCGACCGGGCGCCCGCTGCCGTACTTCCCGATCCCCGGCCCGCTCACCGACCACGGCCCCGCGAAAATCATCGCGATGTGCAACCAGAAGGGCGGCGTCGGCAAGACCACGTCGACCATCAACCTGGGCGCCGCCCTCGCGGAATACGGCCGGCGTGTGCTGCTCGTCGACTTCGACCCGCAGGGAGCCCTGTCGGTCGGGCTCGGTGTGAATCCGATGGAGCTCGACCTCACCGTCTACAACCTGCTCATGGAGCGGGGCATGGCGGCCGACGAGGTGCTGCTGAAGACCGCCGTGCCCAACATGGACCTGCTGCCGAGCAACATCGACCTCTCGGCGGCCGAGGTGCAGCTCGTGAGCGAGGTCGCGCGCGAGTCCACGCTCCAGCGCGCGCTCAAGCCCCTGATGCTCGACTACGACTACATCGTGATCGACTGCCAGCCCTCGCTCGGTCTGCTGACCGTGAACGCGCTGACGGCCGCTCACAAGGTGATCGTGCCGCTGGAGTGCGAGTTCTTCGCGCTGCGCGGGGTCGCGCTGCTCACGGAGACCATCGAGAAGGTCCAGGAGCGGCTCAACCCGGAGCTGGAGCTCGACGGCATCCTCGCCACGATGTACGACTCGCGCACGGTGCACAGCCGTGAGGTGCTCGCGCGCGTCGTGGAGGCGTTCGACAATCACGTCTACCACACCGTGATCGGACGCACCGTGCGCTTCCCGGAGACCACCGTCGCCGGCGAACCCATCACCACGTACGCCTCGAACTCCGTCGGAGCCGCCGCCTATCGTCAACTCGCCAGGGAGGTGCTCGCCCGGTGTCACGCCGAGTGAGTCTGCCCGGCGCCGACGAACTGTTCCGTACGACCGGAGGCATGGCGCTGACGTCGTCGTCCCCGGCGGCGCAGCGGCGGGGCGCGAACGGCGAACCGCGGGTGCCCGCGCCGGCCGGGGAGAGCGATCCCGCCGGCGACCAGGCGGGCCCGGACGGGTCCGGGACGGCGTCCGGGGCGGCGGAGGAGCACTCCGGGCCGGACGCGGAGCCCGCCCCGGCCCAGCCGGCGCGCAGCCGCACCGCCGACGCGGAGCAGGCCGCGACCGCCGTGCAGGCCCGCAGGCCGCAGGAGGGCGGGCCCGCGGGGCCGGGCCCCGGCGGCGGTACGGGGCCGGGAACGGGGACGCAGGGCGCGCAGAACGCACAGCAGCGCCGGCAGCGGCGCGGCGCCAACCGGCGCCCCAGCGGGCGCGAACGGCACGACGAGAAGATCACGGTCTATGTCTCGGCCGAGGAACTGATGGACCTCGAACACGCCCGGCTGGTGCTGCGCGGCGAGCACGGACTCGCCGTGGACCGCGGGCGGATCGTCCGCGAGGCGGTCGCGGTCGTCCTCGCAGACCTCGAATCGCGCGGCGACGCGAGCATCCTCGTACGGCGGCTGCGCGGGCGCTGACGGTAGCCTGCGCGGGCCGCCCCACCGCTCACCGCCCCGCCGCCCCCGCCGCTCCCAGGACCGCGATGCCCCCGCCGCCCGATCCCGCCCGTCCGCCGCGCCGCCCGTTGGGCCGAGGCCCCGGCACCCCGGCGCCCGTCGCCCCCGGCCCTGAGCTGGTCGAACCGGTCGAGCCCGTCAAGCTCGTCGAGACGGTTGAGACGGTTGAGGTCCCTGAGGTCCCTGAGGCCTCCGCTGTTTCCGAGGCCGCCGAGGTCGCTGAGCCGTCGGCCGCGGACGGCGCTGACGGCGAGGACGGGGATGACGGCGGCGGGGACGAGCGGCGGTTCACCGTGCGGCTCGCCAACTTCGAGGGCCCCTTCGACCTGCTGCTCCAGCTCATCTCGAAGCACCGCATGGACGTGACCGAGGTCGCGCTCTCCCAGGTCACCGACGAGTTCATGGCCCACCTGCGGGCCATGGGCCCCGAGGGCGACCTCGACCAGACCACCGAGTTCCTGGTGGTCGCCGCGACCCTGCTCGACCTGAAGGCCGCCCGGCTGCTGCCCGCCGCCGAGATCGAGGACGAGGCGGATCTCGCGCTCCTGGAGGCGCGCGACCTGCTCTTCGCGCGGCTGCTCCAGTACCGCGCGTACAAGCGGGTCGCGGAGATCTTCGGCGAGCGGCTGGAGAGCGAGGCCCGGCGCCACCCCCGTACGGTCGGACTGGAACCGCACCACGCGGAGCTGCTGCCGGAGGTCGTCATCAGCGTCGGGGCAGAGGGGTTCGCCCGGCTCGCGGTGAAGGCGATGCAGCCGAAGCCGAGGCCGCGGGTGTACGTGGACCACATCCACGCGCCGCTGGTCTCCGTGCGGGAACAGGCCGGGATCGTCGTCGCACTGCTCCGCGAGCGCGGCGGGATGAGCTTCCGGGAACTCACCGAGGACATCTACGGCGCTGACGGCACTGGCGGCACTCTCACCGTCGTGGCACGCTTCCTGGCCCTCCTGGACCTGTACCGGGAGCGCGTCGTCGCCCTGGAGCAGGACGAGGCGCTGGGGCCGCTCATGGTCCGCTGGACAGGCGGGGACGACGGGGGCGACGGGGACAGCAGGGACAGTGAGGGCGACGACAGTGAGGAGACGGTGTGAGTGAGCGGCAGCCGCCGGGTACGGTCGCGGACCTGGAGCTCAAGCCCGCCCTGGAGGCGGTCCTCATGGTCGTCGACGAGCCCGCCACCGAGGAGCACCTCGCCAAGGTCCTCGACCGCCCCCGCGGCGCCGTCGCGGACGCGCTGCGCGCGCTGGCCGACGAGTACACCGCCCAGGGCCGCGGCTTCGAGCTGCGGCTGGTCGCCGGCGGCTGGCGCTTCTCCACGCGGCCCGAGTACACCGAGGCCGTCGAGAGCTTCGTACTCGACGGGCAGCACGCCCGGCTGACCCAGGCCGCGCTGGAGACCCTGGCGGTCGTCGCGTACCGCCAGCCGGTGAGCCGTTCGCGGGTCTCCGCCGTACGCGGAGTGAACTGTGACGGTGTCATGCGCACCCTCCTCCAGCGCGGGCTGGTGGAGGAGGCGGGCGCGGAACCCGAAACAGGTGCGATCCTGTACAGGACGACGAACTACTTTTTGGAGCGGATGGGCCTGCGCGGCCTGGACGAGCTGCCGGAGCTCGCGCCCTTCCTCCCCGAGGCGGAGGCGGTCGAGGCCGAGAGCCAGGAAGGCGTCCCGTCGTTCGATCCGGACGCGCCTGACGCCCCGGAAACCCACGCAGACGACAAGACGGAACTTTGATGCGAAGCAACGGCAGGAACAGCGGCGGCTCCGACCGGAACAGCGGAGGCGGGCGCGGCGGCGGCCGGGACGACCGGGACGGCCGGGACAACCGGGGGGCCGGCGGGCGCGACGACAGGCCCAAGCGGCCGTCCCGCCCGCGTCCCGAGGAGCGCCGTTACGACGTCGGCCGCACGGGTCCCACCGGCGGCTCCGGCGCGTCCGGCGCCCCCGGCGGCGCCCGCCGTTCCGGTGGCGCGGGAGGGGGCAGTGATTCCGGGGGGTCCGGCGGCGGCACGCGCCAGGGCGGCGGCGCCCGTGGCGCGGCGGCCAGGGGCGGCGCCAAGGGCGGCCCCAAGCCCGCGCAGGGCGGCGGCCGGGGCGGCAAGGGCGGTCCCCGGCGCGGCGCGTCCTCGCGCCCCCGTGAACTGGACGCCAAGATCGAGCAGCGCAACCGCGACCGGTACGCGGGCAAGCCCGCCATCACGACGCCCAGGACCAACCCGGGCGCCGAGCAGGAGGGCGAGCGGCTGCAGAAGGTCCTCGCCCGCGCCGGCATGGGCTCGCGCCGCGCCTGCGAGGAGCTGATCGAGCAGGCCCGCGTCGAGGTCAACGGCGAGATCGTCCTCGAACAGGGCATGCGCGTCGACCCGGAGCACGACGAGATCAAGGTCGACGGGCTGACCGTCGCCACCCAGTCGTACCTCTTCTTCGCGCTGAACAAGCCGGCCGGAGTCGTCTCCACGATGGGTGACCCCGACGGCCGGCAGAACCTCGGCGACTACGTCACCAACCGCGAGACCCGGCTCTTCCACGTCGGCCGGCTCGACACGGAGACCGAGGGCATCATCCTGCTCACCAACCACGGCGAGCTGGCCCACCGGCTGACGCACCCCAAGTACGGCGTCAAGAAGATCTACCTCGCCGCGATCCAGGGTCCGCTCCCGCGCGATCTCGGCAAGCGGCTCAAGGACGGCATCCAGCTGGAGGACGGCTACGCCAAGGCCGACCACTTCCGCGTCGTCGAGAACACCGGCAAGAACTACCTCGTGGAGGTCACCCTCCACGAGGGCCGCAAGCACATCGTCCGCCGGATGCTCGCCGAGGCCGGATTCCCGGTCGACCGTCTCGTCCGTACGTCCTTCGGCCCGATCCCGCTGGGCGACCAGAAGTCCGGCTGGCTGCGCCGCCTCACCAACACCGAGGTCGGCATGCTGATGAAGGAAGTCGGCCTCTGAGCCGTCCGGGACAGGTAGGTCTCTGTGACCACCGGTGTCCCTGACACCGGTGGTACGGAAGAGAAGCCCGCGGCCTCCATGGCCGCGGGCTTCTCCCATGGGCCGCGGGTCTCTCTCTTGTCGCGGCGGCCCGTCCCGCTTTATAGTCAACCTGACCATTAAGGAGGCGGGCGTGAGTCCACTGCTGCCCCCCACCGGTCACCGCCGGGGAACCTGGTCCCACGGGGGTGGACCAGGTTCCCCGGTTCCGCGAGGGCGACGATGAAGGCGCCCGAGCGGCGCGGCACCACGGCCGGGGACCCGCCCCCCTACGACGCGCCGCCGTACGACCCGTCCGCGTTCGAGCCCTTCGCCGTCACCGTCGACCTCGCCGTCTTCACCGTCCGCGACGGCCGGCTCCACGTCCTGCTCGTCGAGCGCGGCGAGGCCCCCTACCGGGGCGACTGGGCCCTGCCCGGCGGCTTCGTCCAGCCGAAGGAGTCCGCGGGGCAGGCCGCCCGCCGTGAACTCGCCGAGGAGACCGGCCTGTCGGAGGAGACCGCGGGCGCGCTCCACCTCGAACAGCTGCGCACCTACAGCGCCCCGGACCGCGATCCCCGGATGCGGGTCGTGTCCGTCGCGTACGCCGCCCTCGTGCCGGACCTGCCGGAGCCACGCGGCGGCGGGGACGCCGCCCGCGCCCGCTGGACCGAGTTCGGGGACCGGGGCTCCCTCGCCTTCGACCACGACGACATCCTCGCCGACGCCTACGACCGCATCGGCGCCAAGCTCGAATACACCTGTCTCGC
Organism: Streptomyces sp. NPDC088124; assembly: GCF_040685895.1. NCBI lineage: Bacteria > Bacillati > Actinomycetota > Actinomycetes > Kitasatosporales > Streptomycetaceae > Streptomyces > Streptomyces sp. NPDC088124. Next base: position 148,969 of record NZ_JBFBJB010000013.1, on the reverse strand, counting down.
CACGGCCTTCTGCCCGCCCGAGTTCACCCTGGGCGAGTTGCGGCAGGTCTACGAGACCGTCTGGGGCGTGGCACTCGACCGCCCCAACTTCCGGCGCAAGGTCCTCACCACGCCTGGCTTCGTCCAGGCGCTGGAAGGGCCGCCGCGCCGGACGGGTGGCCGCGGGAAACCCGCCGCGCTCTACCGCGCGGGCGCCGCCACCACGCTGCACCCACCTCTGCTGCGACCGGAAGGACGGACGGCATGATCATCGCGAGGACCCTCACCAAACAGGCCGCGACGGGCACCCTCATCGGGCTGGCGCTCGGCGACGCCCTCGGATTTCCCACCGAGTTCAGCGACGTCCCCTCGATCCTCGCCAAGTGCGGCCCCTGGCGCGAGATGGCACTGCCGAAGCCCGCCGTCGTCACGGACGACACCCAGATGACGCTCGCGTTCGCCCGCGGCATCAGGACCGCGATGGACCGCGGTGTCCTCGGACCGCTCCGCCTGGAGCGGCCCGTACGCGACGAGTTCGTCGACTGGTACCACTCCCCGGACAACAACCGCGCCCCCGGCGCCACCTGCATGAAGGCCTGCATGCTCCTCGACAGCGAGCGGCCCTGGCAGCGCGCCAGCCAGATCCACTCCAAGGGCTGCGGGGCCAACATGCGCGTCGCCCCGATCGGTCTGGTACCGGGGCTGAGTGACGAACAACGGGCGGGCGCCGCCCAGTTGCAGGCCGCCCTCACCCACGGCCACCCGACCGCCCTCGCCGCGTCCGACCTCACGGCACGCGCTGTCTACCTGCTCTCGCACGGCGGCGAGCCCGGGGCGCTGATGGGCCAGCTCCGCAGTTACGCGTACGAGAACCGCGAGCACTACCGCCAGCGCTGGCTCGGCGACCTGTGGACGTACGCCGACGACGCCTCGCCCGAGGAGTTCATCGCCCGCGGCTGGGACGACTGCCTGGAGGTCCTCGAACGCCTCCAGCAGGCCCTGCGCTTCCCCTCCCCGGAGACCGACCCCTGCCTGGCCACCGGGGACGGCTGGATCGCCGAGGAGGCCCTGGCCACCGGACTGCTCTGCTTCCTGCTCTTCCCGTCCGACCCCGTCACCGCGGTGCGCCGGGCCGCCTGCACGCGTGGCGACTCGGACTCCATCGCCTGTCTGACGGGCGCCTTCGCGGGCGCGTACCTGGGCGTGGGCGCCTGGCCCAAGGAATGGGCCGAACGCATTGAGTACCGCAGCGACCTGATGTCGCTGGGAGCCCTCTGGGACTCTTGACCCATGCGTACCGAAGAGCTGAGCGCGGACGAGCGGGACCACCCGGCGGGGCCGGACCACGCCGAGGAGCGGAGCCGTGCCGACCGCCTGCGCGCGGCCGGGCTGCCGGTCACCGACCTCGGCCCGGTCCTCGCCGCGGAGACCGACCGGCTGCTGTTCGCCACGGTCTCCGGGGCGCATCTGTACGGCTTCCCCTCCCGCGACTCGGACGTGGATGTCCGAGGTGCCCATCTGCTGCCCGTCGCCGCGCTGATCGGGCTCAGGGAGCCGGAGGAGACCCGGTCGCGGATGGCCGACCAGGACGGTGTGGAGACCGACCTCGTCACCCACGACCTGCGCAAGTTCGTCCGGCTGATGCTGCGCCGCAACGGCTACGTGCTGGAGCAGCTGCTCTCGCCGCTGGTGGTCCGTACGTCCGAGGCGCACCGGGAGCTGATCGCCCTCGCGCCCGCCGTGCTCACCAGTCACCACGCCCACCACTACGCGGGGTTCGCGCGGACGCAGTGGCGGCTGTTCGAGCGGACCGGTGAACTCAAGCCCCTGCTCTACACCTTCCGCGCGCTGCTCACCGGCGTGCATCTGATGCGGGGCGGCGGGATCCTGGCGCATCTGCCCACCCTGCTGGGGGAGGTGGCGGCGCCGGGCTATCTGCCCGAGCTGATCGCGGCCAAGGCCGAGGCCGAGCACGCCCCTGCCGCCGGGCCCGGCAGGGACCGGCTGGAACGGGACGTGGAGGCGCTGCGCGCCGTGCTGGACGAGGCGCGTTCGGCCACGGCCCTGCCGGACGGCGGCGCCGGGCACGAGGCGCTGCACGACTTCGTGGTCCGCGTCCGGCTCGCGGGCTGATCCGTACGCGTCCTCGCGGCTACGGGGCTACGGGGCCGCAGGGCTACGCGCCGGCCGAGGCGCGGCGCGTACGGATCAGGAAGTCCTCCACCCGGGCCCGGTCCGGCTCGGCCGGCAGCGGGGAGCGCCCGACCGCCTCCTCCGCCTCCGCGATCAGCCCGGCCACCCGGCGCGCCACCTCGGGCCAGGGCACCTCGCCGCGCTTGACCGCCAGCAGCGGCTCGCGCTCCGTACCGACGTCGATGACCAGTTCGCCGGTACGGAGCAGATCCCGACAGGAGGCGAGCAGCCGGAGCAGATGCATGGCGGGCTTCCAGCGCGGGGCGCCGCCGCGCCGGACGTCCGTCTCCAGCTTCCTGTGCTGGCTCTCCGCGTACCGGACGAAGGTCCCGTACGCCTGCCGCGAGAGGAACGCGTCGCGCAGCGCGAGCAGTTCGCGGCCCGTGGCGTCGACGTGCTCGACGAGCGGCGAGTGCAGGCACTCCAGGACGTTCGGGTTGGTGCGCAGCGCGAGGGAGCAGAAGCGTTCCAGCTCCCAGGAGAACTGCTCGGGCGCGGGCCCCTCGACATGGAGCGGTGGCTTCTCGAAGCCCCAGTACGACGGCGTCGGGGCGAGGAAGACCCCGCGCCGGTCGGTGTCGCTCTCCTCCGTCGCGAGCCCGAAGGCGCGCGAGCCCATGACGCACGCGTAGACGGTGTGGTCGCGGACGAGGGCCTCCGGCGAGAGGGAGGACGAGGGCGACAGGGAGGGGGAGGGCGAGGCCATGCGCGCGAGCGTACGGCCTGCGCGGGAGGCCGTCGGCCGGGAGGTCGTTAGTCTGGACGGAGCACTCGATCATTCAGGGAGAACGCGGTGGCGGTACGAGCGGTTCGCGGAGCCGTCCAGTTGGAGCGGGACGAGTCCGGGCACATGGACGAGCAGGTCAAAGCGCTCCTCACCGCCATCCTGGAGCGCAACGGGCTCACCGCCGACGACCTGATCAGCATCTGGTTCACGGCGACGCCCGACCTGCACAGCGACTTCCCGGCCGCCGCCGCGCGCGGCCTCGGCATCGTGGACGTACCGCTGATCTGCGCCCAGGAACTGGACATCGCCGGCGCCCTGCCGCGCGTCGTCCGCGTGCTCGCCCACATCGAGTCCGACCTGCCCAGGTCCGAGGTCGCGCATGTCTACCTCGGCGCCGCCGCCGCTCTGCGCAAGGACATCGCCCAGTGAGAACCGCCCTCGTCATCGGGACCGGCCTGATCGGCACCTCGGCCGCGCTGGCCCTGGCGGGCCGTGGTGTCACCGTCCACCTCAGCGACCACGACCCCTCCCGGGCCAGGACCGCCGCCGCCCTCGGCGCCGGTACGGACGAGCCGCCCGAGGGCCCCGTGGACCTGGCGATCGTCGCCGTACCGCCCCGGCACGTCGCCGCCACCCTCGCCGGGGCGATCCGCGCCGGCGTGGCCCGCGGCTACCTGGACGTCGCCAGCGTCAAGGACGGGCCCCGGCGCGAACTGGCGGCACTGGGCATCGACACCGCCGCGTACATCGGGACGCACCCCATGGCGGGCAAGGAGCGCTCGGGCCCGCTCGCCGGGACGGCCGACCTCTTCGAGGGGCGGCCCTGGGTGCTCACCCCGACCCGGGAGACCGACACCGAGGTGCTCAACCTCGCACTGGAACTGGTCTCGCTCTGCCGCGCCCTGCCCGTGGTCATGGACGCGGAGGCGCACGACCGGGCGGTGGCGCTGGTCTCGCACACCCCGCACCTCATCTCCTCGATGGTCGCGGCCCGTCTGGAGGCGGCCGACGAGAGCGCCGTACGCCTCTGCGGCCAGGGCATCCGCGACGTCACCAGGATCGCGGCCTCCGACCCCGCGATGTGGGTCGAGATCCTCTCCGCCAACGCGGGCCCGGTCGCGGAGGTGCTGGCCGCCGTCGCCGCCGACCTGGACGAGACCGTGGAGGCGCTGCGCGCGCTCCAGTCCGCCGACGAGGCGAAGCGGAGCGGCGGCGCCGCCGGCATCGAGGACGTCCTGCGGCGCGGCAACGCGGGCCGGGGCCGGGTCCCCGGCAAGCACGGCGCGGCCCCGACGGCGTACGAGGTCGTGGCGGTCCAGGTCAGCGACCGGCCGGGCGAGCTGGCCCGGATCTTCGCCGACGCCGGCCGGGCCGGGGTGAACGTCGAGGACGTACGCATCGAGCACGCGACCGGGCAGCAGGCCGGCCTGGTCCTGGTGATGGTCGAACCGGCGGCGGCGCCCGTGCTCGCCGCGGCCCTGCGCGAACGCGGCTGGTCCATCAGGCAGTGACGCCGGGACGACCCGCGGTGACCCCGGCGCGGACGCGGCGGGGTCCCGCCGAACGGGTGCGATCGGGGCCCTGAAGACTCGGTAACCTTGTGCGGGGGCGTGTGCGCGTCCCCGCACATCCCCCCGTGACTCAGGAAGGTGTCCGCCCCCCGTGGAAGCTACCCCCGCCCGGACCGCCCAGGCCGCTGTGATCGTCGCCATCGACGGGCCCTCGGGCACGGGCAAGTCGAGCACCTCCAAGGCCGTGGCCGCCCGGCTCGGGCTGAGCTACCTGGACACCGGCGCGCAGTACCGCGCGATGACCTGGTGGATGATCAGCAACGGCGTCGACGTCGAGGACACCGCCGCCGTCGCGACCGCCGCCGCCAAGCCCGTCCTGGTCTCCGGCACCGACCCGGCCGCCCCCACCATCACCGTCGACGGCGTGGACGCCGCGGGCCCGATCCGTACCCAGGAGGTCACCGCCCGGGTGAGCGCGGTCAGCGCCGTCCCGGAGGTGCGCACCCTCATCACCGCACTCCAGCGCGAGATCGCCGCCGCCGCGCCGCTCGGCATCGTGGTCGAGGGCCGCGACATCGGCACGACGGTCCTGCCGGACGCCGACCTCAAGATCTTCCTCACCGCGTCCCCGGAGGCCCGCGCGGCCCGCCGCAGCGGCGAGCTGACCGGCAAGGAGGCGACCGACGTCGCCACCACCAGGGACGCGCTGATCAAGCGGGACGCGGCCGATTCCGGGCGGAAGACGTCCCCGCTCGCCAAGGCCGCCGACGCGGTCGAGGTGGACACCACGGATCTCACACTCCAGCAGGTCATCGAGTGCGTCGTGACCCTGGTGGAGGAGAAGCGGGCCGCGCGGTGAGCCCGGCGGACGCGCCGCCCTCGAAGCGGGGCGCGGTGATCGGCAGAGGTATCGGCATCGGGCTGATGTACGGGCTGTGGAAGCCGCGGGTGCTGGGCGCCTGGCGGGTCCCGGCGAGCGGCCCCGTGATCCTCGCGGTCAACCACGCGCACAACGTCGACGGCCCGATGGTGATAGGCACCGCTCCCAGGCCGTCGCACTTCCTGGTCAAGAAGGAAGCGTTCATCGGCCCGCTCGCCCCCTGCATGCGCTTCCTCGGGCAGATCGAGGTGGACCGCTCGGTCGCCGACCGTGCCGCCATCACCGACGCGCTCCGGGTGCTCGCGGAGGGCGGGGTACTGGGGATCTTCCCCGAGGGCAGCAGGGGCGAGGGGGACTTCGCCTCGCTCCGTGCCGGGCTCGCGTATTTCGCCGTACGGTCGGGAGCACCGATCGTGCCGGTCGCGGTGCTCGGCTCCACGGAGCGCCCCGGCCGTCTGATACGGGGGCTGCCCGCGCTGCGCAGCCGCGTGGACGTCGTCTTCGGCGACGCCTTCGAGGCGGGGGACGGGAGCGGGCGCCGTACGCGCAAGGCGCTGGACGAGGCCACCGTACGGATCCAGGAGCGGCTGACCGTACACCTGGAGCACGCCCGCCGCTTCACCGGACGCACCGCGCCCGCCGAGGGCGCCGGGTCCACCGGGTCCGCCCGGACCGGGCCGTAGAAACACAGCACGACTTCAGTAGTGCGCCGCGAGACGCGGCACACCGATCACGATGAACGAGGTACGGACTTCATGAACGACCACATCGACTCCGGCGACGAGCACGGAGAGCTTGGCGACGCCGAGTACACGGACTTCATGGAGCTTGCCGCTCAGGAGGGCTTCGAGGCCGAGGAGGTGGAGGGCGCGCTGGACGAGGCCGGGCACGGCCCGCTGCCCGTCCTCGCCGTCGTCGGCCGCCCGAACGTCGGCAAGTCGACTCTCGTGAACCGGATCATCGGCCGCCGTGAGGCGGTCGTCGAGGACAAGCCGGGCGTCACCCGCGACCGGGTCACCTACGAGGCCGAGTGGGCCGGCCGCCGCTTCAAGATCGTCGACACCGGCGGCTGGGAGCAGGACGTCCTCGGCATCGACGCCTCCGTCGCCGCCCAGGCCGAGTACGCGATCGAGGCGGCCGACGCGGTGGTCTTCGTCGTGGACTCCACGGTCGGCGCCACCGACACCGACGAGGCCGTGGTACGGCTGCTGCGCAAGGCGGGCAAGCCCGTCGTGCTCTGCGCCAACAAGGTCGACGGGCAGAGCGGCGAGGCGGACGCCACCGCGCTCTGGTCGCTGGGCCTCGGCGAGCCCCACCCCGTCTCCTCGCTGCACGGCCGCGGCACCGGCGACATGCTCGACGCGGTGCTCGAAGCGCTGCCGGAGGCACCGGCGCAGACCTTCGGCACCGCGATCGGCGGCCCGCGCAGGATCGCCCTCATCGGCCGTCCGAACGTGGGCAAGTCGTCCCTGCTGAACAAGGTCGCGGGCGAGGACCGGGTCGTCGTCAACGAGATCGCGGGCACCACCCGGGACCCGGTCGACGAGCTGATCGAGCTGGGCGGCACGGTCTGGAAGTTCATCGACACCGCGGGCATCCGCCGCCGGGTCCACCTCCAGGCGGGCGCGGACTACTACGCGTCGCTGCGCACCGCCGCCGCGGTCGAGAAGGCCGAGGTCGCGGTCATCCTGATCGACACGAGCGAATCCATCAGCGTCCAGGACCAGCGCATCGTCACGATGGCGGTCGAGGCGGGCCGCGCCATCGTCGTCGCGTTCAACAAGTGGGACACCCTCGACGAGGAGCGCCGCTACTACCTGGAGCGGGAGATCGAGACGGAGCTGGGGCAGATCGCCTGGGCACCCCGGGTCAATGTCTCCGCCCGCACCGGACGGCACATGGAGAAGCTCGTCCCGGCGATCGAGACGGCCCTGGCGGGGTGGGAGACCCGCGTTCCGACCGGCCGGCTCAACGCCTTCCTCGGCGAGCTCGTCGCCGCGCATCCGCACCCGATCCGGGGCGGCAAGCAGCCCCGCATCCTGTTCGGCACCCAGGCGGGCACGAAGCCGCCGCGCTTCGTGTTCTTCGCCTCGGGCTTCATCGAGGCCGGGTACCGGCGTTTCGTGGAGCGCCGGCTGCGCGAGGAGTTCGGCTTCGAGGGCACCCCGATCCACATCTCCGTACGGGTACGGGAGAAGCGCGGGCGCAAGAAGTAGCCGTCCGCCGTCCGCGTCGGCGGCATGACGCGGTGGGGCCCGGCACGGACGATCCGTGCCGGGCCCCACCGCGTGACGGCCGTGACGGCGGCCGCTCCGGTGCCCTAGACGAGTCATTCCGAAGTAGCGTCGTCCGCCCCTTGGGGCGGGCCTGGAGGTGTCAGGTGCGTGCAGCCGCAAGGCGGAGGAAGGAAGCGACGCAGGAGCGGATGGGGTCTCCCCTGGTCGAGCGAAGCCGAGACCTTGGGGATGACTGACGACAACGCCGCGGATGTGCGTGCATGGCGCCTCCCCGCAGACGGGACTTCGGAATGACTCGTCTAGGCGGGCGGACGGGTCAGATCCCGCGGCGCGGGCCCGGCGGCAGCGCCAGCCGGTCGGGCCGTCCCATGTGCTGCTGGCGGGGATCCCGCTGCCAGGATCCCTGGTACTGCGGCTGCGTGTGGCCGAAGCCGCCGTGGCCGCCGTAGAGGTGGTGGGAGGTGCCCAGCCCGGTGCCGAACGCCGTGAAGCCGAGGTTCTCCTCGTTGGTCCGGTCGCCCGGCAGCGCTCTGAAGGACCTGCGGAACTCGGAGTAGAGCGCGTCGTAGATCGGGGTCGTCGAGAACCCGTCCGCTCCGTCCTGCGCCGGGCGCATCGAAGGGATATGGCTCTGGTACTGCGGGCGGGAGGGGTCGTATGAGTGCACGTACGTGCCAACGACCCCGTCGTCCGTCGGATGCGGGCTGCCCGGGGAATTCGCCTGCTGCGGGTGGGGACGCAGCCGGCGGGTGGGGCGCGTGGCCTCGGTCATGTGCCGGCCAGCGGCATCATGGCGGCGACCAGATTGCCGTTGGCCGCGGCCTTCTCCAGGGCGTCGCGCAGCAGGTCCTCACGGGGCTGCTGGCCGATGGAGCCGACCGGCGCGGCGAAGACCAGCACCCGCTGTGACTTGTTGGCCGCCGTCCGCCACCCCTCCGTGACCTGGAGCGGCTGGTGGGCCTGCCACCAGGCGGTCGGGGAGCCGCCGTCGGTGCCGGGCTGGAGCACGGCGTGCAGCTGGCCCATGGCGAGCAGCACCGACCAGCCCGGGTTCTGCGCGGGCACCGACCCCAGCGCGTTCACCGGCTGGAAGCCCTGCTCGACCAGGAGCGACAGGAACTCGTCGGTGGTGGAGTCGGAGCCGGGCCGGACGATGGGGGCCGTCGGCTCGACGACGAGGGCGGGGTGCAGATCCTCCTCCAGCAGCACCAGCCCGCTGGTGACACCGAGCACCGCCTGTCCGGGAGCCGCGGCGGGGGCCTGCGGCGGCGGGGGCTGCTCGCCGCCGGTGATCGACCGGACGGCGCCCTGGAGCTGGTCCTCGGCGACCTGGACGACCTGGGAGGGGATGCAGGTGGCGTGGGCGAAGGCGAGAACCGCGGTCTCCTCGCCCACGAACAGGACGGTGCTGGTCCGCTCCTGTTCGGAGTCGCCGGGGGTCCGGCAGGAGGTGCAGTCGTAACTGCCCGGGGAGTTCTCGCCGGCGAGCAGCCGGTCGGCTTCCTCGTCGCCGATCTCGGCGCGGACGTCCTCGCTGACATCGAGCATGCGCGGCACGGGTGGCTCCTCGAACTCGGTGCGTGGGCCGGGCTGTTCCCGGCTCGTACAGAGACAACGGGTGACCCGTGGCCCGGGTCACGCGCGGAAGCGCACAGAATCGAACCGTCCGGCCCGCCGCCCGGGCCGGTGGCCGGAACCCGTAGTGCCTGGTCAGCCCGTGGAACGCGTGCTTCCGTCGCTCCGGTGTGCCGCGCCCCAGGCCAGACGGTGGATGAGTCGACAAATCGCGATATCGGCGAGTCGCGCGGGTGGCTGGATCCAGTTGCTTCTTTCGGTGTCCTCCGTGTGCGAAACACGTCAGCGCGACCGATCATACGAATCTGTCCCCACCCGGCATGTTCCGGGCATTCCGCCGCCCGTCCAGGCGCCCGGAAGGCCCCCGCCGGGGCACCCGTACGAGAGAGACCGGCACCGTATGCACCTCGCCTTCCTGCTCCACAACGCGTACGGCATCGGCGGGACGATCCGCGCCACCTTCCACCTCGCCGGAGCCCTCGCCGTCCACCACGACGTCGAGATCGTCTCGGTATTCCGCCACCGGGACCGGCCACACCTCGGCGAGCCCGCCGGAGTGCGGCTGAGTCACCTTGTCGACCTGCGGCACGGCACCCCCGGCGACGAGAGCGGCCACCCCGACCACGCCCGCCCCGCCCGGATCTTCCCGCGCGGCGACGGCCGCCACCGCCAGTACAGCCGCCTCACCGACGCCCGGATCGGCGAGCGGCTCCGCTCCCTGGAGGCCGACGTCGTCATCGGCACCCGGCCGGGGCTCGTCGTCCACCTCGTCCGGCAGGGGCCCGGCGGCGGCCAGGTGCGGATCGGGCAGGAACACCTGACCCTGGACGGCCACGGCCACCGGCTGCGCCGCGAGATCGGCCACCGCTACCGGCTCCTCCACGCGGTCACCACCGTCACCGAGGCCGACGCCCGCTCCTACCGGACCCGGCTGCGGCTGCCCGGTGTACGGATCGAGGCCATCCCCAACGGCGTGCCCGCGCCCGCCGTCGCGCCCGCCGACTCCACGGGCCGCTGGGTCGTCGCCGCGGGCCGGCTCACCCGGGTCAAGCGGTACGACCTGCTGGTGCGGGCGTTCGGGCAGGTCGTGGCGGTACGCCCCGACTGGCGGCTGCGGATCTACGGCGCCGGGGAGACCACCGGCGACGAACGGGGCGCCCTCCGCGCGCTCATCGGGGAACTCGGCCTCCACGACCACGTCTTCCTCATGGGGCGCGCCGACCCGCTGGAGGCGGAGTGGGTGAAGGGCTCCGTCGCCGCCGTCACCTCCAGCCGCGAGTCCTTCGGCATGACCATCGTCGAGGCCATGCGCTGCGGGCTCCCGGTCGTCTCCACCGACTGCCCGCACGGCCCCGGCGAGATCATCGCCGACGGCGTCGACGGAATGCTCGTGCGCAACGGCGACGAGGACGCCGTCGCCGGGGCGCTGCTCCGGCTGATCCAGGACGACGCGCTGCGCCGCCGGATGGGCCGGGCGGCGCTGGTCTCCGCCGCCCGCTTCGACCCGGCGCGGATCGCCGAGCGCCACGCGGCGCTCTACGCGGAGCTGGCCCGCGGCTCCAGGCGCCCCGTCCGCGACGCGCTGCACCGGGGCTCCAGCGCGGTCCTGGGCGGCGCGTACGCCGCCCGCGACCGGGCCGCGGACCGGATCAGGGGGCGCGGGGTCCCCGAAGACGGACACGCGGCCGGACAGGCGGCCGGACGCGGCGACGGACGCGGCGACGGTTCGCGTGCGGGTTGTGCGGGGAAAGCGTGAATTCGGCCGTGACGTCAATTGTGTGGCCGAGGTTCACGCCGTAACCGTAAAGGAGAATTAAAGGAGCGGGAATTTATGTGATCTTCGGGGTCGTGGAATTATCGATGAGTCCGGTGTGAGTGCTCCGTAAGAGTGAAGCGGGTCGTGCTCGGGGAGTGTCGGAAGCTGTGACACAAGTGTGACCGCCGAGGGACGCGGGTGTTCCTCTCCCGGTATCGGATGGGCTTCCGATCGCCTCGGAATCGCTTCCTTCCGCGCTCCCCGGCGCCTACGGTGAGTGGCATGGCACCCCTACCGACTCCACCCCGACAGCCCGACGACGCGCCCGAGTCCTATGTCGGGCTCGACGCCGAGAGCGCCGAGCGGCAGGCTCGCGGACGCGGCTGGACCCATGTCAGAGCGCTGCCCCCGGGCTCGATCATCACGATGGAGTTCGTGATGGGCCGGCTCAACTTCGAGGTCGACGGAGGCCGGGTGATCCGCTGCTGGGTCGGCTGAGCGACGCCTCATGACGAAGCCCCGGCCGGAGCCGGGGCTTCGTCATGAGGCGAGGTGGCGGGGGAGAGGCTGTGCGTACCGCCCCCGCCGGGGTGTCTCAGCCGCCCGTCACGGGCCGGGAGCGGGGCGGCCGGCGGCTGCCGCCCGCCGGGGTCGCCGGGGTCCGCTCCGAGCGCACCGCGTGCTGCCGGGGCTGGGTGGTGAGCGCGGCGCTCCTGGCGCCCGCGCCCCGCCCGCCGTGCGGGGCGGGGCCGACGGCCTCGCAGGGCGTCCCCTCCACGGTCTGCTGGGCGCCCTGGGGCACCGTCTCGGGGCGCCTGGGCTCCGGCTCCGTCCCCTGCTCCGTCGCCGGGGCGGTGGGGGCCGGGCCGCGCCGCGCGCGCCACCGCTCCCGTACCGCGAAGACCGCCTGCTCGGCGCGGCCGATCAGCGGCTCCATCCAGGGCAGCCCCAGCAGGATCAGCAGCCCGGCGGCCCAGCCGAGCAGCACATCGCTCAGCCAGTGCGTACCGAGGTAGACGGTGGTCGCGCCGACCCCGAGCGCCACCAGGGACGACATGACCGAGAGATAGCGCCTGGCCCGTGGCGTGGTGGCCAGGTAGGAGAGGATTCCCCAGGTCACCACGGCGTTGGCGGTGTGGCCCGAAGGAAATATATCGCCGCCCGCGAAGAGCTCGGCCGAGCCGATCTGCGTCGCGTAGTGGGGGCCGAGCCGGCCGAGACCGAGCTTGACCGCGCCGACGGTCACGTTGAGCAGCAGCAGCGCGGCGCCGAGGGTCAGCAGCGGCCGCAGCGTGTGCTGGCGCCACGAGCGCCAGCCCAGCCAGGCCGCGATCATCACGGCGGTCGGGCCGCGCTGGCCGAGCACCACGAAGTAGTCCAGGTAGGGATGCAGGACCGGCCACTGCTGATAGGGCCGGAAGAGCATGACCTTCCAGTCGATGATCACCAGCGAGGACGAGACGAGCACGGCGACGACGATGGCGAGATAGAACGCCAAGGTCCCGCCGAAGAGAGCCTTACGGGTACGACTCATCCGCGGGATCTCTATCTTCGGCGGTTCCGGCTCCCGGTCCAGGCGGGCAAAGATGTCGGTACGCACGTAAAGGACGTTACAGCGAGTGAGGGAGTGAACCGGTCGATCCGGTCTCTTTGTGATGACGATGTGATGTGGACTATGTCTCGGATCACATTTCCGTTCGGGCCGTTCCGGAAATCTCCAGGGCCCTTCGACCCTATTAATCAGGGTCCCCTTCCGGGGAGTGTCTTTCTGTGGAACCGAATTAGTTCACCGAGGCGTCGCGCGGAATTTCCCTCGCGCTCGTGTCGCGCCTCGGCCCCGGTCCTGGCGCGGGCGGCGTGGCGTACGCCACACTCCCTGGTCAGAACGGTGAGAGGTGCACCACGCGATCCGCGGGAACACTCGCGTACGCTGTCGGCTCACTCGCCCGTCGATGCCGGGCCGCCCCGTGGGACCCGTGTCCCCGCTGGTCCGCCGAGTGCCAGGGCCTGTGCTGAGTTCCCCCGCCGCGGGCGCGGGCACCAGGGCACGTGACGCCGCGGGAGAACTCAGCACAGGCCCTGGGGGACGCATTGGGAGGTACGCAGATGTCCGGGACCACCACGGCCGGAGCACGGCTGCGCCCGGCCGCCGGACGTGCGAACCGCTGGGTCGTCCTGCTGGTCCTGTGCGTCAGCCTGCTGCTCGTCGCGCTGGACGCGACCGTGCTGCACGTCGCCGTACCGGCCGTCACCGCGGATCTCCGCCCCAGCGGGGTCGAGCTGCTGTGGATCGTCGACTCCTACCCGCTCGTCTGCGCGGCGCTGCTGATCCTCTTCGGCACCCTCGGCGACCGGGTCGGGCGGCGCAGGATCCTGCTGACCGGATACGCGCTCTTCGGGGCCGCCTCCGCCCTCGCCGCCTTCGCGGACGGCCCGCTCACGCTGATCGGGGCGCGCGCCCTGCTCGGGGTCGGCGGCGCGATGATCATGCCCGCGACCCTCTCCATCCTGCGCGCGGTCTTCCCCGACCGGCGCGAACGGGCCATGGCCATCGGCGTCTGGACGGCGGTCGCCGCGGTCGGGGCCGCGGTCGGCCCGGTGCTGGGCGGCTTCCTCGTCGAGCACTTCTGGTGGGGCTCCGTCTTCCTCGTCAACATCCCGCTGCTGGCCCTCCTGCTGCCGCTCGCCCGTTTCCTGGTGCCCGAGTCGAGGGGCGCCACCGACGGCCCCTGGGACGTCCTCGGCGCGCTGACGGCCGCGGCCGGGGTGCTCGGGGTGGTCTTCGGGGTGAAGCGCCTCGGCGCGGGGGAGGGGCCACTCGGCCCGATGACGCTCGCCCCGCTCTGTCTCGGGGTGGCGCTCCTCGTCCTCTTCGTGCGGCGGCAGCGGCGCAGGTCGCATCCGCTGATCGACGTCCGGATGTTCGCCAGGCCGACGTTCTCCACCTCCGTGGGGTGCATCGTCCTCGCCATGCTCGCCCTGGTCGGCCTCGAACTGATCGCCGTCCAGTACCTCCAGCTCGTGCTGGGGCTCAGCCCGTTGGAGACCGGGCTGCGGCTACTGCCGCTCACCTTCGCCGCCATGGCCGCCGGGGTCACCGGTTCCGCCACGCTGCGGCGGATGGGGCCGCGCCGGATGGTGGCCTGGGGCTTCGTCCTCACCGCGGCCGCCGTCCTGCTGCTGGTCATGATGGGCCAGCACGACCGGCCCGCGCTGCTGACCACCGGGTTCGTGCTGCTCGGCTTCGGGCTCCAGACCACGCTGTTCGGGGCGTACGAATCGATGCTCAGCGAGGCCCCGCCGGAACAGGCGGGCGGCGCCGCGGCGATCGGCGAGACCTCCTACCAACTCGGCGCGGGCATGGGCATCGCCCTCCTCGGCAGCGTGATGAACGCCGTGTACGCGCCCGCCATGGCCTCCCTGAAGGGCGTCCCGCCGGGGAGCAACTCGGCCGCGGCGGACTCCCTCGGCGAGGCGTACCAGGTCGCCGCCCGGCTCGGCGGGCCCGCGGGGCAGGCGCTGCGGACGGCCGCGCGGGACGCGTACGTCCACGGTCTCCATGTGACGCTCCTGGTCAGCGCGGGGCTGCTGCTGCTCGGCGCGGTGGCCGCGCTCCGGCTGCCCCGGGCCATGGAGTGCGCGGCGCCCGCCGACGCCGGGACGGCCACCGCCGACGCCGGTGCGGCCACCGTCGACGAAGCGGGAGAAGCGCCTGCGGCGCACGACCCGCGGCCGCCCACGCGCGGCAGCGAGGAGCGCCGGCCGGCCGATCACCGGCCGCCCCGCATGCGGAAAGCGCCGGAGCAGGGTGTCTCCGTCGAGGCGGCGGTACCCCTGGGCCGCGGATCCGCCGCACGGGCCGGGTCTGGACGGGCGCCGCGCTGAGCCGTAACGTCGGCGCGGATCTTCGGCCGGTGCGGCCGGCCGCGGTGACCGGCCGCGGTGACCGGCCCCACCCCGGCCGGCCGCACCGGCCCGTACCGGCCCCAGTCCGTTCCGCGCGAGCCGCCGGAGGCGTGTCATGTCCGTACCCCCAGCCGACGAGCTGCCGCCCTTCGACCCGGGCGACCCCCTCGGCCTCGACGATCTGCTCGACGCGGAGGAGCGGGCGATCCGGGACACCGTGCGCGCCTGGGCCACCGACCGGGTGCTGCCGGAGATCGCCGGGTGGTACGAACGCGGCGAGCTGCCCGGCATCCGTGAACTGGCCAGGGAACTCGGCTCCCTCGGCGCGCTCGGCATGTCCCTGACGGGGTACGGCTGCGCGGGGGCGAGCGCGGTCCAGTACGGACTGGCCTGTCTGGAGCTGGAGGCCGCCGACTCCGGCATCCGCTCCCTCGTCTCCGTACAGGGTTCGCTCGCCATGTACGCGATCCACCGGTACGGCTCCGAGGAGCAGAAGGAGCGCTGGCTGCCCGGGATGGCGGCGGGTACCACCATCGGCTGCTTCGGCCTCACCGAACCCGACCACGGCTCCGACCCGGCGGGCATGCGGACGCACGCCCGGCGGGACGGCACCGACTGGGTGCTCACCGGACGGAAGATGTGGATCACCAACGGCTCGGTGGCGGGCGTCGCCGTCGTCTGGGCGCGGACCGAGCGCGACGGCGGACCCGGGAGCGGGGGCGTGCGGGGGTTCCTCGTGCCGGCCGGCACCCCCGGTTTCTCCGCCCCCGAGATCCGTCACAAGTGGTCGCTGCGGGCCTCGGTCACCAGCGAGCTGATCCTGGACGAGGTGCGGCTGCCCGCCGACGCCGTGCTCCCCGGGGTCACCGGACTGCGCGGACCGCTGAGCTGTCTGAGCCACGCGCGCTACGGCATCGTCTGGGGTTCGATGGGCGCCGCGCGCGCCAGCTTCGAGGCGGCGCTCGGCTACGCGCGGACGCGGGAGCAGTTCGGCCGGCCGATCGGCGGCTTCCAGCTCACCCAGGCCAAACTCGCCGACATGGCGGTCGAACTGCACAAGGGGATCCTGCTCGCCCACCATCTGGGGCGGCGGATGGACGCGGGCCGGCTCCGTGCCGAACAGATCAGTTTCGGCAAGCTCAACAACGTGCGGGAGGCGATCGGGATCTGCCGGACCGCGCGGACGATTCTCGGCGCCAACGGGATCTCGCTCGAATACCCCGTGATGCGCCATGCGACGAACCTCGAATCGGTGCTCACGTACGAGGGCACCGTCGAGATGCATCAGCTCGTGCTGGGCAAGGCGCTCACCGGCCTCGACGCGTTCCGGTGAGCCGCCCTGCTCAGCTCTGGTTGAAGAAGCCGTCCTGCGGACGGCCCACGGCGTCCCCGCTGACGATCTCGGTGTCGGCCGGGCTGAGCAGGAAGACCCGGGTGGCGACCCGGTCGATCGAACCGCGCAGTCCGAAGATCAGTCCGGCGGCGAAGTCCACGACGCGCTTGGCGTCGGCGGGGTCCATGGACGTGAGGTTCATGATGACCGGGGTGCCGGCCCGGAAGAGCTCGCCGATGGCCCGGGCGTCCCGGAAGGACTCCGGCGAGACGGTGGCGATTCTGCGGTCCTGCTCCTGGGCGGGGGACTCGGGGGCGACCCGCATGCGCGGTTCGCTCCGCCAGGTCTCGCCGCTCTCCGCACCCTCGGCGTACTCGTCGTCGTAGTAACGCTCGTCGTTGTCCTCGACGAGGCCCAGCCAGGCACTCGCCTTGCGCACCGATCCCATGGACGCCTCCTTTCACCGCGGTCACTTGAAGTTCCCTATCCCTATCGTGGTCCATCATGCGGATCGTGCGCCAAGGGGATAGTCGGCGCGCAGGCGATTCGTGACGGTACTGGTGCAGAAGATGTGGTGGTTCGTCAAGATTCCTCCAGGATACGGGCCCTGGGATGGTGCAAAATAATACGTTCCGGCCAGATGGGTGATCCTGGGGTCGTCCGGGTGAATGAATCACTCGATACGATGCGTCGCGCACAGCGGTACGACTCTCGGGGGAACGTCGTGTTCGGAATCGTCAGACCATGCGCACATCGGCTCGGCAGCCGTCTCAAGGCGGAGTGGACGGCACATCTCTGCGGGCTCTGTCTGGCACTTCGCTCCGATCACGGGCAGCTCTCCCGGATCGTCACCAACTACGACGGCCTGATCGTCTCGGTCCTGACGGAGGCTCAGGGCCCCCGGACGCCCGCGCAGCGCCGCACGGCCGGGCCCTGCCCGCTGCGCGGCATGCGGACCGCGCCGGTCGCGCGCGGCGAGGGGGCGCGGCTCGCCGCCGCGGTCTCGCTCGTCCTGGCCTCGGCGAAGGTACGGGACCACGTCGCCGACGGGGACGGGCTGTTGCGGCGCCGTCCGCTCGCCGCCGCCGCGCGCCGGGTGGCCGGCGGCTGGGACCGGGCGGGCGCGCGGGCCGGTGCGGAACTGGGCTTCGACACCGCCGTCCTGGTCGACGCCGTCGACCGCCAGCCCGGCATCGAGGCGCTGGCCGGGCCCGGTACCCCGCTGCTCACCGTCACGGAGCCGACCGAGACCGCGACCGCCGCGGCCTTCGCGTACACCGCCGTACTGGCCGGGCGGCCGGGCAACGAGGCGCCGCTGGCCGAGGCGGGGCGGCTCTTCGGGCGGCTCGCGCACCTCCTGGACGCCGTGGAGGACCAGGAGACTGACGCGGCGTCAGGTTCCTGGAACCCGCTCACCGCGACGGGCACCTCACGGGCGGAGGCGCGCCGGCTCGCCGACGACGCGGTGCACGGCATCCGGCTGGCGCTGCGCGACGCCGAGTTCACCGACGGCCGACTGGCGCACGTGCTGCTCGCGCACGAGTTGCGTGCCTCGGTCGACCGCGCTTTCGGCCCGGCACGGTGCGCGCACAGCGACGGCGGCACTCCGTCGGGCACTCCGTCCGGTGCCCCGGGCGCGCTGCCGCCCGGCTTCCCCGAGGATCCGCGGAAGCCGCCGGAGAAGCGCGGGTTCCTGGCCGGCTGCGCGGTCTTCACCGGGCTCTTCTGCACCGGTCGGATGTGCTGTGCGAAGGAGTACGAGGGCCCCTGGTCGCGGCAGAAGCACGAAGGCGTCTGCCGCGACGGTGACTGCTGCGAGGGCTGCGGGGATTGCTGTGAGGGGTGTGGCAATTGCTGTAACTGCTGCGAGACCTGTGGCAACTGCTGCAGTTGCTGCGACTGCGGAGGTGTCTGACCGCACCCGAAGGCGCGCGTCGGACGATGGCGCGAGGGGAGGGGAGGAGCGTGGAGCGTTGCGTGTGAAGGCACGCGGGGAACGGCACGGGAGTACCGGGAAGAGCACGGGGTGGCGCAGGGCGTCAGCTCAACAGGAAGAGGACCACACGCGACCGAAGTCGATGTGGGAGCGCTTGACCAGCCACTGCTGTGCATACATGACCCAAGTGGAACAGGCATCCGTTTCCGCGTCAACCGGCCCCGCGTCGACGTGAGACGCGTGGCTCACAGTGTGGACAGGCTTGACAGCGGGCCGTACGCGCCGCTTAGCCTCTGTCCCGCAGGCGGACCCCGCTGAGGGGCTCGGTCCGCCCGCGTTCCGTGTGAAGGCACCTCCCGTGTTCGATCTCTGCATCCACGGAGCCTTCCATGTCCGCGTCACCGGATCCGGACCCCGTCCGCATACCCCCCGCCACCCCGTCCGTCGTGATCGTCGGCGCGGGCCCGCGCGGCACGGGCTTCCTCGAACGGATCGCCGCCAACGCGCCCTCCCTGTACGGCGGTCTGCCGCTGGACATCCATCTCGTCGACCCGTTCCCGCCCGGCGCCGGCCGGATCTGGCGCCGCGACCAGTCCCCGCTGCTCTGGATGAACTCCATGGCCGAGGACGTGACGATGTTCACCGACGACTCCGTCGTGCTGGAGGGACCCGTACGCCCCGGACCCGCGCTCGACGCCTGGGCCCGGGACGTCGCGGCGGGCCGCGCCCGCCCGGCCGCCGGGCCCGGGGCCGACGCCGACGGCGGGGCCGCGGCCGACCAGGCCGGGCTGCTCGCCGAGATCGCCGCCCTCACCGGGCAGAGCTTCCCCAGCCGCCGGGTCCAGAGCGCCTATCTCAGCTGGGTGTACGAGCGGACGGTGGCCGCCCTGCCACCCGGCGTCCGGGTCCACCTCCACCCCACCCACGCGCTGCGCGTCCACGGCCCGCGCGAGGGGCGCCAGCGCGTGGTGCTCGCCGGGCGGGCCGAACCGCTGGAGGCCGATCTCGTCGTACTGACCCTCGGCCACCTCGACGCCGAACCCGACCCGGAGCAGGTGGAGCTGGCCGGATTCGCCCGCCGGCACGGGCTGCTCCACCTGCCGCCCGACTTCACCGCCGACAGCGATCTGTCCGCCCTGCCCGCCGGCGAACCCGTCCTCGTGCGCGGGTTCGGGCTCGCCTTCGTCGACCTGATGGTGCTGCTCACCGAAGGGCGCGGCGGCCACTACACCGGGGGCGGGGGCCCCGGCGACGAGCTGGTCTACCACCCCTCGGGGCGCGAGCCCGTCCTCCACGTCGGCTCGCGGCGCGGCGTCCCGTACCACTCCAAGATCGGTTACGGGCTGACCGGCGAACGCCCCCCGCTGCCGCGCTTCCTCGGTCCCGCGCAGGTCGACGCGCTGCTGAGCGGAACCGAGCGGCCCGACTACGACCGCGACATCCGGCCGCTGGTCGAGAAGGAGCTCGGCTTCGCCCACTACCACCGGCTCTTCGCCGCCCACCCCGAACGCACCCGCGTCGACCGGGCCGACTTCGAGGAGAAGTACGCGGCGGCCGCCCCCGGGAGCCCCGAACTGGAGGCCCTGATCGGCTCGGCCGTCCCCGACCCCGCCGACCGGCTCGACCTCGCCGCGCTCGACCGGCCGCTCGACGGGGTGCGCTTCGCCTCGTACGACGCGCTCCAGGACGGTCTGCGCGCCTACATCACCGGCGACCTGGCCCGGCGCCACGACCCGGCCCACAGCGCGGACCTCGGGGTCTTCCTCGGGCTGCTCTCCGTCTACGGCCAGCTCGTCCGCCTCGGGGACCTCGGCGACCCCGGCGGCCGGTGGCACGGCTTCTTCAGCTACCTCGCCTCGGGGCCGCCGGGCCCCCGGCTGCGGCAGCTCCTCGCGCTCTCCCGGGCCGGTGTCGTCCGCTTCCTCGGCGCGGACACCACCGTCGAGGCCGACGAGCGCGGCGGTGTCTTCCGGGCCCGCGGCGCCTCCGTACCCGGGGCGTACGTCGAGGCCCGCGCCCTGGTCGAGGCCCGGCTCCCCGACCCCTCGCCGGAACGCACCCTCAGCCCGCTGCTGCGCGCCCTGTACGACGAGGGGGCGGCCACGGTCTCCGCCGCCGGGCTGGTCAGGGTCGACCCCGGGGACGGCCGGCTCGTGGAGCGCGACGGCCGCCCGCACCCGCGCCGCTTCTCCCTCGGCCCGTACACCACCGCCCGGTCGAGCGGGGCGTTCACCCGGCCGCGTACCGGCGGACCCGCCTTCCGTCAGAACGACGCCGCCGCGCGGAGCGCCCTCACCCTGCTCGCCAGGGCGGCCGCCCGTACGGTCCGGGCACCGTCCCCGTCCGAAGCCGGAAGGTAGGGCTCCCCGTGTCCGCCACCCGTACCCTCCACCTCGCCGCCGAGATCGGCGGCCCGCCCCGGTACGACGCCGCCTCCTACGTGGCGCTCGCCCGGCTCGCCGAGCACGGCGCCCTCGACTTCGTGACGCTCAGGGACTCCTTCGAACGCCCGGGACCCGACGCCCTCGCGGTGCTCGCCCGGGTCGCCCCCGCCACCGAACGCGTCGGCCTCGTCCCGACCGTCACCACCACCCACACCGAGCCGTTCCACCTCGCCGAGGCCGTCGCCACCCTGGACTGGGTGAGCCACGGCCGGGCCGGGTGGCTTGTCGACGTATCGACCACCACCGCGCAGGCCCGGCTCTTCGGCCGGCGCCCCGCCGCGCCCGCCTCCGCCCTCTGGCGGGAGGCGGGCGAGGTCGCCGACGTGGCCGCCCGGCTCTGGGACAGCCGGGAGGACGGCGCCGGGAACCGCAATACGACGTTATCGACAGGCCGCTTCATCGACCGGGACACCCTGCACCATGTCGACTTCCGGGGCGCCACCTTCGCCGTACGCGGCCCGTCCACCGTGCCCCGGCCACCGCAGGGTCACCCCGTCACCGTGGTCGACATCGTGACCGGACGCACCCCCGAACTCACCGAGACCGCCGCCCGGTACGCCGATGTCGTCCTGATCAGGGCGGGCCGGGCCGAGGAGGCCGCGGCCCTGCGCGGGCGGCTGCGCGCCCGCGCCGCCGAGACCGGCCGCGACCCCGGCACCCTGCGGGTGCTGGCCGCGCTCACCCTCGACTGTCACGACGGCGAACTCCCGCGGGAGCCCGGCCGGGTGTACGGGAGGCACACCGCCGCCGGCGCGGCGGGCGCGCACTACCGGGGCGGCCCGGTCGACCTCGCCGACCTCATCACGCGCTGGCACGGCGACGAGGCCGTCGACGGCTTCCACCTCACCCCCGTCGAGCCGCACCGGGACCTCGAACGCCTGGTCAACGGCACCGTCGCGGTCCTCCAGCACCGTGGCCTCTTCCGCACCTTCCACCCGGGCGGCACGCTCCGCGAACACCTGGGCCTGGCCCGCCCCGCCAACCGGTACACGACCGCGGGGGGAGCGTCATGACCGCGGCCGCAGGGCACGCCGGGGCCGCCGGGGCCGCGGCTCCGCGCGCCCGTAAACGGATCCATCTCGCCGCGCGCTTCCCCGGGGGCGACGGCACCGCCGGCCGAACCGACCCCCGCTCCCGCTCCCGGGCCGACTTCGCCTCCTTCGAGGCGCCGGCGAGGACGGCGGAACGCGGCACGTTCGACTTCTTCCTCCTCGCCGAGGAACCCCGGCCGCACGAGCACGTCGGGCACCCCGAGCCGCTCACCGTGCTCAGCGCCCTGGCCGCCGTCACCGACCGGCTCGGCCTCGCCGCCACCGCCGACACCACCTTCAACGAGCCGTTCGAACTGGCCCGCAGGTTCGCCACCCTCGACCACCTCAGCGCGGGCCGCGCCGCCTGGCACGTGGTCACCTCCTCCGGCGCCCGCACCGGGGAGAACTTCCGGCGCGGCGGCTTCCTCGACCGGGCCGGCCGGCGCACCCGGGCCGCCGAGTTCGTCCGTACCGCACGCGAACTGTGGGACTCCTGGACCCCGCCGGTGCCCGGCTCCCCGGACGGCGCGCCCCGGCCCTTCGCGCACTCCGGGCCGCAGTTCGAGATCGCGGGGGAGTTCACCGTCCCGCGCTCCCCGCAGGGCCACCCCGTGATCATCCTGGCCGGGGAGTGCGGCGAGGCCCGCGAGTCCGCCGCCCGCGCCGCCGACGTGCTCCTCACCCGGGGCGGCACCCTGGAGGCGGGCCGCGCCTTCTACGCCGACACCAAGGCGCGGCTGGCCGCGTACGGCAGGAAACCGGACGACCTCAAGATCATGCCGGGTGTCACCGTCGTCCTCGGCGACAGCGACAGCGACACCGCGGCGCGGGAGCACACCGCGTACGACCCGGACGGGCCACGGTTTTTCACCGGCACCCCGGAGACCGTCGCGGCGGAGATGGACGCCTTCGTCTCCGCCGGCGCGGCCGACGGGTTCCTCCTCCTGCCCCCTCCCACCCCGGGCGGGCTCGACGCCTTCGTCGACCGGGTCGTCCCCCTGCTCCGGGAGCGCGGCGCCCTCCGTACGGAATACGAAGGCACCACCCTGCGCTCCCACCTCGGGCTTCCCGATCCGGTGAACCCGGTATGAAAGGTTGAACAGCATGACAACGGACCCATCGCCCGTCCCCGCCCGGGAGTGGACGAGCTGGCACGAGCGCCGCACCGCCACGGTCTCCGCCCCGTACGGACCGCTCGCGCTCACCGGCACCCACTGGCTCGCCGACCACCCCGACGGAGTCCTCCCCGGGCTTCCGGGGGTGTGGCGGGAGCCCAGGGAGGACCCCGACGCGATCGTGCTGAGCGCCGCGGCCGGCGACGGGCTGACCGCCGACGGCGAACCGCTCACCGGCGGGATCAGGCTCACCGCCGACACCGGCCCCTTCGCGGAGTCCCGGATCGCGGCCGGCCCGCGCCGACTGGTCGTGCTGCGCCGCGAAGGGCTGTGGGCCGTACGGGACTTCGACCCGGACTCCGCCGCGCGGCGCGCCTTCCGCGCCATCGAGGCCACCCCGTACGACCCGGCCTGGACGCTGCCGGGCCGCTTCCGGCCGTACGACGAGAGCCGCACCGTTCAGGTCGCCAACGCCGACGGCCAGGAGCGCGGACTCGGCCTCGGCGGGGAGATCGCCTTCACCGTCGGCGGTACGGAGCACACCCTCCAGGTCGCGGTGGAGGCCGACGGCTCCCTGTGGGCGGTCTTCGCCGACACCACCAGCGGCCACGGCAGTTACCGCTTCCGCTTCCTGCGGCCTGCCGCCCCGGCCGCCGACGGGACGGTGACGGTCGACTTCAACCGGACGCTGCTCCCGCCGTGCGCCTTCGCGGACCACTTCATCTGCCCGTTCCCGCCGCCCGGCAACACCCTCCCGATCGCCGTCCCGGCGGGCGAGCGCACGGTCCGCACCGACTGACCCGGAACGGCTCCCGCCGGAGGCAGGGCCGGCCTCCGGCGGACGGCCGGTCGGCCGGCACCGACGGGCACCGGGCGCATCTCACGCGGCGCCTGGGCACCGTACGCCCCATCGGTGTCGCGGACGGCCAAAAGGCGCCCTTGCGGGGGCAGTTGAGGCCGCCAATACTCCCGTGCAGCGCCGGTCGGGGCGCGGCGCGGTCAGGGAGACCCCCATACCGCGCCGCGCCGCCGGCTGCGCCTCACGGGCCCAGGAACCCCACGAACGGGCCCCCGATCCCCCTCGGGAGGAACGACAGTGAGGATCAAGCGCACCAACCCCCTCAGCGGTGTCGCCAGACGCGTACGTCTGATCGCCGTCACCACCGGAATAGCCGCCGCGGCGGCCCTCGCGATACCCACCGCGAACGCCGCACCGGCCACCACGTTCAGCGCGAGCCAGCTCACCGCGGCGAGCGAAGCCGTCATGGCGGCCGATGTCGCGGGCACCGCCTGGGCCGTCGACCCGGCGACCGGGACGGTGGCCGTCCAGGCCGACTCCACGGTCACGCAGGACGGGATCGACGCGATCGAGCGGGCCGCGGGCGCCAACGCGGGCGCGCTCCGCGTCGAGCGGACCGAGGGCAAGCTCTCCAAGCTCATCTCGGGCGGCGACGCCGTCTACGCCACGAGCTGGCGCTGCTCGGCCGGGTTCAACGTCCGCAGCGGCTCCACGTACTACTTCCTGACGGCGGGCCACTGCACCGAGGGGCTGCCGCCCTGGTACACCAGCTCCGCGCACACCACGAGCATCGGCCCCTCGGCCGGCACCAGCTTCCCCGGCAACGACTACGGCCTCGTGCGGTACTCGAACACCTCGCTGGCCCACCCGGGCACCGTCGGCAGCGTCACGATCACGGGCGCGGCCAACGCCACCAACGGGATGTCCGTCACACGCCGCGGCTCCACGACCGGCATCCACAGCGGTTCGGTCACGGGCCTCAACTACACGGTGAACTACGGGAGCGGTGACGTCGTCAGCGGTCTGATCCGCACCAACGTCTGCGCCGAGCCGGGCGACAGCGGCGGGCCGCTCTACTCCGGCTCCACCGCCATCGGTCTGACCTCGGGCGGCAGCGGGAACTGCTCCTCGGGCGGTACGACGTACTTCCAGCCGGTGACGGAGGCCCTGAGCGCCTACGGGGTCACGCTCGTCTAGAAGGACGGGACGAACAGACGGGAAAGAGCGCTCCTGACCGGGCGCGGGGCGAGTCTCCGTCCGTACCGACGGGCGGGGACTCGCCGCCGTTCTCTGAGAAGATGTCAGCGTGTGCGCCGCAGAGGGAACGGGGGCCGTGGGGCAGTGAAACGCATCGGAGTGACCGGTCACCGGAACATCCCGGCCGAGGCGTACGCGCACATCAGAGCCGCCATCGCGGCCGTGCTCCACGGCCAGGGCGGGTCGATGGAGGCACTCTCCAGCCTCGCGGTGGGCGCGGACCAGCTCTTCGCCGTCCTCGCCCTGGACCACGGCGCGCAGCTGACCGTGGTCATCCCCAGTGGCGACTACGAGGACGACTTCAAGGGCCAGGACGAACTCGACGGCTACCGGCGGCTCAAGGAGCGGGCCACCCTGGAGGTGCGGATGGCCTATCCGCACTCCACCGACGAGGCGTACTACGCCGCGGGCACCTACATCGCCGACAACTGCGACCGGCTGCTCGCCGTCTGGGACGGCCGGCCGGCCCGCGGTCTCGGCGGTACGGGAGACATCGTGCGCTACGCGCGCGAGCGCGGGAAGCCGGTCACGGTGATCTGGTGCGAGGGCGTCGAGCGCGCCTGAGACGGCGCGCCCCACACCCGCGCCCCGGACGCGAGCGCGCGCCCCCGACGCGGGCCCGGCCGGTGAGCGGTCGGGTCAACTGCGGTGCCGTACCAGCCAGTCGGTGTGCTGCGGCGAGACGATGCGCTCGGTCTCGTACACCGCGTTCGCCCACTGCTGCTCGGTGACCATCGTCTCCATCGCCGTGTGCATCGCCGCCAGGTCCTCCTCCACCAACGAGTGGGCGGATATGAGGGGTTGGTGCCGGCGTATCTCGCTCCACGCCAGACAGGCCGCCGCCGACGCCGACAACAGCCCCAGCACCGCACCCGAGTCGGTGACCGAGAACGTCCGCAGCACGGCGAGGAGCAGCGCCAGCAGGGTGAGCAGCGCGATGGTGGCCGACCAGAGGGTGGTGGCCCGGCGGGAGACGACCGTCCTGCGGTGGTACCAGTTCCGCTGCTCGATCAGCCGGTCCCTGACATACGTCTCCTTCCGGGCGCCGAACGGCTTGTCCCGCAGCACCCGCATCGCGGGCGTGATCAGCTCGCCGGTGGCGCCCCGCCCCGGATCGGCTCCCTCGCCGGGATTCTCGCGCGGGTCCTCCCACCCCACCTTCCGCAACTCCGCGAGCCCCGCCTCCATCCGGGCGGCGAAGAGATCGGCGGCCCCGGCCACCCCGGAGTCGAAGGGCGCGCCGTGCACCGCGTAACGCCAGGACAGCGATTTGATGAACTCGGCTGCGGAGCGGTTGAGTTGCCAGTGTGACTTGGCTCGCTGGCCCGCCGAGCGGAACGTGACCAGAAGCACACCCGCGTACGCCAACGCGCCCAGGGCGCTGATGATTTGGAACGAGTCGCCCACCGTCCCGTGCCAGGGCAGCGAGGTCAGCAGCGCGCCCAGCACCAGCAACAGGAGCTGGCGGCGGGTGGCGTTGACCGCCTGGCGCTGCCGGCGGATGGCGACCCCGTCCGCGTGATGGAAGAGAACCGGCAGATCAGCGTTTCGGAAGACCATGCTGTGCAGTGGTCCGCGTACGTCGGCCATGCGCGCCCCCGTCTGCTGTTTTGTTGTCACTCGATCAGCGGAACGATCAGTCCCGCACCCGGTCGTGTGGTCCCCGGCGACGCTTTCGTCCCGTCCCCACGTGCCGAGTTGCCGCACGGGTTCATGAGAGTAAAGTCGAGCCGCTGACACTGCAACGGTGCGGTGTCTCCTGTACGACCGACATGATCAAGGACGGCCGCCGTGACCTCTCAGACTTCTGCCGCCTTCGCCACCGCGAAGAAGAACCGTGTCCCCCTCGCGGAGATCGACGTACGCGACGCCGGTGTCGCCAGGAAGCTCGGTCGTGTACTGCCCATGCCCAGTGGGCGCCCCGCACGGGTTTCGAGCTTCAACTCGGCGCTCTAGACCGGCGAAACATCGTTGCTCACCACTGGCGGAACGAGCTCTAGACTGTCGGAATGACAGGACCCCTGGTCCCCTTCCGTGAGATCGTTCTGAAGGTCCACAGCAGGTGCGATCTTGCGTGCGACCACTGCTACATCTATGAACACGCCGATCAGAGCTGGCGTACCCGCCCCAAAGCGATCTCTGACGAAGCGATTTCCCGGACAGCTCTGCGACTGGCCGAGCATGCCACCACCCACGCCCTGCCCTCCGTGTCAGTGATCCTGCACGGAGGGGAGCCACTGCTCGCCGGCCCCGCCCGGCTCCGGCGCGTGTGCGAGGAACTGACCACCGCCCTCGACGGCGTCGCCGAGCTGGACCTACGCATCCACACCAACGGGCTCCAGCTCTCCCCCCGCTACCTCGACCTCTTCGACGAGTTCGGCGTCCGGGTGGGCATCTCCCTCGACGGCGACCGCGCGGCCAACGACCGGCACCGCCGGTTCGCGGACGGCCGCAGCAGCCACCCCCTGGTCCTCAAGGCCGTCGAACTCCTCCGGCAGGACCGCTACCGCCATCTCGACCTCGGGCTGCTCTGCACGGTCGACGCCGCCAACGACCCCGTCGGCGTCTATGACGCGCTGGACGCGCTCGACCCGCCGCGCATCGACTTCCTGCTGCCGCACGCCACCTGGGACGAGCCGCCGCCGCGCCCGGACGGCTCGCCCACCGCGTACGCCGACTGGCTGCTCGCCGTCTTCGACCGATGGGACGCCCGGGGCAGGCCGATGCCCGTACGCCTCTTCGACTCGGTGCTCTCCACCCTCGCCGGCGGCCCGAGCCTCACCGAATCGCTCGGCCTCGCCCCCACCGATCTCGTCGTCGTGGAGACCGACGGCACCCTGGAGCAGGTCGACTCCCTCAAGAGCGCCTACGAGGGCGCCGCGGCCACCGGCTTCGACGTCTTCGCGCACGCCTTCGACGAGGTCGCCGCGCACCCCGGCGTACGGAGCCGGCAGCTCGGGCTCGCGGGGGTCGGCGAGGAGTGCCGGCGGTGCCCCGTCGTCCGCTCCTGCGGCGGCGGGCTCTACACCCACCGCTACCGCTCGGGACCGGGGACGGGCGGGACGAGTACGTCCGAGGCGCCGTCCCCGGGCGGCCCCGGCTCCTTCGACCACCCCTCGGTGTACTGCGCCGACCTGGCGGCCCTCATCCGCGGCATCGAGGACCGGACCCGCGCCGAGTCCACCCCGCCCGCCGTCGGCCACCCCGGTGAACTCCTCGTCGCCCAGCACGAACTGACCCGCTCGATGCTGGCCGAACTGCACGCCGCGCTCGACGGCCGGGGCGGCGAGGCCTGGCAGGAGGCGTGGGAGCTGGCGGCCGCCGTCGAACGGGGCTCCGACGGGCTCGACGCCGTCTTCGCCCACCCCTACACCCGTACCTGGCTCGCCGAGGCGATCGCCGCCGCCCGCGCGGACCGCCCGGACACGCGGGACCTCGCGGAGCGGGTGGGGGCGTACCTCGCCGCCGCCGTCCTGCGCGGGGGGCTCGACACACCCGTACGCGTCCGCCACCGGGGCGGTGTGCTGGTGCTGCCCACGCTCGGCGCGCTGCGGCTCGGCCCGCCCGGCGAGGCGGAGGTGCGCCTCGCCGAGAAGGGGTTCGTGGTGCGTACCGGCGCCACGGAGCTGCGGGTCGTCCGCGCCGACGAGGCCGCCGGGCCGTGGCGCCCCGTGCGCCGCCTCGGCCGGGACGGCGCCCCCGACTTCGCCCTGGACGACGTCGACCCGTACCGGGACCGCTTCGACGCCCCCGCCCACCCCGGGCTCGGCCGGGACGAGGCCGCCGACTGGAGCGGCCGGCTCGCGGCGGCCTGGGCGCTGCTGCGCGAGGCCGTCCCCGACCAGGCCGCCGAGGCCGCCGCCACGCTCTCCACACTGACACCGCTGGACGAGTCGCCCCGAAGCCCCGTGGCGGCCCCGCCGGGCCCCGCCGGACACGAGGACGGCCCTGGGGCGTGTTTCGAAAGTCCCGCCTGGCTCGCGACGCCTGGCACGCACGCTCGCCGCGTTGTCGGAGTCGTCCACGTACGTCCAGGCCATCGAGGGCGCCGATCCTCCGCCTTGCGATCGCACGCACCGGACGCCGCGAGCCCCGCCCTGCGGGCGGACGGCGCTCCTTTCGAAACACGCCCCAGGGGCCCGGTGTACGGATACGGGGCGCTCGGCATCCCCGTACAGGGCTCCCCCGAGGTCCTGGCGCCCGCGCTGCTGCGCGGCTACCGCCGGGCCACCCTGCGGGCGCTCACCGAGGTCACCGATCTCTACGCGCTGGACGGCGCGTGGCTCCGCCCCGCGCCCTGGCGGGAGAGACCGGTGCCGTTCTCCGAACTGCTGGCGGGGGCCCACGAGCGGGTGGGCCTCGCCGCGTACGACCGCCGCCACCTGGACCACGCCCTGCGGGCGCTGGACACCCTGGAGGACGCGGCCGAACTCACCGTCGGCGGGAAGAGCCTGCTGACCACCCTGCGCGCGGAGGCCGACCGTGTCCGACACCCCTGACCCCCCAGCCGCGGAACTCGCCCGCGAGCTGACCGCCCTGGGTGTCACCCCCGGGTCGGTCCTGCTCGTCCACGCCGCCCTGCGCGGCACCGGACTCGGCGCCGACACCCTGCGCACCGCCCTGCTGACGGCGCTGGGCGAGGACGGCACCCTCGTCGTGCCGGCCTTCACCGAGGAGAACTCCGACACCTCCGCCGCCCACCGCGCCAGGATCTCCGGGCTGACCCGCCGCCAGGCCGCCGCGTACCGCTCCCACATGCCCGCCTTCGACGCGCGCACCACGCCCTGCCTCGCGATGGGCCGGCTGGCCGAGTCCGTACGCACCGCCGAGGGCGCCGTACGGAGCAGTCATCCGCAGACCTCGTTCGCCGCGCTCGGCGCGCGCGCCGCCGAACTGATGGCCGACCATCCGCTGCACAGCCATCTCGGCCCGGACTCCCCGCTCGGCGCGCTGGCCGAGGCCGACGCGCGGGTGCTGCTGGTCAATGTGGGACACGGCGCGTGCAGCGCGTTCCATCTCGCCGAATACCGGCCCGGCGCGACCACACGTTCTTATCACTGTGTGGTCAAAGCGCCGGACGGATCACCGCGCTGGGTGGAATATGAGGATGTGAACCTCGACGACAGTGATTTCGCGGCGATTGGAGCCGCGTTCCCTTGGGGACTTGAGCAGAGGGGGCAACTGGGAGGGGCGGCCGGGCGGCTTTTCCCGATCAAGGACGCGGTGGCACACGCCACGGTGTGGATGGCCGAGAAACGGCGTTGAACAACGTGGATGTCCACCACAGGACGGGGGTCGTGTGCACGCGTCACCGCAGCAGCGAGCGGCCGACCATCGGCCGTACTTCTTCCTGAGCTACGCGCACACACCCCGGGACGGCGCCTCCGGGGCCGACCCGGACATGTGGGTGCAGAAGCTCTTCCGGGATCTGTCCGAGCACGTGATGGCGATGACGGATCTGCCGGCCGGCGCCCAGGCCGGCTTCATCGACCGGGAGATGCGCTCGGGCGAGGGCTGGTCGGAGCGGCTCGCCGACGTGCTCGCGACCTGCCGGGTGTTCGTGCCGCTGTTCTCACCGCGCTACTTCGCCAGTGAGATGTGCGGCAAGGAGTGGTACGCCTTCGCCCAGCGGGTCATCTACGAGCAGGCCAAGAACAACACCACGGCCGAGGCGATCGTCCCGGCCCTGTGGGTGCCCGTACCGGCGCGGCAACTGCCGGGCCCCGCCGAGCGGTTGCAGTTCAACCACCGGGATTTCGGGGACCGCTACGTCACCGACGGCCTCTACGGGCTGATCAAACTCCGGATCTTCGAGGACGAGTACCAGCGGGCCGTCTACGAACTCGCCAAACGCATCGTCAGCGTCGCCGACACCGCGGCGATAGGCCCCGGGCGCCCCGTCGACTACCGCAGCGCGCCCAGCGCCTTCGGCACCAGCGGCGGCCCCCGCCCGATGCAGGTCACCGTGGCCGCGCCCACCCGGCACGGGCTCCCGGAGGGCCGCCGGGCCGACTACTACGGGGGCATGGCCCAGGACTGGAACCCGTACCACCCGGACTCGGCCCGGCCATTGGCGTACGTCGCCCGGGACCTGGTCCGCTCCCTCAACTACCAGGCGGACATCGTCTCCTTCGACGAGGTGTCCGTACCCCACGAAGGCAAACAGGCCCCCGTCCGGCCGGAGATACTGCTGGTCGACCGGTGGGCCCTCAACGACGAGGAACAGCGCGAGCGGCTCGCCGCGTTCGACGCCGAACACCGCCCCTGGGTGAGCGTCGTCGTCCCGTGGAACCGCGAGGACGAGCAGAGCCGGGCGGCCCAGGCCGAGTTGAGCGAGAAACTCGAACGGACCATGCCCAAGAAGATGGGGCAGGGCCGCGCCGCCTGCCGGGCCGCCGCCAAGGGCGTGCCCAGCATGGAGGCGTTCGGCCAGATCCTGCCCCAGGTCGTCGAAGCGGCGGCCCAGCAGTACCTGAGACACGCGGAGGTCTATCCGCCGGCCGGCGGCAGCCACACCGAACGGCCGCGGCTGCGCGGCCCGATGGCCGCCGAGTACGCCACGACGCACTACGTTCCCCAGACGCACGACCTGGCGCCCGATGCGGAGGACACGGATGACAGCACGTCGTGACGGACGCATCGTCACCTTCTACTCGTACAAAGGCGGCACCGGCCGCACCATGGCCCTCGCCAACACGGCCTGGATACTGGCCGCCAACGGAAAACGCGTCCTCGCGGTCGACTGGGACCTGGAGGCGCCCGGCCTGCACCGCTTCTTCCACCCCTTCCTCGACCCCTCGACCCTCGGCGCCACCACCGGCGTGATCGACGTGATCACCGAGTACGCGTGGGCCGCGACCAGCCCCGTGGAGCGCCCCGACGACTGGCACCGCGACTACGCGCGGATCCAGCCGCACGCCGTCTCGCTCACCCCGGAACACCTCGGCTGGGAGTTCCCCGACGGCGGCACCCTCGACTTCGTCTCCGCGGGACGGCAGAACCGCGAGTACTCCGCGACCGTCTCCACCTTCGACTGGGACAACTTCTACGACCGGCTCGGCGGCGGCCACTTCTTCGACGCGCTGCGCGAGGACATGAAGGCCCACTACGACTACGTCCTCATCGACAGCCGCACCGGCCTCAGCGACATCGCCGACATCTGCACCGTCCACCTGCCCGACGTCCTCGTCGACTGCTTCACCCTCAGCGACCAGTCCATCGACGGCGCCGCCGCCGTGGCCCGCCAGATCGACGAGCGGTACGGCGGCCGGGGCATCAAGATCTTCCCCGTGCCGATGCGCATCGACGAGGGCGAGAAGGAGAAGGCGGACGCCGGACGGGCCCTCGCCCGGCTCAAGTTCGACCGGTTCCCCGCCGGGCTCACCGGGGAGCGCCTCACCGCCTACTGGGGCGCCGTGGAGATCCCGTACCGCCCCTACTACGCGTACGAGGAGACCCTGGCGACCTTCGGCGACGAGGCGGGGCTCTCCAACTCCCTGCTCTCCGCCTTCGAACGGCTCACCACCTACGTCACCGAGGGCGCCATCACCGCGATGCCGCCCGTCGGCGACGAGGCCAGGCTGCGGATCAGGGACGCCTTCACCCGGCGCAGGCCCGCGCTCCCCGCCGACCTCCACCTCAGCTACGTGGCGGAGAACCGGATGTGGGCCGACTGGATCGAATCCGTCCTCACCCGGGCCGGGTTCCGCGTCGTGCCGCGCGACGTCTCCGCCGAGCCGCCCGCCGGACCCACCGGGGGCGACACCGGCTCGCTCATGATCCACCAGGACAGCGCCACCCGTACGGTCGTGCTGCTCTCCGCCGCCTACCTCAAGTCCACGCGGGCCGTGGAGGTCTGGTCGCGCTCCGCCTCCGAGGACCCCGGCGGCACCCGGCGCCAGCTCCTGCCCGTGCGCGTCGGCGACGTACGGCTCACCGCCCCCTACATCGACCGCAACCCGGTCGACCTCTTCCGGCTGGACGAGGCGCACGCCACCAGCGCGCTGCTGCGCGCCCTGGAACGGCCCGCCCAGCTCGCCGACGCCGTCGCGCCGGGACCGCGCTTCCCCGGCACCGTCCCCAAGATCTGGAACGCGCCGGCCCGCAACCCCGGCTTCACCGGGCGCTCCGCCGTGCTGGAGCGGATGCGCGACCAGCTCGGCGGCGGCATGGCCGTCGTACTGCCGCAGCCGCAGACCCTGTACGGGCTCGGCGGCATCGGCAAGACCCAGGTGGCGCTGGAGTACGTGCACCGCTTCATGGCCGACTACGACCTGGTCTGGTGGATCTCCTCGGAGCAGACCGCCGACGTGGTCGCCTCCCTCGCCGAGCTGGCCGTGCGGCTCGGCGCGCGCGGCGGCGACGACATGTCCGCCGCCTCGATGGAGGCCGTCGACCTGCTGCGGCGCGGGGTGCCGTCCACCCGCTGGCTGCTGGTCTTCGACAACGCGGACGACCCCGAACTGGTGCAGCGGTACTTCCCGCCCGGCGGGCCCGGCCACGTCCTGGTCACCTCCCGCAACCAGACCTGGTCGAGTTACGGCGACGCGCTGCCCGTCGATGTCTTCCTGCGGGAGGAGTCCGTCGAACACCTCCAGCGGCGCGCCCCCGGGCTGAGCCTCGTGGACGCCGACAAGGTGGCCACCGCCGTCGGTGACCTGCCGCTCGCCGTCGAACAGGCCGCCGCCTGGATCGCGGAGACCGCCACACCCGTATCCGAGTACCTGGACCAGCTCGGCCAGCAGGCCGCCGGGGTGCTGGCGCTCAACCAGCCCGCCGGATACCCGGAACCGGTCGCCGCGACGTGGAACATCTCCATCGACCGGCTCAAGGAGCGGTCACCGGCCGCGGTGCGGCTGCTCCAGCTCTGCGCCTTCTTCGCCCCCGAGCCGATCTCCGCCAACCTCCTCTACAGCAAGGAGATGATCGAGGCCCTCAAGCCGTACGACGTCTCGCTCCAGGAGACGCTCGTCCTGGGCCGGGTCATCCGGGAGATCGGCCGGTTCGCGCTGGCCAAGGTGGACCAGGTCGGCAACAGCATCCAGGTGCACCGGCTGGTCCAGGCGATCATCCGGGCCCAGCTCACCGAGGAGGAACAGCGGGACGCCCGGCACGCCGTCCACCGGATCCTCGCGGGCGCCAGGCCCGACGGCGACGAGCCGATCGACAACCCCGGCACCTGGGACCGGTTCAACACGATCTGGCCGCATCTCATCACCTCGGAGGCGAGCCTGTGCCGGCGCCCCGAGACCCGCCGGCTGCTCATCGACCGGGTCCGCTACCTGTGGAAGCGCGGCGACCTGCCCGCCGCCACCGAACTCGCCGGGGAACTGCGCGACCTCTGGCGCGAGACCCTCGGCAACGATGACCCGCAGTATCTGTACCTGCGCTTCCACCTCTCCAACATCTTCCGCTCGCAGGGCCGTTACGTGGAGGCACGGGAGCTGGACGAGGAGACCCTGATCCGGCAGCGCCGGGTGCTCGGGCCGACCCACCCGCACACGTACATGACCACCAGCGGGCTCGCGATGGACCTCGGCACGCTCGGCGAGTACGCCAAGGCGATGGAGCTGGCGACCGAGGCGCACGAGGGGTTCAGCGGGATCTTCCACGACTCCCACCCGAGGACACTCGCCGCCGCCAACAACCGGGCGCTGAACCTGCGCATGGTCGGCCGGTACGCCCAGGCGCGCGAGATGGACCAGGAGGTCTTCGACCGGCGGACGGAGGTGCTCGGCCCCGAGCACCCGTACACGCTCTCGTCCGCCGCCAGCCTCGGGCGGGACCTGCGGGAGATCGGCCGGTACGAGGACTCGGTCGCCCTGCTCAGCCGGACGTACGCCCTCTACAAGGAGCGCATGGGGCGCGCGTTCCCCGGCACCCTCGCGGCGGGCAAGAACCTGGCCGTCTCGCTGCGCAGGGCCGGGCTGCTGGAGGACGCGCGGCGGCTCACCACCGCCACCAGGAACCGCTACCGGGCCAAGTACGGCGCGGACATCAACCCGGACACCCTCGCCTGCGATCTCAACCTGGCGGCCGACCACTTCGCCTCCGGGGAGCCGGTGGCGGCCAGGGACCTGGCCCAGGAGGTCGTCGACCAGTACCTGCGGGTGCCGGGCGCCCGGCACCCGTACACCCTCGCCGCCATCAACAACCTCGGGGTCTTCCACTGGGGTTGCGGGGCACCGGAGCTGGCGGAGCAGCTGCTCCAGGGGGCCCTGCGGACGATGCGGGAGGTGCTGGGCGACGAGCATCCGCACACACTCTTCTGCACCGTCGGCCTCGCCAACGCCAAGGCGGATCTGGGGGAGCTGGACGAGGCGCTGGTGACCGAGCGGAGCGCCGTCGCGGGGCTGCGGGTCTCGCTGGGCGCGCGCCATCCGGAGACACTGGCCGTCACGTCCAACATGTGCGTGACGCTGGGGGCGCTGGGCCGCAAGGGCGAGGCGGCGCAGCTCCGGGTGGAGACCGTGGAGGAACTGGTCTCGCTGTTCGGCGAGGAGCACGCGCTGACCCGGTTCGCCAGGGACGACCGGCGGGTCTACCGGGACCTGGAGCCGCTGGCGGTGTGAGACACCCGAGGGGTACGGTGCCGGGTCCGCGCCCGGCACCGTACCTCTGGGCCTTTCACCTTGCGCCGTTCCGTCGGTCAGTCGTCCAGGAGCCAGGTGAGGCTTCTGGGCAGGGCGTGCAGGGAGGCGAAGTGCGCCGCGGCCGGCTCCAGGACCACCGTCGCGTTGGGGATGCGCTCCCCGAGCCAGCGGGCGTGGCCGACCGGCGAGAAGACGTCCTGCACGCCGTGCCACAGCAGCACCGGGGCACGGATGTCGGCGGGGTCGAACCCCCACGGGCTGGCGAAGGCCACCGCGTCGTCGATCCAGCCGTACGCCGAATCGCTCAGCCCCTCCTGGTAGTTGCGCAGCAGCATCATTCTGAGCCCGGCGTCCGAGACCACCATCCGGTCGGAGTCGGTCAGCTCCCTGCGCAGATCGTCCAGCAGCCGCACCGGGTTCTTCCTGATCGCCTCCGCGCGCGGGATGAGCCGGGCCGCCACGCCCGCCGGGTCCCGCGCCGCGGTGGAGTACTCGGCGACATTGGACGGGGCCATGCCCTCGAACCAGTCGAGGCCGTCCGCGTCCCACGGCGCGAGCGGCACCAGCGCCGCCGCGCGGGTCACCCGGTCCGGCATCAGCGCCGCGCACGCCAGGGCGTGCGGGGCACCGCCGGAGCGGCCCGCCACGGCGAACCGGTCGAGGCCGAGGGCGTCGGCGATCGTCGCCACGTCCTGGGCCACATCTCCCACACTGCGCCCTTCGAGCCGGTCCGAACCGCCGTACCCCGGCCGGTCGAAGGCGATGAGCTGCATGCCCCGCTGGTACAGCACCATGCCGCGCGGCGCGGGTCCCAGCCTGCTGCCCGGCGTGCCGTGCAGCAGGAAGACCGGTCTGCCCCGCGGGTCCCCCAGACGCTCCACCATCAGATGCCGCCCGTCCGCCGCGCGCACCCGACGTCGCAACCCCCGCCCCTTTCATCCTGTGTGCTCCGGTTACGTGCCCCATGCAGGCACCGTGACCCTGCATTCCCCGCCGCCGCGGTCCTTATCCCTCGGTGCTCATGACCGGCTCGAATACCCCGTAGGAGAGCCCGGTTCAGGTCGATTGTCCCGGCTCGGGGCCGTCCGCGTAAGGGCGCCGTGGCGGGCCCCGGCCGCCTCGGATGTTCGCGAAACGGAACGGAAGGTGTCGTCCTTCGGCCGCAGCCGAATGCAGGGGCGCGCGATGTGTTGGTCATGTGCGCGTCCTCAAGTCGACCTTGTGTGCGACTGGTGGCGCTCGGAATAGTGGGCGCCTCGTCCTCCGTGCCAGGACACCCCACATGAACCGGCACGGTCCCCACAGGAGGTTGACGTTGAACCATCGGCGCGTGTCGAAGAAGCGCACCACCATCGCGGGTGGCGCGGCGATCGCTCTGGTCGCCGCCGGTTTCACCTTGCAGAATGCGAACGCCAGTGAGGAGGCACCGCAGTTCACCGTGAAGGAACTGACGGCGAAGGCGGCCGGAACCCTCGGTTCGGCCCTCGGTCGGGACCTCGGTGACGCCGCGGCCGGCTCGTACTACGACGCGAAGACCAAGGCGCTCGTGGTGAATGTCGTCGACGAGAAGGCCGCCGAGGGCGTCCGGGAGGCGGGCGGCAGGGCGAGACTGGTCCAGCACACCCTCGCCGAGCTGACGAGCGCTCGGAAGACCCTCGCCACCGACGCGTCCGTCCCGGGCACGTCGTGGGCCGTCGACCCGGTCACCAACAAGGTGGTCGTCACGGCCGACCGTACGGTCGAGGGCGCGTCCTGGGACAAGATCAGCGGCGTGGTGAAGAAGCTCGGGTCCAAGGCCGAACTGCGGAAGACGGCGGGGGAGTTCAAGACCTTCGTCGCGGGCGGCGACGCCATCACCGGCAGCGGCTCGCGCTGCTCGCTCGGCTTCAACGTGGTCAAGGACGGCGAGCCGTACTTCCTGACCGCCGGGCACTGCACGGAGTCCGTCGCGACCTGGTCCGACACCCAGGGCCGGCAGATAGGGACGACCGAGGGCTCCACGTTCCCGGGCAGCGACTTCGGTCTGGTCAAGTACACCGCCGACGTGGACCACCCGAGCGAGGTGAACCTGTACGACGGCGGCAGCCAGGAGATCACGCAGGCGGGCGAGGCGACGGTCGGCCAGCAGGTCGTCCGCAGCGGCTCCACCACCCAGGTGCACGACGGCGAGGTCACCGGGCTGGACGCCACCGTGAACTACGGCAACGGCGACATCGTCAACGGGCTCATCCAGACCACGGTCTGCGCCGAGCCGGGTGACAGCGGCGGCTCCCTCTTCGCGGGGGACACCGCGCTCGGACTGACCTCGGGCGGCAGCGGTGACTGCGCCTCGGGCGGCGAGACGTTCTTCCAGCCGGTGACGGCGGCGCTCGACGAGTACGGCGCCGAGATCGGCTGACCGTACGCCCCGGTCCGCGGGACCGGGGGAGGGCCCGGCACATGAGGGTGTGCCGGGCCCTCCTGAGTGGGCCTTCCTTGGCGGGCCTTCCGGCCAGGCCTTCCCGGGGGACGGTCAGGCGGGCGGAGGCCCCGCGGAAGCCGCACCACCGGTGCCGGTGCCGGTGCCGGTCTCCGTACTCGTGCCCGTGTCCGTGTCCGAGGGAGTGCCGGTTCCGAGGGGTACGGCCGGGCGGTCCCGGCGCTGACCGCGAGCGCGGCGGCGCACAGATAACCGCCGACGCACCAGCCGATCACGGTTCGTGATCTGCCGCTGCGCGGTGTTCTCGTCGGGCAGCGTCCGCGGGTCCAGCGGCCGGCCGGGCAGCCGCTTCAGCGCGGCGGTGAGCTGCGCGGCGCTGTGGCCGGGGCGACGACGGCGACCTTCACCTCTGAGGGCCTCGGGCTGTGCAGGGCGCCCATGTAGGACGCGATGAACAGGAGTTGCAGTGCGAGCACGGCGAGGACGAGCAGCGCGGACCGTACGGTGACGGCGTTCTTCACCTCGTCGACGAACGTCATGCCCCCACGCTCCGGGGCCACCGGTGCCCGCGCAGGCGGGAGGGGGCTGAATGGCCGAGGGCCGTCCCGTGGGGTGCCGTGCTACCGCCCCCACTTTTTACTGACGCGTAACTTCCTTCTTCACCTTACTCCTGCGTAACTTGACGGTAGTTCACCCTTCAATGTGGTCCGGGCCGCAGGGCTGACAGTCATCGCCATTCCCTTGAGCCGCAAGGAGATCGCACGATGCTGCCCTGGAAACGCGTACTCGGACCGCTGGCCACGCTGCTGCTGGCCGCGACCGTCACGGTCACCCCCGCCGCGGCCGCCCCCACTGCCGCTCCCTCCACCGTCTCCGCCACCGCCGCGAGCCGCGGCTGGAACGACTTCTCCTGCAAGCCGTCCGCCGCCCATCCCCGCCCCGTCGTGCTCGTCCACGGCACCCTCGCGAACTCCGTCGACAACTGGCTCGGGCTCGCCCCGTACCTGGTGAACCGCGGATACTGCGTCTTCTCGCTCGACTACGGTCAACTCCCGGGCGTCCCGCTGTTCAACGGGCTCGGCCCCATCGACGCCTCG
The DNA here is from genome assembly GCF_040685895.1 of Streptomyces sp. NPDC088124. Classification (NCBI taxonomy): domain Bacteria; kingdom Bacillati; phylum Actinomycetota; class Actinomycetes; order Kitasatosporales; family Streptomycetaceae; genus Streptomyces; species Streptomyces sp. NPDC088124. The sequence goes on along the minus strand of NZ_JBFBJB010000013.1, from coordinate 110,182 downwards.
GCCGCGCAACTCGCCACGTACGTCGACCGGGTGCTCGCCGCCACCGGCGCCCCCAAGGCCGATCTCGTGGGCCACTCCCAGGGCGGCATGATGCCGCGCTACTACCTGAAGTTCCTGGGCGGGGCGGCGAAGGTCAACGCCCTGGTCGGGATAGCACCCTCCAACCGAGGCACCACCCTGCTCGGGCTGACCGGGCTGCTGGAGTACTTCCCCGGCGCGAAGGACCTGCTGACGGAGAAGACCCCGGCGCTCGCCGACCAGATCGCCGGATCGCCCTTCCTCACCAAACTCAACGCGGGCGGCGACACGGTGCCCGGGGTCCGGTACACCGTCATCGCCACCCGCTACGACGAGATCGTCACGCCGTACCGGTCACAGTTCCTGACCGGTCCCGACGTACGCAACGTGCTGATCCAGGACCTGTGTGCGGCCGATGTGTCCGAGCACGCGACGATCGGGCTGCTCGACCGCATCGCCTTCCACGAGGTGGCCAACGCACTGGACCCGGCCCGGGCGACCCCGACCACCTGCGCCTCGGTCATCGGCTGACCCGGTAACTCCCGTACCGCCGTGGGCGGTACGGGGCCGGCTCGGCGTCAGCGGCTGTGGCGTCCGGTCGTGGCCGTCCGGCGCCGCACCGTACCGAACGTCACCGCCGCGCCGAGGGCGAGGGCCGCCGCCCCGGCGACCGCGAGATACGGGGTGGCGGTGCTGCCCCCGGTCTCGGCGAGGTTCTCCCGGCCGCCCGCCGGCTGTGCGGCCGGCTGGGTGGCCGGAGCGTCGGCGGCCTTCACCTCGGGCCCGTCGGTGGCGTCAGCGTCGTTGTCGGTGGCCTTCCGGCCGTCTTCGGCGGGCGGCTCGGCGGCGTCCTCGGCGGGCGTCCGCTCGGGGGCGGTGCTGTGGCCCGCGTCCCCGCCATGGCCGTTGTGGTCGACGGAGGACTTGTCCGTGCCCTCCTCGATGGTCCGGTCCGTCGGCGCGGACGCGGCGGGCGCGGCGGTGGGCGCGCTGCCCGCCCCGCTGCCCGGCGCCCCGCCGTTGTCCTGGCCGAAGACCACGTCCGAGCAGGTGTAGAACGCCTCCGGGCTGTCCGAGCGCTGCCAGATGGAGTAGAGGAGGTGCCGGCCCGAGCGGTTCGGCACCACCCCGTCGAAGACGTACGCGCCGCCCTCCAGCTTCGGGTCGACGACCTTCAGGAAGGGCTTCTCCTCCAGGTCGGACCACTTCAGCGGCTGCGACGGGTCGTAACCGTCCTTGGTGAGGTACAGCTCGAAGGAGCCCCGGTGTGGTGCGGTGGCCTTGTAACGGAAGGTCCGGTTGCCCGCGTTCATCGGCGACGACGGCCAGTCGGCGCGGGCCAGGTCGAGCCCCTTGTACTTGTCCCGGCCCGCGCCGCACAGCGCTCCGTCCGGGATGATCTGCCGGTGGTTCCCGGCGGCGTCGGGGATGTTGACCTCGTTCCAGTCGTAGAACGCCTGCGTCCCGCTGGCCGCGATCGCCGCCTTGCACGCTGCCGACTTCGGACTCTCGGGCCCCTCGGCGAAGCACGCGGCGACCCGGCTGACCGGGTCCGTCATCGAACCGTGGGCGGCGGCGGGCGCGGCGGTCAGACCGGCCAGCGCGAGCGGGGCGAGGCCGAGGGTGACGATCCCGGTGGCCGTGCGTCGAGCGGTCATTGAATGGATCTCCTTCGGAGGGGAACGTGCGCGAGACCGCCGGAGCGGCAGGCGGCCTCCCCGCCCCCGTGCCGCCCCAGCGATCAGCAAGCTAGCCGTTCGAAACCCCGGAATCGGCTGTCGGGAGGGGCCGGGGCTGATCCTTATGCCGCCGTTAAGGTGCGGCTAAGAGGGGCCTGAGAAAGGGCCGTCCCGCAACCCCCGCGCGCCCCGGGGTTCCCTCGGGTAGGGTGACCGACGCACACAGTGACCTACCCACCGGCCACCGAAGGAGGCGAGACCCATCACCGCTGTACCAGGTCGGGCGCTCCTCTCCCACGGCCGTGCGGTCCATCAGGCATAGGTGACCGCCCGGGAGTGCCCCTCGGCATCCCGAAAGGCTCCCCGTGTCCTCTGCTTCTTCCTCTTCTCCTTCTTCTTATCCGTCCTCGCCTCCCGCCGCGTCCGACGCGCCGCCGTCCGATGTCGTGGCCAGACTCCGGGCCGCCGGCTGTGTCTTCGCCGAGGACGAGGCGCGTCTGCTCGTCTCCGCCGCCCGCACCCCGGACGAGCTCGCCGCGATGGTCGGCCGCCGGGCCGGCGGGCTGCCGCTGGAACACGTCCTCGGCTGGGCGGAGTTCCACGGGCTGCGGGTCGCCGTCGACCCCGGGGTCTTCGTGCCCCGCCGCCGTACCGAGTTCCTCGTCGACCGGGCCGCCGCGCTCGCCCCGCCCCGCGCGGTCGTCGTGGACCTGTGCTGCGGCTCCGGCGCCCTCGGCGCGGCGCTGGCCGCCGCGCTCGACGGGGCCGAGCTGTACGCCGCCGACATCGACCCCGCCGCCGTACGGTGCGCCCGGCGCAACGTCCCCGCCGGGGCCCGGGTCTACGAGGGCGACCTTTACGCGCCGCTGCCCGCCGCGCTGCGCGGCCGCGTCGACATCCTGCTCGCCAATGTGCCGTACGTCCCCACCGAGGAGGTCGGGCTGCTGCCCCCCGAGGCCCGGATCCACGAGGCGCGCGGCGCCCTCGACGGCGGCGCCGACGGGCTCGACGTGCTGCGCCGGGTCACGGCGGAGGCGCCCGGATGGCTGGCCCCGGGCGGCTCCCTGCTCGTCGAGACGAGTGAGCGGCAGGCGGCGGGGGCGGCCGCGACCTTCGCCGCGAACGGGCTGGTCCCGCGCGTGTGCTCCTCGGACGAGCTGTACGCCACCGTCGTCATCGGGACGCCGCGGCACGGCTGAGCGGCGGGCCCGGGGGAGGCCGCCCGCCCCCGGACCCGCCGCTCACCGCGGTGGGCGCCGCGCTCAGCGCAGCTTTCCGGCGCCCGCCCCCGCGTCGACCACGCGCGGCACCGCGCGCGGCGGGTCCACGGCGGTACGCAGGGTGGGCGTCCACCCCGCGTCGGGGCGCAGGGTCTCCTCGGGGATCTCCGCGTTGTGGACGGCGAGCAGGTCCACGGGACGTCCGTTGACGTAGTTGTCCGCGGTGGTGACCGGCGCGTCCTTCCACTTCTTCAGGATCGTCGCCGGACGCACGTCCGCCCCCAGGGTGAACGCGTTCTTCTCGGCGACCAGTTGGGACTCGATACCGATGCCGAAGGAGTAGCCGAAGTTCTCCGGCCGCTCCGCCACGTAGTGGTTGTTGTACGTGTCCACCTGGCCGAAGCGGACGCGGGGCGCCCGCTCCTTGACGTTCCTGAACTGGTTGTGGTGCAGGGTGACCTTGAGCTTGCCCCGGTCGTCGGCCGCCGCGCTGTCGCTGTTGCCGATCAGCATGGTCTTGTCGTGGTCGGCGAAGACGTTCCACGAGACGGTGACCAGATCGGCGCCCCGGACGATGTCCAGCAGCCCGTCGTGCTGCTGGTACAGCCGGCCGAAGTAGCGCGGCTGCGCGCTGTCCGGGCGGCGGCCGTCGGTGAACGTGTTGTGATCCACCCAGACATGGGTCGTGCCGTACACCACCAGGTTGTCGTACTCGGAGTTCCACTCGCCGACGTCGCCGTCGGTCGGGTCCCACTGCGGGAAGCAGTCGTAGGCGTCCTCGAAGGTGAGGTTGCGGACGATGACGTTGTCGACGTTCCTGACCTGGAGGCTGCCGCCGAGGATCCGGGCGTCCCGGCCGACGCCGACGACGGTCGTGTTCGCCGGGACGTACGCCATGATCTGCGCGGCCTGCCGCTCGGCGGAGGCGGCCCGCAGATCCTCCTGTTCGCCGCTCACCGGGTTCTCGTACCCCCACACCGCCGGGTCGTAGTCGGCGAGGTACTGCTCGAAGGAGTAGCCGGGGGCCGCGTAGTCGGCGCAGGTACGGGAGTTGCCCCGCTCGTCCGAGAGCGCGTCGAGGGTGCCCTTGACCCGGATGATCGACGGGGCGTCGGCGGCCTTCGTCAGCGCCGCTCTGAACTCCGCCCACGTGGTGACGGTGTAGACGTGCCCGGCGTCGGCGGCCCGGCCACCGGTGGTGCCGGTGCCGGCGGAGCCCCACCCGTCGCCCGGGGCGAGGGCCGCGCGCTCGGCGGAGCGGCCCGCCGTGCCCGTACTCGCGCCGCCGCCCGCACCCGTGCCGGCCTGCGCCGGCGCGGCGAGCGTGGCCAGGGCCAGGGTGGTGCCGCACACCACCGCTGTGGCGGTGAGCCGTGCGTGACGTCCAAAGGTGCGCATGACTGCTTCTCCTCGGTCGGTCGGGTCATCTCAGGTCGGTGGTGGGGCGGTCGCTCGGTCTTCGAGCCGGCTGAGCCAGGACTCGGGGATCTCCGCGTGGAGAGGGGAGGCGGTCGGCGGCGGGGCCGGTGGGTGTCGGGGTCCCGCCGCCGGACCGGTCGTCGGCTCTCGGCCGGGGCGCGCTCAGCTCTTGGCCTGTTCCTTCCACTCCGCCTGCGCGTCGTTCAGCTCCTTGGCGAGCTTGTCCGCGAACGCCTTCGGGGTCATGTCACCGAGCAGCACCTTCTGGAAGTTCGGCTCGTTGCCGCTCTTGCTGATGGTGTTCCAGTCGGGCAGGTAGTACGGCAGGTTGACGAGCTTGGTCGAGCCGTCGCTGAGCGCCTTCATCGCGGTGGCCGTCGGCACGGCGTCCTTGATCCAGGCGTCACCGGCCGCGTCGGTGTTGGCCGGGATGGAGCCCGCCGACGCGTTCCACGCGCTGTTGGACTTGTGGGAGGCGGCGAACTCGATGAACTTCCAGCCCGCCGCCTTGTTCTTGCTGTTCTTGAACAGCCCGAGCCCGTCGACCGGGTTGGAGACCTGCACGCGGGTGCCGTCCTCCTGCGCCGGGTAGGGCAGGCCCTTGAACTTCTCGTTGCCGAGCGCCTTCACATGGTCCTGGTACGAGGCCAGGTTGTGGGTCAGCATCCCGATCGAGCCGTTGTCCCACTGCGCGACCATCTTGATGAAGTCGTTGTTGACGTCGGCCGACGGCGTCACCTTCTTGTACAGGGCGACGTACTTCTCCAGCGCGGCCACGTTCTTCGGGTCGTTGACCGTGGTCTTGTCACCGTCCCAGAAGGACGTGATGCCGGACTGCCCGTACATCGCGTCCATCGCCGGCGCGATGGACCCCGCGCCGCCCCGGATCGTGTAGCCGAACTCGTTCTTCCCCGCGTCGGTCAGCTTCTCCGCCGCCGCGTAGAACTTCGACCAGGTGGTGGGCGGTTCGAGACCGGCGGCCGAGAACAGGTCCGTGCGGTACCAGAGAGTGCCGTTGTTGGTGGACGTCGGCACGGAGTACATGCCCTCCCGGCCGCCCGCCGCCTTGACGCTGTCGACCATCGCGGGGACGAGCTTGCCCTTGAGCGAACCGGCGTCGATACGCTGGTCGACCCGGTCCAGGACGTCCCGTACCACCAGGTTGGAGAGGTACGCGGTACCCACACCGCCGACGTCCGGCAGCCCGCCGCCGTCGATCGCCGTGTCGTACTTCGCCTGGACCTGGTCGATCGGGAGCCCGACGTACTTGACCTTGATGTCCGGGTTCTGCGTCTCGAAGTCCTTGATGATCTGCGCCCAGATCTCCCGGCGCTCGCCGGTGTTGTTGTCCCAGAGGGTGATCTCGCCCTTGCCGGAGCCCTCGTCGCCGCTGCCGCTGCCGTCGTCACCGCACGCGGTCGCCGTCAGGGCGAGCACAGCGGTCAGGGCGACGGCGGCGGAGCCGCGTCCTCTGCCGCCGGATGCCGTGGGGATTCTCATGTCAGGCTCTTCTCTCTCGTCGTTGAGTGGAGGGGTCGGGTGAGTGGGGTGCGGCAGTGGAACGCGGAGAAGGCGGCGGTCCCGGCCGTCCCCTCCCCGTCGGCCGGCGCCGTGGCGAACAGCCCGAGCAGCGCGCCGACCCAGCGCCAGGGCGTGGCCGCGAAGACCTGGCCCGAGGGGCGGAATCCGTCCCCCGTGTCGGCGGAGAACCGGCAGCGTGCGCCGGGGTCCACCTCGATCCGGAGCACGGCGCGTCCACGGGGCGCCGGGCGCGGGACCGCGGCGTCCCGTTCGCGGGGCGCGCCGGTCTCCGCGAAGCGGTGCACGAGCGCGACCGCGCCGTCCGCGCCGCGTTCGAGACCGATCCAGGAGAAGGCGTCCCCGAGGACGGCGAGCCCGGCCTTCGTACCGGGCTCGCCACCGCCCGTACGCGCCCCGTCGGCCGGGCTGTCCAGGGAGAGCGTGACGGTGACGGTGAACGTCTCGGCGGGCAGCCGCTGCACCAGCACACTGGGCAGCAGGCGCAGATCGTGCGCGTCCGGCGTCCGCCGGGCGGCCAGCCGCAGCCCGTCGCCGGGGTGCGGGAGCGTCCAGCCGGGCTCCGGGTTCGCGGTCCACTGCCACTGCGGTCCGAAATGGCCGCCGGGGAAGTCGTCGTCGGTGGCGGGCGCGGTGACCGGCGGCGCCGGGAGCCGGGTGGGGACGGCGGGCTTCGGGTGGGTGAGGACGGGTTCGCCGCCGGCGCCGATGACCGGCCAGCCGTCGTTCTCGCCGGTGGTCCAGCGCATCGGCTGGAGGTGCACGACCCGGCCGTACGCGCCGCGCTCCTGGAAGTGCAGGAACCAGTCGCCGCCCTCTCCGGCCCCCGCCTCCGTCACCCAGGCGCCCTGGTGCGGCCCGTTGATCTCCGTACGCCCCTGCGCGAGCACCACCCGCTCCTCGTACGGACCGAAGAACTCCCGTGCGCGGAAGGCCCCTTGCCAGCCGGTGGCGACACTTCCGGCGGGCGCGAAGATCCAGAACCAGCCGTCGCGCTGGTAGAGCTTGGGTCCCTCCAGGGTGAACCAGCCGGGCAGCCGGTCCCCGTCCACCACGGTCCTGCCGGTGTCGAGCAGTTCCCGTCCGTCCGGGCTCATCCGGTGTCCGGTCAGCCGGTTCTTCACCCCCGACCGGGACTTGGCCCAGGCGTGCACGAGATACGCCTCGCCGGTCTCCGCGTCCCACAGCGGGCAGGCGTCGATCAGTCCCTTGCCCACCTTGAGGAGATGCGGCCTGCTCCAAGGCCCCTTGATGTCGGCCGAGTTGATCTGGAAGACGCCGTGGTCGGGGTCGCCCCAGAAGATCCAGAACCGGCCGCCGTGATACCGGAGCGCGGGCGCCCACACCCCGCAGTCGTGCCGGGGCGAGGCGAACGCGTCGGCGGGCTCCAGCCGCTCCAGCGCGTGGCCGATCAGGGTCCAGTTGACGAGATCGCGGGAGTGCAGCAGCGGCAGCCCGGGCACCCGGCCGAAGCTGGAGGCGGTGAGGTAGTAGTCGTCCCCGACCCGGATCGCGTCCGGGTCCGACCAGTCGGCGGCCAGCACCGGGTTGCGGTACGTACCGTCGCCGAGGTCGGCGGTCCACGGCAGGCTCACGCCGTCACCGCCTTACGGGCCAGGGCCGCCGCGGCCGGGCGGTCGAGGCGGCCGTCCGCGACGACCGTCACGATCCGCCGCGACAGGCTGCCGCCCGCGGCCAGTGGCAGCCGCCGCCCCCAGGCCAGCGCGGAGCCCACCCCCGGGTACTGGCCGGTGCGGACGAACCAGGGGTCCTGCCGGGTCTCCTCGTTGGCCCCGGCGAAGACCAGCGTCCACTCCCGTCCCGCGAGCGCCAGCCACTCGGCGGTGGTGCCGTGCACCGCGTCCTCGCCGCTCGCCGTCCCGGTGAACACGTCGGGCGACGGATCCGCCGCGTCCTCCTTCGGCGCCCGCCAGAAGAAGCCGCCGTACCCCGCCCCCGGCCGCCCGTTGGTGGCCGGGCTGCCGAAGGAGAGGTCCCCGCCGGACACATTGGTCAGCGCCGAGGTGAAGTCGAGCGCCCAGGCGTCGGCGGAGAGCGCGAGCACACTGATCGTGCGCCGCTCCTTGAGGAGTTCGCGGCCCTCCCGGGTCCAGGACAGCTCCTGCACACAGCCGTCCGGGTCCCGCAGCAGCCAGCCGGTGTGTTCCTGCGCGCCGTGGTTGTCGAGCGCCACCGGGCCTTGGTCGCGTACGTACGTACGACCGCCCCAGAAGTTGACCGCCGGGAGCCCGGTGCCCGACACGTCCGGTACGGCCATCGACACCCCGAGGTGGTGCGCGTGGTCCGCGGGGCGCAGTTCGGTGACGGTGACGCCGCCGAGGGTCCGTACGGGGTGCAGGTACGGGCGTGGCGCGGCCGTCGCGGGGAGCCGCGGCGGCCGGTGGTGGTAGCCGGCCACCGGGCGGGCGTCACAGCGCAGCATCGTGACCGCCGGGGCTCGGGATACCTGTGGCTCGCTCATCGGGGGTGCACCTCCGTCGGTGGCGCGGCCCAGCCCGCGCCCAGTTCGGAAAAGGTGGAGAGGGTGTCCGCGCTCGCCGCGACCAGTGCGTCGATGCCCCGGACGACCCGGCGCGGCGCCTTCTCGCCCGGCACGGTGTGCCAGGCCCCGGCGGGCAGCGGGGTGGGCGGCGGGCCGGTCCTGATGGCCTCGACGATCCGCATGAACGCGCCGGTGCGCGGGGCCGGTACGAGCAGTTCCGTGCCGTCGCGCAGATGCGCGACCAGGTTCTCCAGCAGGTCCGTGCGCCCGTGCACGGTGCCCGCCGGATCCGTACCGGACGGAGCGCCGTCGGCGCGTTCCACGAGCACCCGGTCCTGCTTGTACCAGAAGGTGATCCGGCCCCGGCTGCCGTGGACGACGACGTACGGTTCCCCGGCCCGCTCCGCGCAGAGCGTGACGGCGACCGTGATCCGGGTCCCCCTGGCCGTGCGTACCCGCAGACAGCTGGTGTCGTCGGCCTCGATGTCGTTGGCCCGGAACTGCTCCAGCTCGATCCCGGCGATGTCCTCGGCCCGTTCGCTGCCGTCGAGGCGGAGCGCGGTCGCGACGGCGTGCGCGAGCGGGTTGGTGAGCACCCCGTCCGCGACGTCCCGCCCGTTCAGGGAGCGTCGCCCGGCCCACGGCACCCGGCGGTAGTACGCGTCGTCGCGGGCCCAGGCCCCGGCCGCGCCGATCCCGCGTACGGATCCGATCGCGCCGTCCGCGACCAGCCGCCCGATGGCGTCGACGGCGTCCGAGCCGAGCGACTGGAAGCCGACCTGGCAGGCGGTGCCCCGCTCGGCCAGCCCGGCGAGCAGCCGCTCGAACTCCCCGTACGACGGTGTGGTCGGCTTCTCCAGCAGGGTGTGCACCCCGTGGTCGGCGGCGACGAGCGCGAGTTCGGTGTGCGTGTGGATGGGGGTGCACACCACGGCGACCCGTGCCCCCGTGCGCTTCAGCAGACCGGCGAAGTCGTCGGACTGCTCGGGGGCGCCGAAGCCGGCCAGTTCCTCCGCGCTCAGCGGGGTCAGCTCGCAGATGCCCACGAGCCGTACCAGACCGGCCTGTTCGAGCCGGTGGATGTTGACCAGATGCGTACGGCCGTGGCCGCGCGCACCGGCCAGCACCACGGGCAGCGGACCGTCGGGCAGGGGCGGGGGGACCGGCCGGCTCATCCCTTCACCGCCCCCGCGCTGAAGCCGCTGATCAGCCACTTCTGGATGAAGGCGAAGACGATGACCACCGGCACCGCGGAGATCACACCGCCCGCCGCCAGCGCGCCGAAGTCCACACTGTCCGAGCCGATGAGGGTGGAGAGCCCGACCGGGATCGTCTGCTTGTCCTGTTCCATCAGGAACATCAGCGCGAACAGGAAGTGGTTCCAGCTGTGCACGAAGGCGAAGGAACCCACGGCGATCAGCCCCGGCCGCAGCATCGGCAGCACCACGATCCGGAACGCCTGGAGACGTGAGCAGCCGTCCACCCAGGCCGCCTCCTCCAGGGAGTACGGGACGTTCTTGATGAAGCCGCTGATCAGGATGATCGAGAGCGGGAGCTGGAAGACGGTCTCCGCGATGACCACGCTCACCGGGGAGTTGATGAGCTGGAGGTTCTTGAAGATCTGGAAGAGCGGCACCAGCATCAGCGCGCCCGGGATGAACTGCGAGCACAGCAGCGCCAGCATGAAGGCCTGCTTGATACGGAAGTCGAAGCGGGCCAGGGCGTAGCCGCCGGCCAGCGCGACCCCCGTCGTGAAGATCAGGGTGAAGACGCCGATCAGCGCGCTGTTCTGGAAGAAGACGGAGAAGCTGCGCTCGTTCCACACCTTCTCGAAGTGGTCGAAGGTCATCGGCCACGGCACCAGCGAGGTGGATCCGGCGGGCCGCAGCGAGAACAGCACCATCCAGTAGAACGGTATGAGGGTGAAGAGGAGATAGAGCCCGAGCGGCACGTAGATCTGCCAGCGGGGGACCTCGTCGAACCGGCGCCCGCGGCGCCGGCGGCGGGTGGGCGGAGGCACCGGGCCGCCGGTCGCGGACACGTCGCTCAGGCCCTTCTCGGCGATGGCGGTGGTCACTTGTGGTCGCCTCCGAACTTGCTCAGGCGCAGATAGAGAATCGAGCAGAAGAGGAGGATCATGAAGGCGACGGTGGTCAGCGCGGTGGCATAGCCGAAGTCGTGTGCCTCGAACCCGGTGACCGCGACATACAGCGGCAGTGTGGTGGTGACACCGGCGGGCCCGCCCTTGGTGAGGGTGAGCAGCAGGTCGACGTTGTTGAACTCCCACACCGCCCTGAGCAGGGTGGAGAGGATGATCGCGTCCCTGAGGTGGGGCAGTGTGATGTGGAAGAACTGCTGGAACCGGTTGGCGCCGTCGACCGAGGCGGCCTCGTACAGATCACCCGGGATGGACTGCAGGTCCGCCAGGATGAGAATGGCGAAGAATGGTACGCCGCGCCAGAGTTCGGCGAGTACCGCCGCCCAGAAGACGGTGCCGGTGTCGGAGAGCACGGACGAGCCGTACTCGCCGATGCCCGCGTCCGCGAGGTAACGCCCCACGCCCGTCGAGGGGTTGTAGAGCAGCAGCCAGATCGTGGTGGTCAGGACGCCCGAGACCGCCCACGGCGAGAAGACCAGCGAGCGGGCCAGGGCCCGGCCCAGGAACGTCTGGTTGACCAGCAGGGCCAGGATCAGGCCGAAGGCCAGCTGGAGGCTGACCTCCGTGAACACCCACTTGGCGCTGAAGATCAGGCTGTCGTAGAACAGCGGGTCGTCGGTGAAGATCCGCCGGAAGTTGTCCAGGCCCGCGAAACCGTTCCGCCAGGGCTTGGTGGCGTTGTAGTTCTGGAGGCTGTAGTAGAAGACGCTGAGCATCGGATAGGCGATGAAGCCCAGCATCAGCAGTACGGCGGGGGCGATCAGCAGATACGGGAGGCGGCGCGGTGCCACTCCGGTACGGCGCCCCGGTTTCCTGGGCCGGGGGGCCTGGGGCGGAGCCCCTGAGTCCTGCGCCACAGCAGAGGCCATGACTTGCTTCTCCGTTCGGTGGGTGAAGCCTTTCGCAGACCGGGTCCGACGGATCGGACCCGGTGGTGTGCGGGGGCGTCGGGTGCGGGGGCGGTCCCCAGTGGGGGCGGGGACACACGGTGACCGGCTGTCGTCCGGTGTACGGGCCGGCTCGGCCGGTGTACGGGCCGGTTCGGCGGGTGTACGGATCTGCGGCTCGGCCGGTGTGCGGGTCGGTTCGGCGGGTGTACGGGTCCGGCTCGGTCGGTGGCCGGCTCGGTGGCGCCCGGCTCAGCCGACGGACGGCTCAGCCGACGTACGGGTCCGGCACCTCGCCGGGGCGGGCGAGGAAGGTGAAGTCGCAGCCGGTGTCGGCCTGCGTGATCTGCTCGTCGTAGAGGGCGCCGTACCCGCGCTGGAACCGGGGCTCCGGCGCGGTCCACCCGGCCCGCCGGCTCGCCAGCTCCTCGTCCGTCACGTGCAGATGAAGGCTGCGGGCCTCGACGTCCAGGGTGATGGAGTCGCCGGTGCGGACCAGCGCGAGCGGCCCGCCGACGTACGACTCGGGCGCGATGTGCAGGACGCACGCGCCGTAACTCGTGCCGCTCATCCGGGCGTCGGAGAGCCGCACCATGTCCCGTACACCCTGCTTGAGCAGGTAGTCGGGGATCGGCAGCATCCCGTACTCCGGCATCCCCGGGCCGCCCTTGGGTCCGGAGTTCCGCAGCACCAGCACATGGTCGGGGGTGATCGCGAGCGCCGGGTCGTTGATGGTCCGCTGCATCGTCCGGTAGTCGTCGAAGACCACCGCGGGACCGGTGTGCCGCAGGAGCGCGGGGGTCGCGGCGATGTGTTTGATGACCGCGCCGTCCGGGCAGAGATTCCCGCGCAGCACCGCCACCCCGCCCTCGTCCGCGAGCGGCTTCTCCCGCGGGCGGATCACCTCCGGGTTGTGCACGAGCGCGCCGGCGAGCTGCTCCCGCAGGGTGGCGTGGGCGACGGTCGGCCGGTCCAGGTGCAGGATGTCGGTGAGCCGGCTCAGGAAGCCGGGCAGCCCGCCCGCGAAGTAGAAGTCCTCCATCAGGTACTGGCCGCCGGGCCGGAGGTTGGCGAGCACCGGTACGGTCCTGGCGATCCGGTCGAAGTCGTCGAGGGTGAGCCGCAGTCCGGACCGGCCCGCCATCGCGATGAGATGGATCACCGCGTTGGTGGAGCCGCCCAGTGCGAGCACGGTGGCGACGGCGTCCTCGTACGCCTCCCTGGTCAGCAGGTGCGACAGGCGCAGACCGCTGCGGACCAGCTCGACGATCCGCCGTCCGGAGGCGGCCGCCATCCGGTCGTGCCCGGCGTCGACCGCCGGGATCGACGACGCTCCCGGCAGTGTCACACCGAGCGCCTCGGCGGCGGCGGTGAGCGTGGAGGCGGTGCCCATCGTCATACAGGTGCCGGGGGAGCGGGCGAGACCGTTCTCCAGCTCGGCCATCTCGGTGTCACCGATCAGCCCGGCCCGCTTGTCGTCCCAGTACTTCCACATGTCGGTGCCCGAGCCGAGGACCTCGTTGCGCCAGTGCCCCGGCAGCATCGGCCCCGCCGGGACGAAGACGGCGGGCAGGTCCACACTCGCCGCGCCCATCAGCAGCGCGGGCGTCGACTTGTCGCAGCCGCCGAGGAGCACCGCGCCGTCGACGGGGTACGAGCGCAGCAGCTCCTCCGTCTCCATCGCCAGCATGTTGCGGTAGAGCATCGGCGTCGGCTTCTGGAACGTCTCGGAGAGCGTCGAGACGGGGAACTCCAGCGGGAAGCCGCCGGCCTGCCACACTCCGCGCTTCACCGCCTGGGCGCGGTCCCGCAGATGGACATGGCACGGGTTGATGTCGGACCAGGTGTTGAGGATCGCGACGACCGGCTTGCCGAGGTGCTCCTCGGGGAGGTAGCCGAGCTGGCGAGTGCGGGCCCGGTGGCTGAACGAGCGCAGCCCGTCCGTCCCCCACCACTGGTGGCTGCGCAGCTCCTCGGGGCGCACGAGGGCCCCCTCGGCGGCCTCCGCGGCCGGGGTGTGTCCGGGGCTCGATGTCATCTCGCTCATATCGCCCACCCCGCGACCAGGGAAGCGACGGCCGCGCGCCGCTCCTCGGGCAGCGCCCGGCTCGGCGGGCGGATGTCGCGCCGGCAGAGCCCGAGCGCGGCCAGCGCCTCCTTGACGACCGTGACGTTGTCGGCGGACTGGTGCGCGGCCCGCAGGTCCTCGAAGGGCCTGATCTGCTCCCAGACCTTCATGGCGCCCGCGTAGTCCCCGGCGCGCAGCGCCTCCAGCATCCCCAGCGAGACCGCGGGGGCGACATTGACGAGCCCCGAGGTGAAGCCGGTCGCGCCGCCCGCGAAGTACGAGGGGGCGTACAGCTCGGCGAGGCCCGCGACCCACACGAAGCGTTCGAGACCCGCGTCGCGGGCGAAGGCGGCGAACCGCGCGGCGTCCGGCACGGCGTACTTCGCGCCGATGACATTGGGGCACAACTCCCCGAGCCGGGCCAGGGTCTCACCGGCGAGCTGCGGGTTGCGGATGTACGGTACGACGCCCAGCTCCGGCACGGCCTCGGCGATCGCGCGGTGGTAGTCGACCCAGCCGTCCTGCGAGACGTAGGGGTGCACGGGCTGGTGGACCATCACCATCCCGGCGCCCGCGGCGCGCGCGTGCTCGGCGGCGGCCACCGCGGTCGGCACGTCGAGGCCGATCCCGACGAGGATCGCGGCCCCGCCCGCGGCCTCCTCGATCGTCAGCTCCGTGACCGCGCGCCGCTCGTCGGGGCTGAGCGCGTAGTACTCGCCGGTGTTGCCGTTCGGGGTGAGGGTGCGGACGCCACCGTCGAGCAGCCGGCGGAGCAGCGCCCGGTGGGCCGCGGTGTCGACGGTGTCGTCGGCGGTGAACGGTGTCACGGGGATCGCCACGACATCGGCGAGCGCGTCCCGCGACGATGTGAGATCAGGGCTCTTCATGCGTGGTCTCTCCTTCGGGGAACGCCCGGTGCAGAAACGAGGCGATGTGATCGTGGAGGGCGCCGGCCGCGCCGTCGGTGTCACCGGCCAGGGCGAGGCGCAGGATCTCCCGGTGCTCGCCCGCCTCCCGCTCCCAGGACGGGACGGCGGCCCAGGCCACGGTCGAGACGAGGGCCGCCTGGTCGCGTACCTCGTCGAGCATCCTGGCCAGCAGCGGATTGCCGCAGGGCAGGTAGAGCGAGCGGTGGAAGTCCCGGTTGGCCAGCGAGCGTTCGGCCCGGTCGGCCGCCTCGTCGGCGCGCAGCAGGGCTTCCCTGGCGGGTTCCAGGGAGGCGCCGCGGCTCAGCGAGCGGCGCAGCGCCGCCGGTTCCAGCAGCAGCCGTACGTCGTAGACCTCGTGGGCCATCGCGGCGTCGACCGTGCGGACGGTGGCGCCCTTGTACTGGCTCATGACGACCAGGCCGGTGCCGGCCAGGGTCTTGAGCGCTTCCCGCACCGGTGTCTTCGACACCCCGAACTGCGCGGCCAGTTCGGTCTCGACCAGGGCCTGGCCGGGACTGAGCCCGCCGGTCAGGATGGCGTGCTTGATCGCCTCCTGGACGTACTGGGTTCGGGAGGGGATCGGACTCGGTGCGAAGGCCATGGGCGCTCTCAGATCTCGCGTCTCATATATGACGTACGAAGTACGACGCGATGAAGCTAGGTCCGCGCCCATGGTTCGTCAATGCTTCTGACGGAAGTAGTAAGCGCTTCGACAGATGTCGTCCGAACCATTGACGTACGGCTTCCAGATCCTTAATTTCTTGCGGCAAGCGCTTACCTAAAACGATTCAATTTTTCGGAGTGAGGGGCGAGCTATGCCTACGTCGGGGAGCGTCGACAGACGCGGCCTGCTCAAGATCGCGGGTGGCTCACTGGCCGCACTCGGCCTGACCGCGGCGGGCTGCGGTTCCGGTTCCGGAAGTGGATCGGGCGGCGACGTCACTCTCCGGTACGCCTGGTGGGGTTCCGAGGACCGGGCGAAGCGGATCAACCGGACGATCGCCCTCTTCGAGGAACAGCACCCGAAGATCAAGATCAAGACCGAGTTCCAGCCCTATCTGGACTTCTGGAAGAAGTTCAACACCCAGGCGTCCGGCGGCAATCCGCCGGACGTGTTCCAGAACGCCGTCGGCTTCCTGCGCAAATACGACCGGAAGAATGTGCTGCTCGACCTGAAGCAGCAGGTGAGCGCGGGCAACCTCAGCATGGACGGATTCCGGGCCGGGCTCGCGACCTTCGGCGAGGTGGACGGCAAGCTGCTCGGGGTGCCGGTCGGCAGCAACTCCATGGCGCTGGTCATCGACGAGAAGGTGTACGAGAAGGCGGGCATCGCGCCGAAGCCGGGGTGGACCTGGGACGAGTTCGACGCCGCGATGCGCACGATCCGCGACACCCAGGGGGTGGCGGGCGACAGCGGGATGTACGGCGTCATGTACCTCTACGACCTCTACCTCCGCCAGAACGGCAAGGCGTTCTTCACCGCGGACGGGCTCGGCTTCACCGAGGCCGACCTCACCCAGTGGTGGACCAAGGCGGAGGCCGGGGTGAAGTCCGGCATCTACGCGGAAGCGAGCAAGGTCGCGCAGGTCAGGCCCAAGTCCGCGGTGGCCGCCGAACTGGCCGCCGGCGAGTTCACCTGGGACAACTTCACCGTCCGCTACACCGCCGAGGGCAAGAGCAGCTACGGCCTCGCCCCGATCCCCACGACCGACGGCAAGAAGACGGGCCAGTATCTCGGCTCGCTCATGCTGAGCGGCTCCCGGCGGACGAAACACCCCAAGGAAGTAGCCCAGTTCATCAACTTCATGGTGCACGACCCCGAGGTCGCCAAGATCATGGGCTACGACCGGGGCGTCCCCACCACCACCGCCCAGTACGAGGCGTTCAAGCCCACCGACGAGGTCAACAAGCAGATCGCCGCGTACGAGCAGCAGCTCGTCGACACCGGGGTGCTGGAGCAGATCACCCCGCACCCGGCGGGCGCGGACGTCGCCGAGGCGGCGTTCCTGCGGATCGCCGAGGAACTCGGACTGGGCAAGCGGTCGGTGGACAGCGCGGTGAAGCAGTTCTTCACCGAGTCGAAGACTGCGCTCGGCTCCTGATGGGACCCACGGTGGTGAGTGCAGCGGCCGCCGCGTCGGAGCCCCGCGCCGGGGGCGCGGCCCCACGGGCCGGCCAGGACCGCCCCGGACCCCCCGCCGCCGGACGGCGGGGCCGCCGGGAGAACCTGGCCGGCCTGCTCTTCATGTCGCCCTGGATCGCGGGCTTCCTGATCCTCACGGCGGGGCCGATGGCCGCCTCGCTCTACTTCGCCTTCACCGACTACAACCTCTTCGACGCCCCGCGGTGGATCGGGTTCGACAACTTCACCGAGATGTTCGGGGATGCCCGCTGGCGCCACTCGGTCTCCCTGACGCTCTGGTACGTGGTCGTCGGCACCCCGCTCAAGCTGGCGGCGGCGCTCGGGGTGGCCCTGCTGCTCAGCCAGAAACGCCGCGGACAGGGCTTCTACCGGGCCGCGTTCTACGCCCCGTCGCTGATCGGGGCGAGCGTCTCCATCGCCATCGTCTGGAAGGCGATCTTCTCCGACGACGCCGTGGTCGACCGTACGCAGCGGCTGTTCGGCCTCCCCGCGGGCGGCTGGGTCGGCGACCCGGACCTGATCGTCTACAGCCTGGTGGCGCTCACCGTCTGGCAGTTCGGCGCGCCCATGGTGATCTTCCTCGCCGGGCTGAAGCAGGTGCCGGTCTCCCTCTACGAGGCGGCCGAGGTCGACGGCGCGGGTCCGCTGCGCCGGTTCTGGAACATCACGCTCCCGATGATCTCCCCGGTGCTCTTCTTCAACGTCCTGCTGGAGACCATCCATTCGTTCCAGATCTTCGGCTCGGCCTACATCCTGGGCGGCGCGGGCGGCACCTGCGGCCCGGCCGACGGCACGCTCGTCTACACCTGTTACCTCTACGTCCAGGGCTTCGAGAACAGCCGGATGGGGATGGCCTCGGCGATGGCCTGGATGCTGCTGCTCGCGGTCGGGCTGGTGACCGCGGTGCTGTTCTGGTCCCAGAAACGCTGGGTGCACTACGAGGAGGCGGTCCGATGAGCACGGAGCGTACGCGTTTGTCGCCGCGCCCGGCGGCCGGGCCGCCCGTGACCTCACCGGGGCGGCGTCCGGACCCCGCCGAGGCGGTGCGGACAGCCCTGCGCCGCCGGAGCGCCGGCTCGCTGGCCTGGCACCTCGGCTCGCTCGCCGTCCTCGCGGTCGTCCTCTACCCGGTGGTCTGGGTGATCGGCGGATCGTTCAAGCCGAACGACCAGATCGTGGGCAGCCTGGACCTCTTCCCGGTCTCGCCCATCACCGAGAACTACACCCGGCTCGCCGACGGCATCGCGGATATCCCGATCGCCACGTTCTTCGTCAACTCCACCGTGCTGGCGCTGGGTTCGGTCGCCGGGGTGCTGATCTCGTGCTCGCTCGCGGCCTACGCCTTCGCCCGGATCCGGTTCGCCGGGCGCAATCTGCTCTTCACGCTCATGATCGGGACGCTGCTGCTCCCGTACCACGTCCTGCTGATCCCGCAGTACGTGCTCTTCCAGAAGCTCGAACTCATCAACACCTACACGCCGTTGCTGCTGGGCAAGTATCTGGCCACGGACGCCTTCTTCGTCTTCCTGATGATGCAGTTCATGCGGAACCTGCCGAAGGAACTGGACGAGGCGGCGCGGCTGGACGGCTGCGGGCACGGGCGGATCTACTGGTCGATCGTGCTGCCGCTGTGCCGGCCCGCCCTGATCACCAGCGCGATCTTCACCTTCATCAACGCGTGGAACGACTTCATGGGCCCGCTGATCTATCTCAACGAGCCCGAGAAGTACACCGTCTCCCTCGGTCTGAAGATGTTCGTCGACCAGGACGGGGTGGCCAACTACGGCGGCATGATCGCGATGTCGCTCATCGCCCTGCTGCCCGTGCTGCTCTTCTTCCTCGCGTTCCAGCGCTATCTGATCGACGGCATGGCGACCTCCGGACTGAAGGGCTGAGCCGTTCCGATGAGCCGGACCGTCAACCCCGCCGAGCAGGACCGGGCCGAGCGGCGGCGCGTGGCCCGGCAGGACTCGCTGTTCCTGCGGGCGTTCGCCGTCTTCGCCGAGGCGCTGCTCACCGGCGTGTGGATCGCGCTCGGCTCGCTGCCCCTGCTCACCTTCCCCGCCGCGTTCGCCGCCGGGGCGGGACATCTGCGCCGGGTGCTGGCCCACGAGGTGGCCACCCGGCGGGAGTTCCTGGCGGATCTGCGCTCCGCCGCCCGGCGCGGCTGGCTCGTCGGGGCGGCCGGCTGGGCGGCGCTCTGGCTGCTCTGGGCGGACCTGACCGTCGTACGGGCCGGGCTGCCCGGCGGTGCCCTCGTGGGCACCGTCGGCGTGCTCGCCTTCCTCGGCCTGTGGGTCGCCGGGCTGCGCGCCGCCGCGTGCTGGCGGCCCGGGGCGTCCTGGCGGGTCCTGCTGCGCGCGGCGGCCCGCCGGACGCTCCGGGACCCCGCCCGGTCGCTGCTGCTGATCTGCGGCCTCGCCCTCGTACCGGCCTCGGCGTGGTTCGCCACCCCGCTGGCGGCGCCCGCGCTCGGTGTGGTCACGGCCGCGGCGCTGGCGGTGGAGCGACGCCGGCGCGGCGACTGATCCGGCTGTCGCACCCGCGCCCCACCGCCGCCTCGAAGCCGGTCCGCGTGCTCCCCTCTTATGTCATGTGCATGTAATTCCCGTGTCACCACCGAGGAAGGATTGCCGATGTCACCGATCCCCCGCAGGTCCCTGCTCAAGGCCGCCGCCGTCGCCGGCGCCGCCGGCCAGTTCAGCTGGGCGCTCGGCCGCGACCAGGCCCGCGCGGCGGACGCCCCCGCCGCCACGGCCGACGCCCCCGTCACGGTCCGCTGGCTGGAGGACGAGGGGCCCGGAGCGGCCGCCGGCTCCACCTTCGGGGTGCCGTGGCCGCGCGGCGCCCACCCCGCCGGCACGGCGTTCGCCCTGGCCACCGCGGGCGGCGAGGCCGTCCCCGTACAGAGCTGGCCGACCGCCTACTGGCCCGACGGCTCCCTCAAGTGGACGGCCCACGCCGTCGGCACCGAGGGCGGCCGCGCCGTCGCCGCGGCCGAGCGCCTCACCCTCGCCGCCGGAGCGCCCGCCGCCCCCGCCAAGAAGGTCACCGTCACCGCGACCCGGCGGAAGATCACCGTCGACACCGGTGTCGTCCGGGCCGTCATCCGCAGGGACGGCGACCGGCTCGTCGAGTCCCTGACCCGCGGCACCACCACGATCGCGACCGACGGCCGGCTGGTCCTGCTGCGCCAGGGCGAGCTGGACGAAGATGACGCCGGCAGCGCCAAGTGGGAGCGTTTCGACGGCGAGATCTCCGGTGCCGAGGTCGAACAGGACGGCCCCGTCCGGGCGGTGGTCCGCATCGACGGCAAACACCGCCGCGGCGGCCGCAGTTGGCTGCCCTTCAGCGTCCGCCTCTACTTCTACGCGGGCGCCGATTCCTTCCGTATGGTCCACACCATCACCTACGACGGCGAACAGACCGCCGGCCGCACGAAGGGCGACTTCATCCGCGGGCTCGGCGTCCGCTTCTCCGTACCGATGCGCGACGCCGCGTACGACCGGCACATCCGGATCGCCGGCGAGGGCAAGGGCTTCCTCACCGAGGCCGTCCAGGGCATCACCGGACTGCGCCGCGACCCGGGCGCCGCCGTCCGGGCCGCGCAGGTCAAGGGCGAGAAACTGGCCGACCCCACCACCTGGGACCAGCGGGTCACCACCCGCCTCCCGTACATCCCCACCTGGGGCGACTACACCCTCTCGCAGCTCTCCGCCGACGGCTTCACCCTGCGCAAGCGCACCAAGCAGGGCCACGGCTGGATCACGGCGGGCGGCGGCGGCCGGGCCTCCGGCTTCGGCTATGTCGGCGGGGCGAGCGGCGGACTCTCCTTCGGGCTGCGCGACTTCTGGCAGAAGCACCCCGCGCAGCTCGACATCCGGGGTGCGGCGGGCGACGAGGCCGAGGTCACCCTCTGGCTCTGGTCCCCCGAGGCCCGCCCCATGGACCTGCGCTTCTATCACGACGGCATGGGCCAGGACACCTACCCCGAACAGATCGAGGGCCTCAACATCACGTACGAGGACTACGAGCCCGGGTTCGGCACCCCGTACGGCATCGCCCGCACCAGCGAGCTGATGTTCTGGGCCAACGCGGCCACCCCCACCGCCGCCGAACTCGTCGCCCAGTCCCAGGCCGTCCGCACCCCGCCGCAACTCGCCGCGAGCGCCGAGGACCTCAGCCGGGCGGGCGTGTTCGGCGGCCTGTTCGCCCCCGTCGACCGCTCCGTGCCCGCCAAGGCGAAGATCGAGGACCAACTCGACTTCCTCTTCACCTACTACCAGGAGCAGGTCGAGCAGCGCCGCTGGTACGGCTTCTGGGACTACGGCGACTTCATGCACAGCTACGACGAGAACCGCCACCAGTGGCGGTACGACGTCGGCGGCTACGCCTGGGACAACTCCGAACTCTCGCCCGACCTCTGGCTCTGGTACGCCTATCTGCGCTCCGGCCGCTCCGACATCTTCCGCTTCGCCGAGGCGCTCACCCGGCACACCGGCGAGGTCGACGTCTACCACCTCGGCCAGTGGGCCGGACTCGGCACCCGCCACGGCGTACAGCACTACGCGGACAGCGCCAAGCAGCAGCGCATCTCCACCGCCGTCTACCGCCGCCCGTACTACTACCTCACGGCGGACGAACGGGTCGGCGACCTGATGCGCGCCCAGGTCGACTCCGACGAGACCTTCCTCGTCCTCGACCCCATCCGCAAGATCCGCACCGAGCCGTACGAGCCCGACCGCAACGCCCTGTCGATCGGCTTCGGCACCGACTGGAGCGGCCTCGCGGCGGGCTGGCTCACGGAGTGGGAGCGCCGGGGCCCGCAGGCGGCCAAGGCGGAGGCGCGGCTGCGCTCCACCATGGCGACGATCGCCGCGCAGCCCAACGGCTTCGTCCAGGGCTCCGGGCTGTACGACCTGGACACCGGGAAGTTCGCGGTCGCCGAAAAGCCCCTGGTCAGCGTCTCCCACCTCTCCGCGATGTTCGGCCTGGTCGAGATGTGCGCGGAGCTGATCGACCTCATCGACCTGCCCGCGTTCGAGGCGGCCTGGCTGGACTACTGCCGCTACTTCAACGCGACCAAGGCCGAGCAGCGCGAACGGTACGGCTCCGACTTCGGCAGCCTGCTCCTCTTCCAGGGCCACTCACGCCAGGACGCCTACGCGGCCGCCCGGTCGGGCGACGAGAAGCTGGCGGAGCGCGCCTGGCAGAAGTTCTACGACAGCGACGCGTACACCTCGGCGATGGTCTGGGACCGGAAGCGCGTCGAGGGCCCCGACGTGCTCGAACCGGGCTGGGAGAACCTGCGGATCAACACCAACGAGACGGCGCTCTTCGGGCTGGCGGCGATCCAGAACCTGGCGCTGGTGGGCGACCGGATCCCGAAGTAGGGGAGGGGAGGACCGTGAAACACACCAGGGAACACACCATCGGACGCGCGCGAGCCGGGAGAGGGGCCTCGGTCCGGGGCGCCGGGGCGGTGCTGCTGGCCGCCCTCACCGCGGCGACGGCCCTGTCGTCCCCCGCGCGGGCCGGGGCACCCGAGCGCGCACCGGGCCTGCCCGCCGGGTGCGCGGGGACCTCCCCGGTGGTCTGCCACTTCGCCGTGGCGCCGGGGACGTACGAGGTGACGGCCCTGCTCGGCGGGGCCACCGCGGGCTCCACCGGCGTCTCGGCCGAGACCCGCCGTACGATGCTCGCCGAGACGGCGACCGCGGCCGGCCGGACGGTACGGCGCGGCTTCACCGTGAACGTACGCGAGCCCGAGGGGGAACCCACGGGACCGGCCGGCAGCCCCGGCCTCGACCTGCGCTTCGACGGCGCGGCGCCGCTCCTGGCGGGGCTCCGGGTCACCCCCGCGCCCCGTACTCCCCAGCTCTTCCTGGCCGGTGACTCGACGGTCTGCGACCAGGCGGGCGCACCGTACACGGGGTGGGGGCAGCAGCTCCCGCAGTACCTCCGTGCCGGGATCTCGGTCGCCAACTACGCCGATTCGGGGGAGGGGTCGCAATCCTTCCTGGACACGCCCGCGCTCTTCCCCGCCGTCGAGTCCCGGGTGCGCCCCGGCGACCCGGTCCTCGTCCAACTCGCCCACAACGACAAACAGACCCCCGCCGACGTCTACCGCGCCAACCTCACGGAGATGACCGACCGGGTACGGGCCAGGGGCGGCCGTCCGGTCCTGGTCACCCCGATCGTCCGCCGCTGGTTCAACACCGACGGGACGCTCGACAACGGCACCGCCCTCAACGTGAACGGCCTGGGCGTCGACCTCCCCGCCGAGATGCGCGCGCTCGCCGGGGACCAGGGCATCCCCCTCGTCGACCTCACGGCACTCACCAAGCGCCGGGTGGAGGAGCTGGGTCCCGAGGCGTCCAAAGCGCTCTTCCTGTACGACGAGAAACGGGACAACACGCACACCTCGGTCCGGGGCGCGACGGAGTTCGCCGCCCTGGTCCTCGGGGAACTGCGCGCGCAACGGCTGATCCCGGGGCGGCTGGTGCGCTGACCAACGGTGTCCCGGTCCACCGGTCCGTGCGGATACCCGACAGAAGATGTCGGGTATCCGCGCCATGATCGTGTCGACGCCGCTCGCCGAGGCGTCGGTACGACGACGGCGGCGGACAGACACGGAAGGACACACATGTCAGCAACGCTGGACGGCAGGGTCGCGCTCGTCGCGGGAGCGACCCGGGGGGCCGGCCGGGGCATCGCGATGGAACTCGGCGCGGCAGGCGCCACGGTCTACGTGACCGGTCGCAGCACCCGGAAGAAGCGCTCCGAGTACGACCGCCCCGAGACGATCGAGGACACCGCCGACCTCGTCACGGAGGCGGGCGGCCGGGGCATCGCGGTCCCCACCGACCACCTGGACCCCGCCCAGGTCCGTGCCCTGGTGGACCGTATCGCCGCCGAACAGGGCCGTCTCGATGTGCTCGTCAACGACATCTGGGGCGGGGAGAACCTCTTCGATTGGGAGGCTCCCGTATGGGAACACGACCTCGACAAGGGGCTCCGGCTGCTCCGGCTCGCCGTGGAGACCCACGCGATCACCAGCCACCACGCGCTGCCCCTCCTCCTGCGCAACAAGGGCGGACTCGTCGTCGAGATGACCGACGGCACCGCCGAGTACAACCGGGACACCTACCGGAACTCGTTCTTCTACGATCTCGCCAAGTCCGCGGTCCTCCGGATGGCCTTCTCGCTCGGCCACGAACTGGGATCGCGCGGTGGTACGGCGGTGGCCCTGACGCCCGGGTGGATGCGTTCGGAGATCATGCTGGACCACTTCGGCGTGACAGAGGAGTCGTGGCGTGACGCCCTGGAGAGTGAGCCGCACTTCGGCATCTCGGAGAGCACGCGCTACGTCGGGCGGGCCGTGACCGCCCTGGCCGCCGACCCCCGGGTGAGCCGGTGGAACGGACAGTCGCTGTCGGGCGGACAACTGGCCCAGGTCTACGGCTTCACGGACCTTGACGGCAGCCGGCCGGACGCCTGGCGCTACATCGTCGAGGTACAGGACGCCGGCAAGCCCGCCGACACGGCCGGCTACCGCTGACCGAACCCCCCGGGGCGCCCTGATCAGGCGCCCCGGGGAGATCTCACCCCGTCCAGCGGTAGCGGCGCTCCGGGCGCCCCGTACCGCCGTACCGGAGGGAGATCTCCGCGCGGCCCGTGGTCGCGAAGTACTCCAGGTAACGGCGGGCGCTCACCCGGGACAGGGCTCCCGCCGCGGCGCACTCCGTGGCGGAGAGCCCCGCCGCGTTCTCCCGCAGGATCCGCTCCACCAGCTCCGCCGTGTGGGCCGCCAGCCCCTTCGGGAGCCCGCGGCTGCCCGGCGGCCGGGTGCCGAAGATACGGTCGACGTCCTCCTGGCGCGCCTCGCCCAGACCGGCCAGCCGGCTCCGCAGCGACGCCACGTGCTGGAGCTGCTCCTGGAGCGCCGTCCGGTGGAACGGCTTGATCAGATAGTGCAGCGCACCCGCCCGCAGCGCCGCCCGGATCAGCTCCGCGTCCCGCGCCGCCGTGATGAACAGCGCGTCGACGCTGGTGTTCCGGCCGTCCCGCTCCTCCGCCGCGCGCAGCTCGCGCAGCACCGCGATGCCGTCCATGTCGGGCAGGTAGATGTCGAGCAGCACCAGGTCCGGCCGGAGCCGTTCGGCCGCGCGCAACGCCTCGGCGCCGCTGTGCGCCACGCCGACGACCGTGAAGCCGTTCATCGCGGACACATAGCGGCTGTGCAGCTTGGCGACCATGAAGTCGTCGTCCACCACCAGCACTCTCATCACGGCGACACGCTAAGCCGCGACCACAACGACCACAACGTCCGTTGATTCCGGAAGAGAGACAGCTTGTTAACGCACAGGCAACATGTGGCCCACTTCACACCACTTCCCGAAGGGCGGCACACGTGCGATTGCGCACCCCTCTGGCCCTGCTCGGGTCGGCACTCCTGGTGCTGGTGGGGCCGCCGCTGCTCACCTCGGGCAGTGGCACCGACACCGGTACGCAGATACCCGGCCTGCGCTTCATGGTCCCCAACACCCCCGGCGGCGGTTACGACATCACGGCCCGCACCCTGGCCAAGAACGCCGAGGACGCCGAACTCACCCACAACATCGAGGTGTTCAACCTCCCCGGTGCGGGTGGCACCGTAGGACTGACCCGGCTCGTCGGGGAACACGGCAACGGCAAGCTCGCCATGTCCATGGGCCTCGGGGTCGTCGGCGCCGTCCACACCAACAAGTCGCCCAAGACCCTCGCCGACACCACGCCGATCGCCCGGATCACCGAGGAGTCGGACATCGTCGTCGTCGCCAAGGACTCCCCGTACCGGACCATCGACGACCTGGTCACGGCCTGGAAGGCCAACCCGGCCAAGGTCCCGGTCGGCGGCGGCTCCTCGCCCGGCGGGCCCGACCACCTCGCCCCCATGCTGATGGCGAAGGCCGCCGGCATCCCGCCGAAGACCGTCAACTACGTGCCCTTCGACGGCGGCGGCGAACTCCTCGCCTCGATCCTCGGCAACAAGGTCGCCTTCGGGGTCTCCGGCGTCGGCGAGTACCTCGACCAGATCGAGTCCGGGGAGCTGCGGCTCCTCGCCGTCACCGGCCCGAAGCGGCTGCCCGGCCTCGACGCCCCCACCCTGCGCGAGTCCGGCCTCGACACCGACTTCACCAACTGGCGGGGCATCGTCGCACCGCCCGGCATCTCGGACGCCGAACGCGCCAAGCTGCTGGCCTTCGTCGAGAAGCTGCACGACTCGCCGCAGTGGCGGGAGTCGCTCAAGAAGAACGGCTGGGCCGACGCCTTCCTCACCGGCGAGGAGTTCGGTGACTTCCTCGCGAAGGAAGACCGGCGCGTCGACTCCGTTCTCAAGGAGCTGGGACTGTGACACCGCCGACCGACACCCCTGACACCCCCGGCACCCCGGGCACCCCCGACGTCCCGGCCCCGGCAGGACCGCGCGACGCCCGCTCGTGGCTCCGCGAACACTCCGAGATCGGCGTCGGCGTGCTGCTGCTCGCCCTCGGCGTCCTCGTCCTGACCGACGCGCTCACCATGACCGTCGACCTCACCCAGCGCGGCCCCGTCGGCCCGAAGACCGTCCCCGTCGTCGTCGGCACCGGACTGCTCGTCGTCGCCGTACTCCTCACCCTCGACGTGCTGCGCGGCGGCCGGGGCGAGGCCGAGGGCGGCGAGGACATCGACCTCGCCGAGCCCAGCGACTGGCGGACGGTCCTGCTGCTCGCCGGGGTCTTCCTCGCCAACGCCGTCCTCATCGGCCCGCTCGGCTTCCCGATCTCCGGCGCCCTGCTCTTCTGGGGCTCGGCCTACGCGCTCGGCAGCCGGCACCTCGACCGGGACCCGCTGATCGCCGCCGGCCTCTCGCTCCTCACCTACTTCGTCTTCAACAACCTGCTCGGTGTCCCCCTCCCCGGCGGCCCGCTGATGGGGGTGCTGTAACCGATGGACTCCCTCAACTCCCTCCTCGACGGCTTCGGTACGGCTCTGACGCCGATGAACCTGCTCTGGGCCGCGATCGGCGTGCTGCTCGGCACCGCGATCGGCGTCCTGCCCGGCATCGGGCCCGCCATGGCGGTCGCGCTGCTGCTCCCCGTGACGTACGGACTCGACCCGACCGGCGCGTTCATCATGTTCGCCGGGATCTACTACGGGGCGATGTTCGGCGGCTCCACCACCTCGATCCTGCTCAACACCCCGGGGGAGAGCGCGGCCGTCGTGGCGGCGATCGAGGGCAACCCGATGGCCAAGGCGGGACGCGGCGCCCAGGCGCTCGCCGCGGCAGCCGGCGGACACTTCGCCGGCGGCATGATCGGCACGATCCTGCTGGTCGTCCTCGCCCCGACCGTCGCCGCGCTCGCCGTCGACATCGGCGCCCCCGACTACTTCGCCATCATGGTGCTCGCCTTCATCGCCGTGACCTCCGTCCTCGGCTCCTCCCGGATCCGCGGCCTCGCCTCCCTCCTCATCGGCCTCACCATCGGACTGGTCGGGCTCGACCAGATGACCGGCCAGCAGCGGCTCACCTTCGGCACGCTCCAACTCGCCGACGGCATCGACGTGGTGATCGTCGCGGTCGGCCTCTTCGCGATCGGCGAGGCCCTGTGGGTCGCCGCCCACCTGCGCCGCACCACGGGCGAGGCGATCCCGGTCGGCCGCCCCTGGCTCGCGAGGAAGGACCTCCGCCGCACCTGGCGGCCCTGGCTGCGCGGCCCGCTCATCGGCTTCCCGTTCGGGGCGATCCCGGCCGGCGGCGCGGAGATCCCCACCTTCCTCTCCTACGTCACCGAGAAGCGGCTCTCCCGGCACAAGGACGAGTTCGGCAAGGGCGCCATCGAGGGCGTGGCGGGCCCCGAGTCGGCCGCCTCCGCGTCGGCGGCCGGCACGCTGGTCTCGATGCTCACCCTCGGACTGCCCACGACGGCCGTCGCCGCCGTGATGCTCGCCGCCTTCCAGCAGTACGGCATCCAGCCGGGCCCGCTCCTCTTCGAACGCGAACCCGAGCTGGTCTGGGGGCTGATCGCCTCCCTCTTCGTCGGCATGGTGCTGCTGCTCGCCCTCAACCTCCCGCTGGCACCGGTCTGGGCCAAGCTCCTGCGCGTCCCGCGTCCCTACCTCTACGCGGGGATCCTCTTCTTCGCGGCGGTCGGCGCCTACGCGGTCGGCGGCGAGGCGCTCGACCTGGTCATCCTGCTGATCATCGGGCTGATCGGCTTCGGGATGCGCCGCTACGGGCTGCCCGTGCTGCCCGCGGTCATCGGCGTCATCCTCGGCCCGGCCGCCGAACAGCAGTTGCGGCGCGCGCTCCAGATCAGCGACGGCAGCGTGACCGGGCTGGTCAACACCCCGTTCTCGGTGACGGTCTACGCGGTGATCGTGCTGCTGCTGGCCTGGCCGGCGATCCGGAAGCTGATCGCGTCGCGCCGGGGGGCCGCGTCGTAACGCGGCCTTGCGACTCCCGTCGTCCGTGACCCGCCGGTGGAGTGCCCGGGTCCGACGGAACCGCCCGCCCCCACGACTCCGGGGCGGGCGGTTCTTCCTCCGGGATCAGAGCTCTTCGCCGAGGGCCGACCGCAGCCAGTCGAGTGATCCGGTCGCCAGTACGGCATCGGCGATCGCCTGGCCGGACTTCGTGGTGATGCGGCCGCGGCTGTTGTCGATCCAGCGCTGAACGTTGATGTAACCCTGGGCCCGGTACTCGATTCCCTGGATCATGCACTCCAGTTTGTCGGCGTCGCGGGCACAGACCGCCTCGGGGGACTCCTTCGCCTCGTACTCCGCGACGAGGTCCCTGACCGTCGCCGCCAGGACCTCGGGCATGTCGGCGACCTGGTCGGCGGTGATGTCGCGGGGATCGGCCTCGCCGCCCTTGCTGTACTTCTCGCCGAGGTGGTTGACGTCCCCGGTACGGGTCTCCTGCGAGTCGTGCCAGACAGCGAGCAGTGCGGCCTGGGCCGGGTCCGCGCCCTCCAGCTTCGCGATGACGGAGGCGAGGAGGGCGGTTCGCCAGGAATGATCGGCGACCGACTCGGGGTCCTTGACACCGGCCAGCCACCAGCCGCTGCGCTTGGTGGACTTCAGCGTTCCCGCCTCGTACAGGAATCGGGCCACGGCAGTCAGGTCTTCGGACACCGTCGGGCTCCTCTCACGCCTCGGCGAGGCGGATCGCGTACCGGATGTTCTCCATCTCCCGTCGCCCGCGCGCCGAGAGTTCACGACTGTCCAACATCAGCGGGAGCCGTTCGCGGCGAGGGCGGGACGGTCGGGTCAGGCGGACGCCTGGGAGAGATCGAGCACCATCGCCGTGCAGAAAGGGGCCTCGTCCCATGGATGCGACAGTCCGACCTCGTGGTATCCCCACTTCGCGTACGCCGCCTGCGCGGCCTTCGCTTCCGGCTCGGGCCGGACGGTCAGGGTGACACGCTCGATGTCCAGGCCGTCGAGGAGCAGGGCGTGCAGGGTGGTGGCGATGCCGAGTCGGCGCCACGCTTTCCGCACGGCGAGTTCGAGGACGACCCAGGTCCGGGCGCCGTCTTCCCGGGTGAAGTCCTCAGGCAGGTCCTCTTGGACGTTGGCCCACCACTGGCTGTCCGCCGGGAGGAGGTAGCCGTAGGTGAAGCCGACGACCTGGTGGGCGTCGCGCGCGATGACCAGACGCATCCCGGCCCGCCGCACATGCGCCTGGTAGTGCTCGATGAACTCGGCGATGTCGCTGGGGCCTTCGCGGTACGGCGGCTCGGCGTACACCTCTTCGTACGCCGCGATGAAGTCGTCGAGCCGCTGGGCGACCTCCTTGCCCTCGTACCGTTCGTAGACCACTTCGGACGCCGTTACGCCGCTCCCTGTCACGCCGCTCCCTTCGCCTGGATGTACTCGGTCAGTTCCTCGACGGCCCGACGTGCGGAGACGGCGTCGCTGCGGCGAAGTCGGCCCGTCACCTCGCTGAGCTTCCTTGTGACGCGGCCGGACTCCACCTCTTCGAGGTGCTCCAGGCTTTCTACGGCACGAGCAGCACCCTCGTCGACGTCACCAGCCAGGACGAGGCTCCTGGCGAGGGTGAGCCGGTAGAGGGCACGGTTGCGGCCGAAGGTTCGGTCCTGGTCATCGAGTGCCGCCCGAAGGAACTGCACGGCGGAATGGTGGTGGCCGAGTTCGGTGTAGAGCAGCCCTTGCGCGTAGTCGAGTTCGGCAGGACCGTGGAATGCCGCCCACTCCGGAGCCGGGCGGCCCCGACCGGTGTTGCTCCGGTCCACCAGGTGCATGGCCTCGGCGAGCCGTCGCCGGGTGCTGCGGCCGTCGTGGAGAAGGGACAGCGCCCGGGCCTCACGGGCGGCGATGATCGACCGGAATCTGGTCAGGCTCCTTCATCCATGTTCCGCGCTACATGCGGCCCGTGACCAGCTTGAGGAGAAGGTCGACATCGGTCAGGTCGGCAAGGACGATATCGGCGCCCGCCTCGCGCAGACCGGACGTGGAGCTTCGGCCTGTTGCGACGGCGATGATCCGGACGCCGTTCTCTCGCCCGCCTTGGACGTCCGCCGGGGTGTCGCCGATCAGTACCGTGTCCGCCGCCGTGGCGGATGAGCGGGCGAGAGCGAGGCGGACGAGAGCGGGCCGGAGATCCGCGTCCTCTCCGTAAGCGCCGGCGTCCCAGTCGATGTGTGTGTCGAGGCCGAAGATGTTCAGCTTGATCTCGGCGACCGCGCGGATGTTGCCCGTCACTACGGTCTGCCGGACGTTCGCCGCCGCGAGGGCGTCAAGAGCGGCTGCTGCACCGGCGAGAGCGGAACCACGCTCCCTCAACTCCGCGGCGTGCTGCAGGTGCTGCTCGGTGAGAGCTTGCGCGAACCGCTCGAAGTCGCCGCGGTTCGTCGTGAGACCGTGCATCATCGCGGTCTCACGGAAGATCACGGCCTCCGTGATGCCGTCGATCTTTGCTTGGTCCCTCATGGGCTGACCGGTCACCTGCTCGAAAGCCGCAGCGGACAGTTCATGTCCGACGCCGCGTGACTCGATGAGCGTGTGGTCGATGTCCCACAAGACCAGATGAGGCATATGTGCTGCTCCTCACAAAATTTGAATCACAATAAGTCCCACGATAGCGAGCTTCTGGACGCGACCCTCCTCGCTCTCGGTGATCTGCATGGGCCGGTTGGCGCGGAGTGCCTGCGCGGAGCGGCACCGATCGGCGAACGGTCCGTCGCAGCCGTCTTCCGCAGGAGGTTCAACGGCTTGAGCGCCGATGCCTACCTTCGGGAGCTCGGCCGGGATCGCGGGCTCCCGGAGCAGGAGCGCAAAGAAGTCGTGGAACTGGTCCGGAGCGCGGTGTGGCGACTGCACCGGATGGCCAGCGCGATCTCGTTTCGCCGTAGCACCACGGTGTTCGGTGACCTCAAACCGGAGCATGTCTATCTTGATGGCCCACGCCTGCGTTTCATTGACCCGGCGGTGCACTTTGCTGCCGGTCCCGAACCGGATGTCGCGAAGCTCACGGGCCGGACGGTGCTTCTCGCCATCGGGCATTCCGAGCAGCGCGCCGCTCGGGAGATCGTGCGAGGAGTCGCGTCGACGCTCGCCCGTTACGCCGCGGCGCTGCCTGCGCACGATCGAGCGGCACGAGTCCGCGAGGTCATGGTCCTGTGGCTCATGGACATCGTGAGCATCTTGAGCACGTGTCTCAGCGCCCCTCGGGACCTCCCGCTCGCTCCCCATCAGCAGTCTCTCGTGGCGCACGCTCGTACGGCGGCGGGCATAGTGGACCGGCTGAGTGCACTCCTTGTGGGGGCGATCACCGGTCATCGGCTCCTGGACGCGGTCTTCTCCGAGGTGGACCACGCCGCTGGGGGAGCTCGGTGAGCGGTCCGATGGTGGGGATCGTCGGGGCGGGGGCCGTCGGGCAGACTCTCGCAGCCGCCCTCGCCGCGACCGCGCTGCCCGGACGGCTCCTCATGGTGTCCCGGCAGCCCGACCAACTCCGCGGCTTGACCGCCGACCTCCAGGACCTCGCGCACGCAACCGGATCACGTACGAAGGCCGAGGTTGGCGAAGTCGCCGACCTCCGCGGCTGTGACGCGGTGGTGATCGCCCTCCGCGCCGACTTCGAGAACACCGCCGAGCGGGACATCCGGCGCGGCGGCGCAGTGGAGAATGTCCCTGCTCTCGACGCCCTCGCACAAGGCTTGCGCGGATACGGCGGCCTCGTCATCGTCGTGACGAACCCTGTCGACCTGATGGCGCGAAGGTTCGCCGAGGTGTCCGGCTGCCCCCGGGTCTTCGGAATCGGGTCGAACCTCGACTCCGCCCGGTACCGGCTCCTGCTGGCCCGGTACACCCGGGTCTCCCCGGATCTCGTGCGCGGCCACGTGCTCGGCGAGCACGGCGACCGCGCGGTCGTGTGCGTATCCACGACCACCGTCGCCGGTCGCCCGGTCTCGGTCGCGGTACACGCGGTCATAGGGGAACTCCAACGACGACCGGCACTGATTCGCAGGGGCATCGGCCGTACCCGCTGCGGGCCCGCAGGCGCCGTGCTGTCCACGCTCCGTAAGGCCCTCGGACTGGTCGACGGCGTCGAGGAGTTGTCCGTTCCGTACGGGGACGTCCGGCTCGGAATTCCGATGAGCTTCACCGACGGTCAGGCCGTGCCGTGCCTGCCCCCGCTCACCCGCTCCGAGCGTCTCTGTCTGGATTCGGCAGCCAGCAGTCTCCGTGACGCCTACACCCATCTCCCTGCCTACACCGAGAGGATCATTCCGTGATCAGTGCTGCCCGAGTTGAGGCCGCCGCGGCGGTCGTGACCGTACTCAGCGACCGGCCGGAGGTGACCAACTGGGCCCTGCGCTACTTCGGACCATGGTGGAACGCCACCTCGGTGGACGCGTCCGGCGTGCCCGAAGACGCCGTGGTGACCGCACGCCTCGACCGCGCCGGCTACGAAGCGATCACCCGTATCGTCCGCGACGGCCGACCCCCGGAGGCCGTGGAGTACGCGAAGTTCCCGCTGCTGGTGGCGCGCGACGGTGAGGACATCATCGCGACATCGCCGGACGAGGCCATCGCGTACCGCAGTACTCCGACCACCGGCCACGTCGTCCTCGTGGGCGCGGAGGTGCAGTCTCTTGCTCTGGCCGCCGCGCGCCTCGCGCGGGAGACGATCCGTGGTCAGCTCCTGCGGGACGGCTGGGCCGTGCTCCACTCCTCCGCGGTCGTGCGGCCGGACGACGGGGCGACGCTTCTCACCTGCGGTGGCAAGGGGGCGGGGAAGACGACCACGGCCCTGTTGCTCGCCTCGCACGGCTGGCGGCTCCTCGCCAACGACCGGGTCCTGGTCCGGCCGACCGGCGAGCGGGACGTCGAGGTCGTTCCCTGGCCGTCCGCCGCCGCGCTCGGCCTCGGTCTTCTCCACTCACTGGGCTGGGACGCCGTCGCTCGCGAACACCTTCGGGCCGGGGGCACATTCCACCCGACTCAGCACCCGGCGGTAACGGAGGCGCTGCTCACCAGGGAGCACACGCCGTTGTGGGACAGCAGAGGGAAGGAGCGGAAGGTCCAGGTGTTCCCGGACCAGTTCCCGGACCTGTTCGACGTGCCTCTGGCCACGAGCGGCCGGGCGGCGGGTCTCCTCTTCCCTCAGATCGACGTCGGCTCGGCGCCCGACATCGTCGATGTCGCCCGCACGCTGGAGGAGGCCGACTTCATGTCGGGCGCGACGGAGGACCGCTACCCGGACGTCTTCGGGCTGGCGCAGGGCGTGGACGGCGGCGGCCACGTGAGCGCTCGTGCCGAGGTGGCGTCGCGTCTCGCCGCGCTGCCGCACCGCGCGGTCCGGCTCAGCCACGATGTCCCGGCCGGCGCCGCTGTACTGTGCAAGGTCGCCGAGACGGTCTGAACGCGGACCGTGATGATCGTCAGCCGCCCTGCCATGCGCCCCGCCACCAGGTGGACTCGGGGTGGCGGGTGGTGACGGGGGACCGTTGTCAGTGGTGACCGGCATCATCGGAACATGACCACGACCGACTGGGACGCCACCGCCGACACCTTCGACCAGGAGCCCGACCACGGGCTTCTGGACCCCGCCGTGCGCGCCGCCTGGGCGGCCAGGATGGCGGGGTGGCTGCCCGCCACGCCGTCCCGGGTGCTCGACCTCGGGTGCGGTACGGGGAGCCTCGCCCTGCTCGCCGCCGAGCGGGGGCACCGGGTGACGGCCGTCGATCTTTCTCCGCGGATGACGGCCCTCGCCCGGGCCAAGCTGGCAGGCACCGACGCCGAGGTCCTCATCGGCGACGCGGCCCGGCCGCCGGTGGGGGAGCGGCGCTTCGATGTGGTGCTGGCCCGTCATGTGCTCTGGCTGCTGCCCGACCCGGAGGAGACGTTGCGTCACTGGACGGCGTTGCTGCGGCCCGGCGGCCGGCTGGTCCTCGTCGAAGGGGTTTGGTCCGGGACGGGCCTGCCCGCGTCACGGCTGACCACGGCCCTGGCCCCGCTCACCGAACGCGTCCAGTACGACCGGCTCTCCGCGGACCCCGCGCTCTGGGGTCGCCCCGTCGACGACGAGCGGTACGCGCTGATCGCGACCCCGGCCCCGCCCCGGCGCCACCGGGAAGTGGTCGACGTCCATCTCGTCCTGCGCCGGGGCGACGAGGTGCTGCTCGCCCGCAGAGCCGGGACGGGGTACGGCGACGGGCTGCTCAACTGCCCTTCGGGGCACGTGGAATCCGGCGAGGACGTTCGTACGGCCGTGATCCGGGAGGCGGCCGAGGAGATCGGCGTCGCGCTGACCCCCGCTGATCTGCGGGTCGCCCTGGTCATGCAGCACCGCGGTCCGTCCGGCAGCCCCCGGATCGGGTGGTTCTTCGAGGCGGAGTACGGGGCGGGCGGTGAGCCGTACAACCGGGAGCCGGAGAAGTGCTCGGGCCTGTCCTGGCACCCGCTGTCCGGGCTCCCGGACGACCTGGTCGCGTACTGCCGGGCCGGGCTCGATGCCTACCGCGCCGGTGAGCGCTTCCTGCTGCACTGGCACGAGGACGACGACCCGATCGCCCACTCCCCGGGCACCGACCGGTCCACGGCCCTGCCCGCCACGCGCGGAGAATAGCCGTACCGGAGGTCAGCTCAGCTCGCGGACATGGCGTACTTCGGACGCGCAGATCTCGTAGCCGAACCACCGGTTGACGGCCAGCATCGGGCCGTTGTCCGCGTCGTTCGACGTGAACGCCTCCTGGTAACCCGCCGCTCTGGCCCGGAGGAGGGAGTCCGTCTTGGCGAGCTTCGCCAGACCGCGGCCCCGGAAAGCGCGGCGCGTCCCCGTCATACCGGTCGCGTAGCGGGTGGCGCCGTCGGTTTGGGCCGAGGTGAAGGCCGCCACCTGTCCGTCCACCTCCACCACCGTGGTCAGCCCGCGGTCCAGACACGGGTGGTTCCAGGTGTGGTTCAGCCAGTCCTCGTAGTCGTCCAGGGCCGTCGCGATATCGCCCGGCTCGTCCGAGGACACCTCCGCGTCCGCCTCGAACAGCGGGCGCGGGTCGGCCGCGTACGCGTCGCCCGTACGGAGCACCACCCCCGCCGGGAGCACCGAGGGAAGCTCCGGCAGCGCGTCACCGGCCAGGCCGAGGCGCTGGAAGCGGGCGGAGCGCGTGGGGCGGTAGCCGTGGCGGGCGGCGAAGGCGAGGCTGCCCGGCTCCTCCAGCGCCCAGGCGTAGACGCTCGTCGCCCCGTGCGCCGCCAGATGCTCCTCGGCGGTCCTCAGGATCAGCGACCCGGCGCCCCGCCCGCGCCGCCCGGGCAGGACATGCGGAGTGACCGAGGACTGGCCGGGATCCTCGCTGTCGTAGGCGATGCCCACATGCGCCGTACCGATCACCTCACCCGCCTCCTCGGCCACCAGGAGGCGGTACTTCTTGGCTGGATTCGCGTTCGCCACCTCGAACAGGAGGGCCTTCTCCGTCACGACGACGAACGGCAGGCAGGCACGGCGCAGCGCGACAACGGCGGAGGCGTCCTCGGTGCGGAAATCACGCACAGTCACAGTCATGGAGCGTGACCCTACGTGTGTCCGCTCCCGGTCCGCCTCTTCTTTTTCCCGTCGCGTTCCGGCCAGCTCCGGCGCCCGTCCCCCGGCACCGGCGCCCCGTGGGGGAGAATCTCACCGTGACGTTGAAGATCGTGATCGACCCGGCCGCCGTGACCGCTCCGTACGAGCAACTGCGTACCCAGATCTCCGCGAAGGCCCGCTCCGGTGCCCTGCCGGTCGGGTACAAACTCCCCACCGTACGGGGGCTCGCCGAGGAGCTGGGACTGGCCGCCAACACCGTCGCCAAGGCGTACCGCGCCCTGGAGACGGACGGGGTCATCGAGACCAGGGGCAGGAACGGTACGTTCGTCGCCGCCGCCGGCGAGGCCGCCGACCGCGAGGCCGCCTCGGCCGCCCGCGCCTACGCGGAGCGTGCCCGACGCCTCGGGCTCGGCAGGGCCGCCGCGCTCGCCGCGGCGGAGGAAGCGGTACGGGCTGTGTACGCGAAGTGACCGCGCCCGACCGCCGGGCCGTCTACACGAAGTGACCTTGCCCGACGGCGTCCAGGAACCGTCTCACAGATACATGCCCGCCTCCGGGGTGTGCTGTGCCGGGACCGACGCCGGTCCCGTTCCCCGGCGCAGCGCGTACAGCTCCGCCAGCGTCGCGCCGTCCCGGCCCACCGCGGCCGCCTCCTTGTCGCCGTCCTCCCGGCCCAGCCAGGAGATCGCCTCCGCGCGGGTCAGCGAGCCGACCTCGATCCTGGCCAGGCAGCGGCCGGGACGGACCACCGCCGGATGCAGCCGCTCCAGATCCTCGTTGGTCGTCACCCCCACCAGGACGTTCCTGCCCTGCCCGAGCAGACCGTCCGTCAGGTTGAGCAGCCGCGACAGCGCCTGGCCCGCCGTGTGCTTGGCCTCACCGCGGATCAGCTCGTCGCAGTCCTCCAAAAGCAGCAGCCGCCACCGGCCCTTGGCCGAGCCGTCGTCCTCGCCGATCGCGATGTCCATCAGATAGCCGACGTCGCCGAAGAGCCGTTCCGGGTCCAGCACACAGTCCACCTGGCACCAGTCGCGCCACGAACGGGCCAGCGTGCGCAGCGCCGAGGTCTTGCCGGTGCCCGGCGGCCCGTGCAACAGCAGCAGCCGGCCCGCGATGTCGTCCGGGGTCACCTTCATCAGCCGGTCCATCGCCTCGGCCACCGGTGCGGTGTAGTTGGGCCTGACCTCGTCCCACGTGCCGGCGGTGATCTGCCGTGTCGTACGGTGCGGGCCGCGCCGCGGCGAGACGTACCAGAACCCCATCGTCACGTTCTCGGGCTGCGGCTCCGGATCGTCCCGGGCGCCGTCCGTGGCCTGCCGGTGGATCTTCTCCGCCAGTTCGGTGCTGACGGCCGTCACCGTCACATCGGCGCCGCGGTTCCAGCGGGACACCAGCAGCGTCCAGCCGTCGCCCTCGGCCAGGGTCGCGCTCCGGTCGTCGTCGCGGGCGGAGCGCAGCACGGTGGCACCGGGTGGCAGCAGGCCCGCGCCCGGCTTGACCCGGTCGATCGTGGAGCTGTGGGAGTAGGGCTGCTCGCCCGTCGTGAAGCGGCCGAGGAAGAGCGCGTCGACCACATCCGAGGGCGAGTCGCTGTCGTCGACGGTGAGCCGGATCGGCAGGGCGTCCTGAGGGTTGGGGGACATGTCGCCCATGATCCGGCACGGGGACGGCCGATGCACGGTGTTTTGGCCCCTGGCGGGGGAGCGTGCCGCCGGTGCCCCGCGAACCGGCGCGCCGCGCCGCCCCCACCACCGCCGTCACGCTCCCGGCCTCCGTCACTCCGTCAGGCCGCCCCGCCGTGCGCCGGGCGCGGCGGCGCGGGCCAAGGCCGCCGCCCGGCGGGCCCGCCGTACCAGCGCGTACCCCTTGGTCAGCGCCCGGTCCCCGGCGAACGCACGGCCGAGCGCCCGGCCCTCGACGAGCCGGCCGAACTCCTCGATCCCGGTGGTGCGCCGCACGGTCACCCGCTCCAGCGCGTACGGGCCCTGGCTCCGGCGCGCCAGCGCGTTGCCCACGGCCAGCGACTGGGTGAACCCGGCCGCGCGGACGGCGTGGCGCACCCGCCGGCTGGAGTAGCCGTACGGATAGGCGAAGGAGACGGGCTCCGCGCCCAGCTCCTCGGTGAGGATCTCCCGGCAGCGCCCGGTCTCGAAGCGCAGCCGCCGGTCATCGGTCTGGTCGAGCTGCGGATGGGTGTGGCTGTGGCCGCCGATCTCCGTGCCGGCGGCGGCCAGTTCCCGTACCTGGTCCCAGTCGAGCATGGTGTCCGGGGCGCCGCCCGCCCGGCGATCGGAGGACCCGCCGCGCAGCCACGCCGTCGACACGAAGAGCGTCGCGGCGAAGGAGTGCTCCGCGAGAACGGGGAGCGCGTACCGGTGCACCCCCTCGTAACCGTCGTCGAACGTGATCAGCACCGGGCGCTCCGGCAGCGGCTTCCCGGTGCGCCAGGCGTCGGCGAGCCGTGCCGTGGTGACCGGGGTGAAGCCGCGCGCGCCGAGCAGCGCCATCTGCGCGGCGAACGCCCGGGGCGGGACGGAGAGCGCGCGGGTGGCGGGTGCGGGCCGGTCCGTGACGGCGTGGTACATGAGGATCGGTACGCCGCCCGCGGAGCCCGGGGCGCCGGGGTCCGGCGCGGACGCGGGGCCGGAGGGGCCCGGCGCGCGGCGCGGCGCGGGGCCCCTCCTCCCCATGGTCATACGGCCGCCTCCCACCGGCCGCGCAGCTCCTCGGCGGCGCCGGGCCCCCTCCGTTCGATGGGCCCCGACGTGAACGCCACGGACCCGCCCCGGGTGCGGTAGCGGCCCACCAGATAGCCGGCCGCCGTGGTGGCCACCCCCGCCACGATCGCCCCGGCGCGGCCCAGACCGCCGGGCCGCCCCCGCACCGTGTCGCGCAGACCGCGCGCGATGCCCGCCGGAAGCACGCGGGTGGTGTAGCGGCGCTCCGACGCGAGCCCCTTGCCCGCCCCCACGCTCCTGGCGACCAGTGCCTTGGACAGTCCTTCGGCGTACGTCCGCGTACGGAAGTAGCCGAACCGCTCGCGGGCCGCGGGGACCCGGTGGTGGATGACGGCGCGGTCGTCGATCAGCAGCACCGCGTCCGGTACCGCCTCGGTGAGCCGGATGCACAGCTCCGTCTCCTCGCAGCCGAGCGGGCGCCGGTCGCCGTCGCGCCCGATGCCCGTCGCGAAGCCGCCCGCCGTGTCGAACGCGCTGCGCCGGAACGACGCGTTGCCGCCGAGGACGTTGCGTACCCGGACCACACCCTCCGGCAGCCCCCGGTACGTACAGCCGACGACCCAGTCGAACTCCTCGGGGAACCAGGCGGGCCTGCGCCCCGAGGCCCACGCGGGCATCGTCCGCCCGCCCACGGCCAGGATCCGCGGATCGTCCCCGTACGCCTCGTCGAAGCGGCGCAGCCAGTCCCGTTCGGCCACGGCGTCGTCGTCGAGGAACGCCACGAACGCGCCGCGGGCCACCGCGATCCCGGTGTTGCGGCCCGCCGAGAGGCCGCGCGGCCCCGCGTTGGCGAGCACCCGCACCTCGCCGCGCGCGGCCCGCTCGGCGTAGTGCGCGGTGAGCCGCGCCAGCAGGGCCGGGTTGTGGTCGACGACGAGCAATGTCTCCAGGGCCGGCAGCGACTGCCCCGCCACCGAGTCGACCGCCGCGAGGATGTCCTGCCAGCGGTCCTCGGTGTAGACGCAGACGACCACCGTGAACGGCCGGTGCCGCGAGGCCGCCGCACCACCGCCGTGCGCCGGGTCTTCGGTCACGACGCTCACGACGCCTCCCCGCGCGGCGCCGCGGGGACGCTGATCCGCAGGGCGACCGGGCGGCGGCGGTTCGAGCGGGGCACGCCCCGCTCGCGGAGTATCACCCTCAGGACGCGCAGGCCGTCCCGGACGGCTCTCAGATTGCTGACCCCGTGGATCCGGTCGTACTCGTGGCTCGGGATCTCCTGCACCTTCAGTCCGGCCTTGACGACCCGGATGTTCATCAGGGTCTCGACCTCGAAGCCGGTGCAGTCCAGGGTGATCTCGTCCAGGCAGTGGCGCCAGAAGGCGTTGTAGCCGTAGCAGAGATCGGTGTAGCGGGCGCCGAACTTGGCGTTGACGACGGCGCAGAGCACCCGGTTGCCGAGCTTGCGGATCGCCGTCATGTCGTCCGTGCCGCCGCCGTTGGCGAACCGCGAGCCCTTGGCGAAGTCGGCGCCGGAGACCAGGGCCGAGACGTAGGAGACGATCTCCTGGCCGTCGGCCGAGCCGTCCGCGTCGACCATCACGATGATGTCGCCGGTGCATGCGGCGAAGCCGCTGATCAGGGCGTCCCCCTTGCCCTTGCCGCGCTGGGCGACGACCTTGACGTCCGGCCGTAACGCGCGGGCCACCTCGATCGTGCCGTCGGTGGAGTCACCGTCCACCAGGACGACTTCGTGGATCCACTCGGGCAGGGTCTTGAAGACGTACGGAAGGTTCTCCGCCTCGTTCATGGCCGGTATGACGACGCTCACCGGTGGAGTGATCGCGAGATGCGAGGAGATCGGCCGGTACGCGAGCCGGTCCTTCCGCTCGCCCTGCTGTTCGATCTGGATATGCCCCTCGGCCTGGCTCCGCTGTTCGACCGGGAGCCGGGCCGGAATGTCCAACGGATCGTCACCCGGTATCGCCGGGCGCAGAAACGCGCTCACAAGACTTTCCCTCTCGTCCGGTGGACCGCCCACCCCCGGGCGGTCCCGCTGTGTTTCCGGTTCGAAAGGGGGGTTCTCACCCCGCCATGACGGCATGGCGCATGGCACTCCGTGCTGGACGGGTGAGCTGTGGAACTGGTCGCGCGGCCCGCGACTCGGCAGCGCGGAGCGCGGTCACCGAGCGCGGCACCCCCCTACCGCGCCCCGCACCGGGAGCCATCGCGACGCTTGAAGCCCTCCCCAGGAGCCGCTTGCATGATGGACCGATGCGGGTGGATGTACGACGGTATTGATGATTGGGACTGTATGGCAAGAGCTGGAACCTCGGCACGGGTTTTTGCTTCTTTGGCCGTACTTCGCCGGTCACACCCGGAACATCCCTGATCGGTTCCGCTCAATTCTGCATGCTCCGTGTACTCATAACGATCCAAGGGAAACTCTCACCGTGCGTTCTTGGCATGGACACTTCCAGTGAAGTGTCGCTGCTGGTACGACAGTTGTGGCAGAAATCCTGCTAAGGAGAGGTTCTATGAAACTGGCCCGAATCACGGCATTCTCATCCTCGCTCCTCCTCGGTGCCGTCCTCGCCCTCACCGGGGCATCGGCGGCCTCGGCCGCCGAGTCGGCCGCCGCCGTCGACTACGTGGCGCTCGGCGACTCGTACTCCTCGGGGGTCGGCTCCGGCGGGTACGACAGCGCCAGTGGCGCCTGCAAGCGCACCCCCAGGGCCTATCCGGCCCTCTGGGCCGCCGCGAACTCACCCGCCTCGTTCGCCTTCACCGCGTGCTCGGGCGCCCGTACGAGCGATGTGACCGCCAGTCAGCTCGGGCCGCTCAACTCCTCCACCGACCTCGTCAGCATCAGTGCCGGCGGCAACGACGCCGGATTCTCCGACGTCATGACGGTCTGTGTCCTCCAGTCGGAGAGCGCCTGCCTCAACCGGATCGCGCAGGCCCGCGCGTTCGTCGACTCCACGCTCCCCGGCAACCTCGACACGGTCTACACGGCGATCAGATCCAAGGCCCCGTCGGCGAGAGTCGTGGTCCTCGGCTATCCCCGCTTCTACCAGCTCAAGGGGACCTGTATCGCGGGGCTGAGCGAGGCGAAGCGGGCCGCGATCAACAGCGCGGCCGACTATCTGAACGCCGCGACCGAGAAGCGCGCCGCCGACCACGGCTTCTCCTACGCCAGTGTCTCCACGGCCTTCACCGGCCACGAGATCTGCTCCAGCGCCTCGTGGCTGAACAGCCTGAACGTGCTGGACATCGGCGAGTCCTACCACCCCACGGCCGCCGGCCAGTCCATGGGCTACCTGCCGGTCTTCACCTCGGCCGCGTGAGCCCTTCCCGTACATCCCTTCTGTTGAGCCCCTTCCGCAAGGCCCTCGGGGAGGCCCCGGCACGGGTCCCTCGCACGGGTCGCTCGCGACCGGGCGAACTGTCCAACTCGCCCTGAATTAAGACGGATCGGGCCGTGTCCATTCCTCCCCGTACGAGTGTGGTTCTGCCCGAAGGCGGGATACACGGGTGTCCTGAAGGGACGATAGGGTTAACCTGCCCGGACCGGGTGCCCTCGTACGGGTGGGGAGTGGAATGAAACAGATAACGGTGCACAGCAGGGCACGAATCCCTGCGATCACCTGCGGGAGCAGCGCGAGCAGTTCGCGCCTCGACCGCCATCTCGCGGTGCTCGGCGGTCCCGCCGTGCCACAGCGGGAGACGGTCGAGGCGACGCTGCTGATGCGGGAGCTGACCGCACGGGACAGGTCGGAGACACACACGAGGAAGGGCGCGCGGGTCTCGCTCTTCGCGCCGCTGCGGCGGCTGCGCCGCACGCTCTTCGGCAGCCGCCGCTGACCTTCACGGTTCAGGCTGCTCGCGGTACCCCCGCGCTCGGACCACCCGCGACCGTTCGGTGGGCCGGCCGAGTGCAGGCTGCCGCCTTCCTGTCTCCTCCTCCGTCCCCTCCGCGGCGGCCCGGCCGGTGAGTCCACTCCCCGACACCGGCCCTGGCCGGCCGCGGTCCCGAAGGCGGCTCGTGCCGCCGCCTCACTCCCCGCCCCTCGCGTAGCGCCGTACCACCAGCGGTACGAACAGGGCCAGCAGCACCAGTGACCACAGCAAGGATCCGGCCACCGGATGCGCGGCGGGCCAGGCGGCGTCCGGCACCGGGGCGGCGTTGCCGCACAGATCCCTGACCGCCGCCGCGACCGCGCTGATCGGGTTCCACTCGGCGACCGTACGCAGCCAGCCGGGCAGCCCCTCCGCCGGGATGTACGCGTTCGACAGCAGCGGCAGCACGAACGTCGCGGCGCCGAGCTGCCCCGCGATCTCCTCGTTGCGGACGAGCAGCCCGATGTACGTGCCGATCCACGCGGTCGCGAACCGGAAGAGCAGCAGCAGCCCCACCGCGCCGAGCGCGCCCGTGGCGCCGCCCTCGATCCGCCACCCCACCGCCAGCCCCACCAGCAGCAGCGGCACCATTCCGGCGAGCGTGGTCAGCAGATCCGCCAGGGTCTGGCCCAGCGGTACCGCGACCCGGCTCATCGGCAGCGTCAGGAAGCGGTCCGTGACGCCGCGCTGGGCGTCGTACGACGCCTGGAACATGCCCGTCATCAAGCCGCCCGCGGCCGTCGCCGCGAGCAGTCCGGGCACGAGGTACGCGCGGTACTCCTCGCCCGGCATCGCCAGCGCGCTGCCGAAGACGTAGCCGAAGAAGAGCAGCATGTTGACGGGCATGGTCTGGGTGAGGATCACCACGCCCGGGGCGTGCCTGATCCGCTGGAGGTGGCGGCCCAGGACGGCGCCGCTGTCGTAGGCGAGCGTGCTCATGCGGCGTGCTCCTTCGGGACGGACGTGCCGGACGCGTCGGACGTGCCGGACGCGGGGCGCGTGGGGGGTGCGGGGCGCGTGGGGGGTGCGACGGAATCGCGGCTGCGGTCGGTCAGGCGGAGGAAGACCTGGTCCAGCGTGGGCGGCCGCAGGCTCACGTCGACCACCGGCACGCCCGCCGCGTCCAGTTCCCGGACGATCCGGGGCACGGTCAGCGCGGGGTTCATGGCCACGGCGCCGACCGTACGGCGCTCCCGGTCGAGGACGGGCTCGGCGCCGGTGAGCTGGTCGAGCACCCTCGCCGCGGCGACCAGCGCCGCGTCCCCCGCGTCTCCGGTGGCGGCCGCCGTCGGCTGCGCGAGGACGACCTCCGCGTACGAGCCGATGCTCGCCTTCAGTTCGGCGGGTGTGCCGTGGTGGGCGGCCCTGCCCCGGTCGATCAGCACGACGCGGTCGGCGAGTTGGTCGGCCTCCTCCAGATACTGCGTGGTCAGCAGGACGGTGGTGCCCTCGGCGGCGAGCGCGCGCACGGCGGCCCAGATCTGGTTGCGGCTGTGCGGGTCGAGCCCGGTGGTCGGCTCGTCGAGGAAGAGCACCCGGGGACGGGTCAGCAGGCTCACCGCCAGGTCGAGGCGGCGCCGCATCCCGCCGGAGTAGGTCCGTGCGACCCGGGCGGCGGCGTCCGTCAGCTCGAAGCGCTCCAGCAGTTCGTCGGCGCGCGCCCGGCCCGCCGCGCCCCTGATGCCGAGCAGCTTGGCGAAGAGCCGGAGGTTCTCCCGGCCCGTCAGCTCGCCGTCGACACTGGCGTACTGACCGGTCACCCCGATCGCGCGGCGCACCGCGCCCGGCTCGCGCACGACATCGTGCCCCGCCACCCGTGCGCTCCCCGCGTCCGGCGTGGTGAGTGTGGTCAGCACCCGCACAGCGGTCGTCTTGCCCGCGCCGTTCGGCCCGAGCACCCCGCAGACGGTGCCCTCGGCGACCGCCAGATCCAGCCCGCGCAGGGCGGGCACGCCACCGGCGCCGCCGTAGCGCTTCTCCAGACCCTCACTAAGTACAGCGTACGTAGTTGTCATGCGGCTCACCATAGCGCACTACGTACGGTGTACGTAACTAGGATGGTGGGCGAGGTGATGATCCATGGCGGGGCGACCTGCTGAACCCGAAGTGATCTGGGCCCGCCCCGAGCGGGCCGGGCGCGGGCCGAAGGCGGCCTACAGCCGCGCCGACATCGCGTCCGCCGCCGTCCGGATCGCCGACGTCGGCGGCATCGGTGCCGTGACCATGCGGCACGTGGCGGCCGAGCTGGGCTGCGGCACGATGTCGCTCTACAACTACATCCCGCGCAAGGAGGACCTGCACGAGCTGATGGTCGACGCGGTCGCGGGCGCGTACCCCCTGCCCGAGGAGCCGTCCGGCGACTGGCGCGCCGACCTCACCCACCTCGCGTACCGCGCGCGCACGATGATGCGGGACCACCCCTGGATGGCG
Organism: Streptomyces sp. NPDC088124; assembly: GCF_040685895.1. Classification (NCBI taxonomy): domain Bacteria; kingdom Bacillati; phylum Actinomycetota; class Actinomycetes; order Kitasatosporales; family Streptomycetaceae; genus Streptomyces; species Streptomyces sp. NPDC088124. The sequence continues at coordinate 65,533 of NZ_JBFBJB010000013.1, read as the reverse complement.
GGGCTGATGTCGAGCGCCTACGGATTCAGTCCGAACGTGATCAGCTTCCTGGAGTACAGCCTGCGCTGCCTGGACGGGCTCGACCTCTTGTACGGCGAGAAGATGGAGCTGGTCGCGATGGTCAACGGGGTGGTGACCACCTACGTGGCCAACGAGCTGCACACGGCGGAGCGGGTGCGGGCGCTGCCCTGGTCCGCGGAGCGCGAACACGAGATCCGGATCGCGTACATGGTGAGCGAGCTGTCCTCGGGCCGTTACCCGCGGCTGTCGGCGGCGCTGGCCGAGGACTCGGGCCCCATCGACCTGGACGCGGTCTTCGACCGGGCGCTGAGCCGGGTGCTCGACTCCTTCGCACCGGCGGCGGAGCGGAAGGGCGGCCGACGGTCCTGAGGGCGTGAGGGCGTGAGGGCTTGAGGTCCCGACGAGGGACCCTAGACGAGGGCGAACTGCCCGTCCGGGCCCTCCTCGTGGTGGTCGAGCACCGATGCCGGGCGGCGGGCCGCCGCCCGGACCGGCAGGACACCGGCCGCCCGCAGTTCGGCCCGCCCGATGGCCGCTCCGGCTCCGGCCTCGGCCTCGGCTTCGGCGAGCAACCTCCGCCGGAGCGGCCGGACTTCCGCGAGCAGCGCCAGGACCGTGATCAGCTCCAGCAGCTCCGAGGTCCACTCCTGGGGCCAGCCGGCCGGCCCGATCGCCTCCAGCGTGCCCGGCACCGGCGGATCCGTGTGCCGGGCACGGCGCTCGAACCACAGCTCCAGCACCCGCGCCCCGCCGACCGTGAAGTCCCAGGCCCCGGCCGGTACGGGCGAGATGCGGCCGGTGGCGCCGACGCACAGCGCCTCGTCCACCGCGTCGTACGTCAGCGAGTCGGGCCGGTCCGGCACGGCTGCGCGTACGTACGGGCGGCGCCCGCCGGGCAGCCGGGGGCGTTCGCCGCCCCGCGCCCCGCGGAGCTGGATCCCGGTCATCCGCCGCCCCAGCTCCACCCCGGAGTCCCAGACACCGGGGTCGGCCGTGAGCGGCACCACGCACCCGGCGGGCGAGGGGACGGCGGTGGCCACGGCCCACGCCAGCACGTCCTCGGCACCGGCCGCCCGGCCGAGACGCGCCGCCAGCAGCTCCGTCAGCCCGGGGGCGAGATTGGGCTCCCCGCCGCCGGGGCGCCGGTAGAGCGGCCGGATCCGGCCCGGCCGCCCCGCGGGGGAGTGGCCGTCCGGGAGGACCGCGCTGACCAGCAGCGCCGGTCCCGGGTCGCCCTGGGGGACGTACCCCTGCTCCACCGCGAAGAGCTGCCGGGCGTCGGCGACGCGCCACAGCTCGGGGCGCGCCGCGTCGATCAGCCGGTGGTCGGGGATCAGCCACTGCTCGTCGAACGGTCCGTGGGCCACCCGCAGCGGCTCCGGGCAGCGCCCCGTCTCCCGCGCGAACCGCCCGGTGCCGGTGGCCTGCCCGGGCAGCGCGGCCACCGCGCTCTGCGGTGTACGGGCCCGGGTCACCCCGAACAGCGCCTCCCGCTCGGCGCCCTCGGCCCGTACGAGCCGGTCCCAGCGGGCCGTCAGCGAACCGGAGTCCGGCGCGAGCACCCACGGCCGCCCCAGCCGCAACGGCGGCGTCGACCACGGCATCAGCTCGCCGAGCAGCGGGGCATCCCCGAACGCCGCGTCGGCCCGCGTCGCAGCCATCCCCGGACCCTCCCCGTCGCCTCTCTCCCGTGTGCCGTCCGCGAAAGCGTAACCGCCGCCGGTGCCGACCGGATCAGCGCGCCGGAGGTTCACCCGCAGGACCGGTGTCCGTCTCCACGGTGACCGAGAAGGAGAACCGGTCGCCCCGGTAGCGGATCCTGGCGACGTCCACCACCCGGCCGCCCTCGTCGTACGTCACCCCCGTGTAGTGCAGGATCGGGCTCAGCAGCGGCACCCCCAGCAGCTCCGCCGTGACCGGGTCCGCCAGCCGGGCCTCGACCGTGTCGGTGATCCGGCTGATCCGTATCCCCCGGGTGTCGCGGAGCACCTTCGTCATCGGCCAGCGCTCCAGGTCCGCGACGTCGAGCCGTGCCGCGACCTCCGGACGCACCGCGTTCTCCGCCCAGTTGACCGGCTCCCCGCTCTCGCCGTCGCGGCGCAGCCTGCGGTACGTGACCACCTCGTCCAGCCCGGGGAAGTACTCGGCGAGTTCACCCGGCACCGGGACCGGGCCGTGGTCCAGGACCGTGGTCAGCTCGCCCGACTGCTGCGCCACGATCGCGTCGACCGAACCGAGGAGCCGGCGCGGGGCGCCCCGCCGCGCGCCCGGCTCGATGAAGGTGCCGCGCCGCCGGTGCCGGCTGATCAGCCCCTCCTCCTCCAGCTCCTTCAGCGCCTGGCGCATCGTCAGCACACTGACCCCGTAGTGCGCGGCGAGCTGCTCCTCCGTGGGCAGCCGCAGCGGATCGTGCGGACGGCGGCCCAGTATGGAGGCGCGCAGGGACTGCGAGACCTGGTACCACAGCGGCAGCTTGCGGTTCAGGACCAGTGAGTCGGGGGCGAAGGCGGTCACCGGTGAACTCCCAGCGGGTCAGGGCCTGAAGTGGCGCTCAAGACCCTGCCACACCTCGTCGTAACCCCGCTGGAGATGCGCGGCCCGCGCCGCCTGCCCGGCCAGCGTCACCGGCCAGCGCGTCTCGAACATGAACGCCAGTCCGTCGATCCTCTGCGGCCGCAGCTCGGCGGCGCTCGCCCGGTCGAAGGTCTCCCGGTCCGGGCCGTGCGCCGACATCATGTTGTGCAGCGAGCCGCCGCCCGGCACGAACCCGCCCTCGCCGGCCGTCTTCGCGTCGTACGCGCCCTCGATCAGGCCCATGTACTCGCTCATCACGTTGCGGTGGAAGTACGGCGGCCGGAACGTGTCCTCCCCGACCAGCCAGCGCGGCGCGAAGACCACGAAGTCGACGCCCGCGAGCCCCGGGGTGTCGGACGGCGAGGTCAGCACGGTGAAGATCGAGGGGTCGGGGTGGTCGTAGCTGATGGAGCCGATCACGTTGAAGCGCCGCAGGTCGTAGACGTACGGCACATGGTTGCCGTGCCAGGCGACGACATCGAGCGGTGAGTGGTCGTAGGTGGCCGACCACAGGTTGCCGCAGTACTTGCTGATCACCTGGGTCGGCCGCTCGATGTCCTCGTACGCGGCGACGGGTGCGTGGAAGTCCCGTGCGTTGGCCAGGCCGTTGGCCCCGATCGGGCCGAGGTCGGGCAGGACGAACGGCCGCCCGTAGTTCTCGCAGACGTACCCGCGCACCACGTCGTCCAGCGGCTCGACCCGGAACCGCACCCCGCGCGGGATCAGCGCCACCTCGCCGGGGCGGGCGGCGAGCAGGCCCAGTTCCGTACGGATCAGCAGCCCGCCGCGCTCGGGGACGATCAGCAGTTCGCCGTCCGCGTCGCTGAACACCCGGTCCGTCATGGGCGCGTTGGCGTGGTAGAGGTGCACCGCCATGCCCGAGCGCTGCGCCGCGTCCCCGTTGCCGCCCAGCGTCCAGAGGCCGGCCAGGAAGTCGGTGCCGGGCGGCGGCTCCGGCAGCGGGTTCCAGCGCAGCCGGTTGGGGTCGGGGACGGACTCGGTGAACGGGGCGCCGCGCACCGCGCCGTTGTCGATCCGCACGAACGGCGGATGCGCCGCCGAGGGGCGGATGCGGTACAGCCACGAGCGGCGGTTGTGGCTCCGGGGCTCGGTGAAGGCGCTGCCGCTGAGCTGCTCCGCGTAGAGCCCGAGCGGCGCGCGCTGCGGTGAGTTGTGGCCGTGCGGCAGCGCGCCGGGCACCGCCTCCGAGCTGTGCTCGTTGCCGAAGCCGGGGGAGTGGCCGAGGTCCGTGGCCGCCTTCCGTGTCTGTTCGATGCCGCTCATCGTCCGCTCCCTGGTCGAGGGGGTTCCCGTTGGTCCGGCGGGACCGGGCCCGGGTGGGGCTCCGGTCCAATCCTATGGACAACCGTAGGATTGAGCGACCGGCACGTCAACGGGGCCGCGCGGCATCATGGACCCCGTGTCACACGACCGTACGAACGAACAGTCCGCCGTCCCCTCCGCCTTAGCGGGCGCCCCGGGTCATCCGAGCGCCCCGGGTGCTCCGAACGTCCCGGGATCCGCGCCCGCCGCGGCCGCCGCGGGCGCCGCGGCCGCCGTGCCGCCCGCCGCCCCGCCGCGGCGGGGCCCGGCACAGACCCTGCGCAGGGTCCCCGTCCAGCGCCGCAGCACGGAGCGGCTCGCCCGGATCCTCGACGCCTGTGCCGTACTCCTCGACGAGACGGGGTACGAAGAGCTCACCACCCGCGCCGTCGCCGCCCGCGCGGGGGTCCCCATCGGCTCCGTCTACCGCTTCTTCGGCAACAAGCGCGCCATGGCGGACGCCCTCGCCGTCCGGAACCTGGACCGCTACGCCGCGCAGGTCACGGACCGGCTCGGCCGGCTCGACGCGCGGGACTGGCGCGGCGCGGTCGACGCGCTGCTGGACGAGTACCTGGCCATGAAGCGCACCGTGCCCGGCTTCTCCCTCGTCGACTTCGGCGCCCAGCTCCCGCTCGGTGCCGGCCGCCGCGCGCCCGTCCGGGATGCCGCCGCGGATGGCGCGCCGGACGACGATCCCAACCACCGCGTCGCGCGCCGCCTCACCGGACTGCTCGCGGGACACCTCGGCCGGACCCCGGACGCGGCGCTGCACCGTACGGTGCTGGTCGCCGTCGAGGCCACCGACGCGCTCCTCCAGCTCGCCTTCCGCGCGGACGCCGCGGGCGAGCCGGGGATCGTCGCGGAGACCAGGGAACTGCTGCGCGGCTATCTCGCGAAGTCGCTCGACTGAACCGCCGACCCGCGCCGGCGCACCGCCCCACCCGGCCCGACGCACCATCCTGTCCGGCCCGATGCGCCGCTCCGTCCGCCCCGGCACCGCTGTGACCTGGGGTTTTGCTCGTATTGCTCGCATGTCAACATCTTGTTAACGCGTGGAACGCCGCCTTAACGTCATCCGCACCGCCGCCCCCGGCGGCAGTTCAAAGGTGAACGTGAGGGGCCTTTCCCATGCTGACCATCCTCGGCTTCGTCATGATCGCCACCTTCCTGGTGCTGATCATGATGAAGAAGATGTCGCCGATCGCGGCACTGGTGCTCATACCCGCACTCTTCTGCGTCATTGTCGGACAGGGCGCACAGTTGGGCGACTACGTCATCAAGGGCGTCGGCGACCTCGCGCCCACCGCCGCGATGCTGATGTTCGCCATCGTCTACTTCGGTGTGATGATCGATGTCGGACTCTTCGACCCGATCGTCCGGGGCATCCTGCGCTTCTGCAAGGCGGACCCGATGCGGATCGTGGTCGGCACGGCGGTGCTCGCCTCGATCGTCTCGCTGGACGGCGACGGCTCCACCACCTTCATGATCACCGTCTCCGCGATGTACCCGCTGTACAAGCGGCTCGGGATGAGCCGGGTCGTCATGACCGGCGTCGCCGCCACCGCCAACGGCGTGATGAACACCCTGCCGTGGGGCGGCCCGACCGCCCGGGCCGCCACCGCGCTCAAGGTGGACGCGGGCGAGGTGTTCGTCCCGATGATCCCGGCGCTCGCCGTCGGACTGCTCTGCGTGCTGATCCTCGCTTACGTGCTCGGCATCCGGGAGCGCAAGCGGCTCGGCGTGCTGACGCTGGACGAGGCGCTGAAGACGGAGACGGTCACCGAGACGGAGCCGGGATCGTCCGGGGCGTCCGGGGCGTCCGGCTCGTCCGCGACGAAGATCGAGCAGCTTCTCGTGAAGGCCGGAGGCGGCGCGGGCACCGGCGCCGGCGCGGGCACCGGTACGGCCGCCACCGCCACGGCGGACGGCCCCGGCCACGCGGGCGACTCCGCCCATGACGGTGCCGACGCCGACGACGACGAGGGCTTCCAGGGGCTCGACCCCAACCGTCCCACCCTGCGCCCCCGCCTCTACTGGTTCAACGCCGGGCTGACCGTCGCGCTCCTCACCGCCATGATCATGGAACTGATGCCGATCCCGGTGCTCTTCCTCCTCGGCGCGGCCCTCGCCCTCACCGTCAACTACCCCAACATGGCCGAGCAGAAGGCCCGTATCGCCGCCCACGCCGACAACGTCCTCAACGTCTCGGGCATGGTCTTCGCCGCCGCCGTCTTCACGGGGGTCCTCACCGGCACCGGGATGGTCCAGCACATGGCCGACTGGCTCGTGGGCGCCATCCCGGACGGCATGGGCCCGCACATGGCGATCGTCACCGGTCTGCTGAGCGTGCCGCTCACGTACTTCATGTCCAACGACGGCTTCTACTTCGGCGTCCTGCCGGTCCTCGCCGAGGCCGGCGCCGCGCACGGTGTCTCCCCGCTGGAGATCGCCCGCGCCTCCCTCGTCGGCCAGCCGCTCCACATGTCGTCCCCCCTCGTCCCCGCCGTCTACGTCCTCGTCGGCATGGCGAAGGTCGAGTTCGGCGACCACACCCGCTTCACCGTCAAATGGGCCGCGCTCACCGCGCTCGTCGTTCTCGCCGCCGGGGTAGTCTTCGGCATTATCTGATGAACGAAACCCCAGGACACGATGTGCCGCCCGGTGGGAGAAGCTGGCTCCTGCGCCTCGTCATCGCCTTCGGGTTCGCCCAGGGCGCGGTGTCGATGGCGCGGCCGGCGGTCTCCTACCGGGCGCTCTCGGTCGGCGCCGACGAGCGTGCCATCGGCGTGATCACCGCCGTGTACGCGCTGTTGCCGCTCTTCGCGGCCGTACCGCTCGGCCGCAGGACCGACCACGGACGCTGTGTCCCCCTGCTCGTCACCGGCGTCGTCCTCATCTCCGCGGGCTGCGCCCTCAGCGGCCTCGCCGGCTCTCTCGTCGAACTCGCCGCCTGGAGCGGGGTGATGGGACTCGGCCACCTCTGCTTCGTCATCGGCGCCCAGTCGATCGTGGCCCGCCGCAGCGCACCCGCCGAACAGGACCGCAACTTCGGCCACTTCACCATCGGTGCCTCGCTCGGCCAGCTCGCGGGCCCCGCCGCGGCCGGTCTGGTCGTCTCCGGTCAGGGCGGCGCGATGGCCCGTACGAGCGCGCTCGCCCTGCTCGTCGCCGCCACCGTCGCAGCGGTCTCCTTCACCGCGCTGTGGCGTGTCGAGCCCCGTACCTCCGTCGCCGCCCGGGACCGGAGTTCGGGACGGGTCCCCGTCCACCGCATCCTGCGTACCCGGGGTGTGCCCGCCGGGATCCTCATCAGCCTGGCCGTGCTCTCCACCACCGACATCCTCACCGCCTATCTGCCGGTCGTCGGCGAGGAACGGGGCATCGCGCCCGCCGTGATCGGCGCGCTGCTCAGCCTGCGCGCCGCCGCCACCATCGCCTGCCGTCTGGTGATGACCCCGATGCTCCGCCTGGTCGGCCGTACGGTCCTGCTCACCGCGACCTGTCTGCTCGGCGGGCTGCTGTGCGCGGGCATCGCCCTGCCCGTACCGGTCTGGGGGCTCGCGCTGATGCTCGCCGCGCTCGGCTTCTGCCTCGGCGTCGGCCAGCCGCTGTCGATGACGACCGTCGTACGGGCCGCCCCCGACGGGGCGCGCTCCACCGCGCTCGCGCTGCGCCTCACCGGTAACCGCCTCGGGCAGGTCGCCGCCCCGGCCTCCGCCGGTCTGGTCGCGGGCGTCGCGGGCACGGGTGCGCCGTTCCTGATGCTCGGCGCGCTGCTGGTGGGCGCGGCCGCCCTCGGGCCCCGGAAGCCGGGCGCGACGCACGACGGGAGCACAGGCGGCGGCACGAACGGGCGCGCGAGCGGGAGTACAGGCGGGGTTACGGGCGGGGTTACGGGCGCAGGCGCGAGCGGGGGTACGGACGGGGGCACGGGCAGGGGGAGTGCGAGCGGAGTGGAAGCTTCGCGCGAATCATTCCCTGACCGCGCGTAGTCGGCTAACTTCAGGCGTTCGCGGCCGCTCCACCCTCGCACCCGCTCCACCCTCCTCTTCCGGGCGGAACCATTCATGACTCGCGCCATATCCCTGCACAGCGTCAGCAAGGCATACGGACGGTCGGCCCGCGCGGTCGACCGGTTCTCGCTCGATATCGCACCCGGTGAATTCCTGGTGCTCCTCGGCCCGTCGGGGTGCGGGAAATCGACCGTACTCCGCATGATCGCGGGTCTGGAGGACATCACCGAGGGAGATCTCTTCCTCGACGGTGAATATGCCAACAACATGCCGCCGCGGGAACGCGAAATGGCCATGGTGTTCCAGAACTTCGCGCTCTATCCGTCCATGACCAATCGAGAGAACATCGGTTTTCCGCTCAAGCTGGAGAATCCGCGCGAGGACCGCACCGAGCGCGTCGAGGCCACCGCGAGGATGCTCGGCATCGAGAGCGTCCTCGACCGCTATCCGAATCAGCTCTCCGGCGGCGAGCGCCAGCGCGTCGCGATGGGGCGGGCCATCTCCCGGCGCCCCTCGGCCTTCCTGATGGACGAACCGCTCTCCAACCTCGACGCCAAGCTCCGCAGCCATCTGCGCGCCGAGATCGCCCACCTCACCGCCGAACTCGGCGTCACCACCGTCTATGTGACGCACGACCAGGCGGAGGCGATGTCTCTCGGCGACCGGGTCGCGGTGATGCGCGGCGGGGTCCTCCAGCAGGTCAGCGCGCCGCGCGAGGTCTACGCCCTGCCGGAGAACGTGTTCGTCGCCGCGTTCATCGGCACCCCGCGCATCAACCTGCTCCAGGCCGTCGTCCACGCGCCGCTCGACGGCCTGATGTCGATCGACCTCGGCCGCCAGCGGCTGCGGCTGCCCGAACCCCTCAGCTCCGACCACCAGTTGCTCCGGATCCAGCAGGGCCGGCAGATCATCGTCGGCCTGCGTTCGGAGGCGGCCAGGATCGCCCCGCCCAGCCAGGCCCGTTCGGGCGAGGTGGCGCTGAGCGGCATCGTCGAGCACATGGAGTACCAGGGACACGAGGCGCTCGTCCATCTGAACATCGGCTCCCGGCCCGCGGTGGTGGCCGATCTTGAATCGCCCCGCCCGAAGTCCGCCGTACGCCGCCGCAAGAACGGCCCCGGTCTCCTGGACCGGCTGCGCGGCCGGCCGGCCGCGCGGGGCGCCAACGGCCCCGGCGCCAACGGCTCCGGCGTCAACGGCTCCGCTCCCGGTGTGGCCGTCGACGAGCCGCTGACGCGCCAGGAGCCCGCCGCCCACAGCCCCGAACGCGCCGCCATCGCCGCGAGCGACCTGGTGGTCCGCACCGGCCCCGACATGCGGCTGCGGACGGGCGCGCAGGTGCCGCTCCTGGTCGATCTGGCACACCTCTACGTCTTCGACGACTTCGGCCGGCGGATCTGCCCCGCACCGAGGGACCAGCCCGGACTCGACGCCTGACGCGTCCGGACCCGGCGGAGGACGCCGTCAGGAGCCCGGAGAGGGGCCCGGGGGAGCCGAGGACGCGGGGGCGCGGAGGCGGGACGCGGACGGTCGCGCTCAGGCCGGCCTCTGTCCCTCGGGCGTTCCGGCGTTCCGGTGCTCCGCCACTTCGGCGCTCCCCGGGACGACGGCGGTACGGGAGCGCGGCCGCGAGCGCGACACCGCTACCCCGGCGAGACAGAGCGCGCCGCCGCCCAGGGTGAGCAGCCCCGGGATCTCGTCCAGCACGAGCCAGGCCATCAGCACGACCAGCGCGGGCACCGCGTACGTCGTCGCCCCCATCCGCCCCGCCGTCGTACGGGCCAGTGCGTACGCCCAGGTCGTGAACGCCAGGGCGGTCGGGAACACGCCCAGATAGACCATGTTGAGCGTCGCGGTGAGCGGCGCCCCCGCCGCGTCGTGGACGAGCTGCCCCGCGAAGGGCAGACAGGCGACCGCGCCCGTCAGACAGCCGAAGGTGGTCACCTGGAGCGCGCTCCCGTACGCCAGCGCAGGCTTCTGGGCCACCACCCCGCCCGCGTACGCGACCGCCGCCAGCACACACAGCGCCACCCCGAGCACCGAGGCATCGCCCTCGCCCGACATCGACAGACCCACGGCCACCGCGCCCGCGAACGAGACGGCCATGCCGGCGAGCAGCCGGGGCGGCAGGCTCTCGCCGAGCAGCCGGCCGCCGAGCAGCGCGATGAGAACGGGTCCGGTGTTCACCACCATCGCGGCCGTCCCCGCGTCGACCTCCTGCTCTCCCCAGTTGAGCACCACCATGTAGACGCCGAACCAGAGCAGCCCGGAGACGGCGATCCCGGGCCAGGCGGCCCGCGGCGGCAGGCCCTCGCGCCGGACGAGGCAGACCAGGCCCAGCACGAGCGCCCCGGCCAGCAGCCGGCCGAGCGCCAGCGACCCCGGCGCGTACGCCGCGCCCGCGCTGCGGATCGAGACGAAGGCGGAGGCCCAGAGAACGACCGTCACCCCGGCCGCGGCCGGCGCCAGCCAGGGCAGCCGGGAGGGGGGAGGGACCGGCGAGGTGGCGGAGCCGGAGGAACCGGAAGAACGGGGGGAGCCGGTCGCAGACGTCATGAGGGGAACGTACGCCGACCGTGCCGCCGCTCCCACCGCAATATCGAGACCGACGGAGGGGCGCGGACGCGTCCCTCCCTGAGTACGCCCTGAGTACGCGTACGGATGTGGCCTCCGCCACAGCGGCGGAGGCTGTCCCGCATGACCGACACACCCGTCAAGCAGCAGATCACCCCGGCCTACTACGCGCAGGCCGTCGCCTCCTTCGGCCTCGCCCTCGTGGCGATGACCGTCGGCATCGTCAAGCTCGACGCCAGCGCCTGGGTACGGGGCTTCCTCGGTATCTCCGTCCTCTACCTCACGACCTCGGCGTTCACCCTCGCCAAGGTGATCAGGGACCGCCAGGAAGCCGGCCAGATCACCAGCCGGGTGGACCAGGCCAGGCTGGAGAAGATCCTGGCCGAGCACGACCCCTTCCAGAAGCTCTAGACCCTAAGCGCTTGCTCACCGCCGGGGTATGGTGTGCGTCCTGTCGAATGGACGACCGAACGGAAGGGGCGCGCGATGCGCACGGCGGAGCAGGCGGCCGACGGTGAGCACACGCCGTGGGGTGAGGTCACCCCGGAGGCGGCCAGGAAGCTGCTGGTCGCCGCCGTCGAGGCGTTCGCCGAGCGCGGCTATCACGCCACCACCACCCGGGACATCGCGGGACGCGCGGGGATGAGCCCGGCGGCGCTCTACATCCACTACAAGACGAAGGAAGAGCTGCTCCACCGCATCAGCCGGATCGGCCACGGCAGCGCCCTGGCGCTGCTGACGGCCGCCGCGGACGGCGGGGGCACGGCGGCGGAGCGGCTCTCCGGCGCCGTACGCGGCTTCGTCCGCTGGCACGCGGAGCGGCACACCACGGCGCGGGTCGTCCAGTACGAACTGGACGCGCTCGGCGCCGAGCACCGCGCGGAGATCGTCGAGCTGCGGCGCGGCTGCAGCGCGGCGATCCGCCGGATCCTCGTCGACGGCGTACGGGACGGGGAGTTCGACGTCCCCGACGTGCCGGGGACGACGCTCGCGGTGCTCTCCCTCTGTATCGACGTGGCGCGCTGGTTCAACGCGGCGGGCCCCCGGACGCCCGACGAGGTCGGCGCGCTCTACGCCGATCTCGTCCTGCGCATGGTGGCCGCGCCGAGGACCGAGGGCCCCGCCGGTCAGAAGAAGTAGCGCGACACCGACTCCGCCACGCAGGCCGGCTTGTCGCCGCCCTCGCGTTCGATCGTGACGAGGGTGGTGATCTGGACACCGCCGCCCGCCTCCGTGACGTCCTTCAGGACGGCGGTCGCGCGCAGCCGCGAGCCGACCGGCACGGGAGAGGGGAAACGGACCTTGTTCGTGCCGTAGTTGATGCCCATCTTCACGTTCTCGACGCGCACGACCTCCGGTACCAGCGCGGGCAGCAGCGACAGCGTCAGATAGCCGTGCGCGATCGTCGTCCCGAAGGGGCCCCGCGCGGCGCGCTCGGGGTCCACGTGGATCCACTGGTGATCGCCGGTGGCCTCGGCGAAGAGGTCGATCCGCTTCTGGTCGACCTCCAGCCAGTCGCTGTGTCCCAGCTGCTCGCCGATCCCGGCGCGCAGCTCCTCGGCTGAAGTGAAGATCCTCGGCTCGGCCATGTCCCTGGTGCCGCCTCTCCGTTGTCCGTCCGTGCTGTCGGTCCGCCCGCATCTGTCCAAGCGCTTGCTCAGCACGAGCATGTTGCGCAAGTGCTCGGATGTCAACGAGGGCAGTAGGCTCCGGGGGGTGCCACAGATTCCGGAGACCATCAGCGAACTCACGGTCGGACAGTTGTCGGCGCGCAGCGGCGCCGCCGTCTCGGCCCTGCACTTCTACGAGTCCAAAGGGCTGATCACCAGCCGCAGGACGAGTGGCAACCAGCGCCGCTACTCCCGTGACGCGCTGCGCCGGGTGGCCTTCGTACGGGCGGCGCAGCGGGTCGGCATCCCGCTGGCGACGATCAGGAACGCCCTGGCGGAACTCCCCGAGGAGCGCACGCCGACGCGGGACGACTGGGCCAGGCTGTCCGAGGCGTGGCGCGCGGAGCTGGACGAGCGCATCAAGCAGCTCGGCCGGCTGCGCGACCATCTCACGGACTGCATCGGCTGCGGCTGTCTCTCGCTGGAGACCTGTGTCCTGTCCAACCCCGACGACATCTTCGGCGACCGCCTGACGGGCTCGCGCCTGCTGCCGGAGCGCCGTGCTCCCCAGGAACGGCCGTCAGCGAAGGACCCCGCCCCGGGCCCGCGTTGATCCCGGGCGCACCGGGCGCACCGGGCGCATCAGGCGCATCAGGCGCATCAGGCGCCCTGGGCGTCCTGAGCGCGCCGTCATCCGGCCCGCGGCCCTGACTCCGTGGGGGCGTGCCGTCTTCCGGACTCGCCCCCACAGGTCCTACGCCACCGACGCCAGATCCTTCATCCGCATCCGCTTCGCCCGGGCCAGCGCCTCGGACGTGAGGAGGGGCGGCGGTACGACGATGCCGCAGCCCGTGCAGACCGGTCCCGACCACGGCTCGCCCGACAGGTCGGGCCGCCAGACGAACCCGCGCTCCGCGCAGACGGGGCAGGCGGCGCCGGGGCCGCTCTTCAGCCCCGAGACCAGCCGGCGCAGCACCTCGGCCAGCGACTCCGACGGATGGACCGCCGGATCGTCGCACCGCGCGACGCCGTTGCCTCCCCAGGCCCGCCGGTGCCAGTCGTCGCAGCTCCCGGGCTGCCTCAGCCCGTCGTGCTTCTCGCGCCTGCGCCGCTCGGCGAACTCCGTCTCGTACGCGAGCCAGACGGCCCGCGCCTCTTCCAGTTCTTCCAGCGCGGCCGTCAGCCGCGCCGGGTCGGGCGCCCTGTCCTCCGGCTCCATGCTGTGCCTCGCGCACAGATGGTCCCAGGTAGCCCGGTGTCCGTAAGGAGCGAACCGCTCCAGGCACTTGCGCAGGGAATACCGTCGCAAGGCCAGGTCGCACCGCGGATCGCGCACCTGTCTCGCGAGACTCCGGAATCCGGCCATCGCCTGCCACCTCCGTCGCTGTTCGGCGTTGAGGAATGGACGTACGCCTGCCCCGTTCGGCTCCATCAAAAAACAGATGGCAGCCATGGATCCTGGCATTCCGGTTCATATCGAGCAGTTTTCGAACCCGATTCACAGGAACCGCGCGGAGTTCGGGTGTGGGGATCCGGAAAAGGTGACTGATGTTCACCTTACCGGCGAGTCATACCGCCGGTAACCTCCGGCGCACCGGCCTCCCCGAGGAGCACCCCATGCGACGACGCACCGGAAGACCCCACCGCGCCACCCTCACCGCCGCCGCGGTGTTCGCGCTGGGCGCGGCCCTGCTGACCCCCCATGCGCAGGCCGCCGTCCCCGCCGCACCCCCCGCACCGGCCGCCGCCGCGGCCGACCCCGACTACTGCCAGGGCCAGTGCGCAGACATCCTGCCGCCGGGCCAGAACGGCAACGCCACCCTCGCCGACATCCTCGGCAACCGGCTGTTCGGGACGTTCCCCGCCCACGCCTCCGACCAGCTGAGCCGCTACGACTCCCTGGTGGCCGGACAGGACGGTCTCACCGACGCCAAGGTCACCGACTTCTTCAACGACGCCTCCTTCGGCGTACCGTCCGACCAGGTCGAGTCCGTCACCTCGCCCCGCTCCGACGTCACGATCACCCGCGACAAGAAGACCGGCGTCCCCCACATCAAAGGCACCACCCGCTACGGCACCGAGTTCGGCGCCGGGTATGCCGCGGGCCAGGACCGGCTCTGGATGATGGACCTCTTCCGCCACATCGGCCGCGGCGAGCTGACCTCCTTCGCCGGCGGCGCCCTCGCCAACCAGGGTCTTGAACAGCAGTTCTGGCCCGCGGCCCCGTACACCGAGGCCGAGTACGAGGCCCAGATCGAGCGGATCAGGTCCACCGAGGGCGCGCGCGGCGAGCAGGCCATGGCGGACGCGCAGGCGTATGTCGACGGCATCAACGCCTACCGCCAGAAGGCCAAGGACGGCCGCTACTTCCCCGGCGAGTACGTCCTCACCGGGAAGATCGACTCGATCACCAACGTCGGGGAGATCCAGCCCTTCAAGCTCACCGACCTGATCTCCATCGCCTCGGTCGTCGGCGGCCAGTTCGGCGGCGGAGGCGGCGGCGAGGTGCAGGCGGCGCTCTCCCTCCTCGCGGCCCAGCAGAAGTATGGCGTGGCCGAGGGCACGGCGGTCTGGGAGGCCTTCCGGCAGCGCAACGACCCCGAGGCCGTCCTCACCGTCCACGACGGCACCAGCTTCCCGTACGCCCAGAAGCCCGACCAGCCGCGCGGCACCGCCCTGCCCGACGCGGGCTCCGTCACCGCCGAACCCCTCGTCTACGACAGGACCGGCTCGGCCGTCACCCGCGCCACGGCTCCCGTCGACACCCCCGAGGAACTCAAGCCGCTCCAGGGCATCTTCGACGACGGCGTCGTCCCGGCCGGGTCCCTCTCCGCCAAGCGCGGCATGTCCAACGCCCTGCTGGTCTCCGGCGCGCACACGAGGAGCGGGAACCCGGTCGCGGTCTTCGGCCCGCAGACCGGCTACTTCGCGCCACAGCTGATGATGCTCCAGGAGCTCCAGGGTCCCGGCATCAGCGCCCGGGGCGTCTCTTTCGCGGGCGTCGGCATGTACGTGCAGATGGGGCGCGGCCAGGACTACGCGTGGAGCGCGACCTCCTCGCAGCAGGACATCACCGACACCTACGCGGTCGAGCTCTGCGAGCCGAACGGCTCTGCCCCGACCAAGGCGTCGACCTCGTACCTCTTCCGCTCCGTCTGCACCCCGATGGAGAAGATGGAGCGCAAGAACGCCTGGAAGCCCACCACCGCCGACTCCACCGCCGAGGGCTCGTACCGGCTCCAGGTCTGGCGCACCAAGTACGGGATGGTCACGCACCGCGCGACCGTCGGCGGCAAACCCGTCGCGTACACCTCGCTGCGCACCACGTACCGCCACGAGGCCGACTCGATCATCGGCTTCCAGATGTTCAACGACCCGGCGTTCATGACGGGCGCGGCGGCCTTCCAGCAGGCCGCGCACAAGGTCGGCTACGCCTTCAACTGGTTCTACGCGGACGCCCGCACCGCCGCCTACTACAACAGCGGCCTCAACCCGGTGCGGGCGTCCGGCGTGGACGCGTCGCTGCCGGTGAAGGCGGAGCGGGCGTACGAGTGGCAGGGCTTCGACCCGGTGTACAACGAGTCCGCGTACACCCCCTTCGCCCAGCACCCGCAGTCCGTCGGGCAGGACTACTAC
This sequence comes from Streptomyces sp. NPDC088124, assembly GCF_040685895.1. Classification (NCBI taxonomy): domain Bacteria; kingdom Bacillati; phylum Actinomycetota; class Actinomycetes; order Kitasatosporales; family Streptomycetaceae; genus Streptomyces; species Streptomyces sp. NPDC088124. Next base: position 49,782 of record NZ_JBFBJB010000013.1, on the reverse strand, counting down.
ATCTCCTGGAACAACCGGCAGGCCAAGGACTACGACGCGGCCGGATTCGGCTACGGCGCCGTGCACCGGGGCGATCTGCTCGACGACCGGGTGAAGAAACTGGTCCAGGCGGGCGGCGTCACCCGCGCCTCGCTCACCCGCGCGATGGCGAACGCCGCCCTGGCGGACCTCAGGGGCGAACAGGTCCTGCCCGGCCTGCTGAAGGTGATCCGCTCGGCGCCCGTCACCGACTCCGCGCTGAACACGGTCGTCCAGCAGCTGGAGACCTGGCAGGCGGCCGGCGCGCTCCGCAAGGAGACCGCGCGGGGCTCGCACACGTACGCCAACGCGGCGGCGGTCCGCACCATGGACGCGTGGTGGCCACGGCTGGTGGAAGCGCAGTTCAAGCCGGGACTCGGGGAGGGTCTCTACAGCGCGCTCACCGCCTCGCTGCCGATCGACGAGTCCCCGGCCTCCAGCCACGGCCCGACCGGCGCGCACAGCGGTTCGTCGTTCCAGTACGGCTGGTGGGGCTATGTCGACAAGGACCTCAGGCAGGTCCTCGGCGAGCCGGTCCAGAGCGCCTCGCCGAAGACCTACTGCGGCGGCGGCTCGCTCGGCGCCTGCCGTGACGTCCTGCTGACGACGCTGAAGACGGCGGCGGCGGTCCCGGCGAACACGGTCTACCCCGGGGACGACAACTGCTCGGCGGGCGACCAGTGGTGCACGGACACGATCATCCACCGGGCGCTCGGAGGTATCACCCACCCGAAGGTCAACTGGCAGAACAGGCCGACGTACCAGCAGGTGGTGGAGTTCCCCTCGCACCGCTGAGAGCGGGGACACCTATCGCTCGGAGTGATCTGTGGGCCGGACCCGAGATCGGGTCCGGCCCACAGCCGTGCGGGCCCCGGACGTGCTCATGACCGCCGCCCAACTGCTCAAGAGAAGACAAAGTTCTGTCGGTAACGATAAAAGTTCTGTCGAACTGAGTCTTTCCATTGATGCTGGCGAGACTTAGGCTCCAGCCGGACATTCAGCACCCCCTGGCACCGAGCACGGGCCCAGGCGAGCCGGGCATCGCGATGCCCCCTGGGCAAGGAGGACACTGACATGAACGGCAGACACACGAACCCACGGATCCCTCTGATGACCTCCCGGCGGGGACTCCTCGGCGCGGCCGGCGGAGCCGCGGTGGCCGGCGCCCTCGGCCCGATGTCCGGCGTCGCGGCGGCCGACTCCGCCCGTCACCCCCAGGGCGGCCGGAACGAGGACTACGGGTTCGGCAGGGGCGGCGACCTCCCGCTCGACCGCATCGGCATCCAGCTCTTCACCGTCCGCGACCTGCTCGCCGACAACGAGCTCGACATGTCCCGTACGTTCGAGATGCTCGCCGACGCCGGCTACGCCGAGTTCGAGATCGGCGGCGACTACGACGGACGCACCCCGGCCCAGCTCCGCAAGCTGGCCGACGCCCACGGCCTCAAGGTCGCGGGCAACCACTTCGGCCCCCGGGGCATGGTCGAGAACATCTGGTACGACCCCAAGGAACGCGCCCGGATCTACGAGGAGGCGCACATACTCGGGCTCAAGGCGGTCGGTACCGGTCACTCGTACACCGCGCCGCGCACGGTCGACGGCTACAAGAGGATGGCCGCGGCCTTCAACGTGTGGGGCAGGGAGGCCGTCCGCAACGGCTTCGACTACTTCTACTTCCACAACCACGACGTGGAGTTCACGCTGGTCAACGGCGTGCCCCTGTACGACATCCTGCTGGAGGAGACCGACCCGCGGTACGTGAAGTTCGAGCTGGACCTCGGATGGATCGAGATCTCGGGCCAGAGCGCGTACGAGTACATCAGCCGCGACCCGGAGCGCTTCCCGCTCTTCCACGTCAAGGACATCCGCTGGGACCCCAACGGCAACCGCGAGGCGCAGCCCGGCACCGCCAACGCCGGAAAGCGGTTCTTCTTCACCGACCCCGGCAAGGGCGACGTCGACTATCCGAGGATCTTCTCGGCGCTGAAGAACCCCGCCCACCACCACTTCCTCGTCGAGCACGACGACGCGGGCAACGACGAGACCCCCGACGAGAACTCGCCCCGCCCGATCAACCCCGCGGGCTCGGCCAACACGGCCTGGACCGGCCGCAAGTACCTCGCCAACCTGGAGATCCCGCGGCGCAAGCGGCACTGACGCACCACCGGAGGAGTCGTTCAGCGGCCCCGTCCGGAGGCCCCGTAACTCCCGGCAGGTCCCCGGGGGTTACGGGGCCCAGGCTTGTCCGCTCTCAGCTGTCCGCTGTCCGCTGTCCGCTGTCCGCACTCTGCTCTCAGCCCAACTCCCGCTCCCGCGTCTCCGGCAGGGCCCGGACGCACAGCAGCGACACCACGGCCATCGCGCTGACGTACCAGCCCACCGACGCCGAACCGAAGGCGGGCTGGAGGCGCGGGACGACCAGCGGGGAGACCGCGCCGCCCAGGACACCGCCCAGGTTGTACGCGAGGGACGCGCCCGAGTAGCGGACGCGGGCGGGGAACAGTTCGGAGAGGTACGCGCCCATCGACCCCGACGCCACGCCCACGCAGAGCATGGCGCCCCCGAGGCCCAGAGCCATCAGCACCGGCCGCCCCGTGTCGAGCAGCGGGAACAGGAACTGCCCCCAGATCGCGGCGAGTCCGCAGCCCAGGAGCGCCGGACGGCGCCGGCCCGCCGTGTCGGAGCGGGTGGCGGCGAGCCAGATGCCGGCCGCGAGGAAGAGGCACGTGATCAGGGAGAGGGCGAGCATGGTGTCGCGCGGTACCCCCAGGGTCGACGTGGCGTACGCCAGGCTGTAGGTCATCGACGTGTAGAAGAGGGCGTACACGACGGCCATCGCGCCCGCCCCGAGCAGCAGGTCCCGGGTGTGGCGCCGCAGCAGCTCCACCATGGGTGCCCGGCTCGCCTCCTGACGGGCCACGGCCCGGGTGAACACCGGGGTTTCGCTGATCTTCAGCCGTACCACCAGCCCGACCGCGACCAGCACGAAGGACAGCAGGAACGGAATGCGCCAGCCCCAGCTCGCGAAGGCCGCCTCGTCGAGTGTCGCGGACACCAGCCAGAAGACGCCGGTGGCGGCGGAGAAGCCGACGGGCGGGCCGAGTTGGGGGAACGCCGCGTACAGCCCGCGTCGGCCGTGCGGCGCGTGCTCCACGGCGAGCAGCACCGCACCGCCCCATTCCCCGCCGATTCCGATGCCCTGGAGGAAGCGCAGCAGGACCAGCAGCAGGGGCGCCCAGACCCCCAGGGTGGCGTACCCGGGCAGCAGCCCCACCAGCGCGGTCGACAGCCCCATCAGCAGCAGCGAGGCCACCAGCACGGTCTTGCGGCCGACCCGGTCGCCGAAATGGCCGAAGACGATTGAGCCGATCGGGCGGGCCAGAAAGGCGACCGCGTACGTGGAGAAGGAGGCGAGAGTGGCGTTGAGGGGGGAGAGGTTGGGGAAGAAGGCGTCGTCGAGGACGAGCGCCGCCGCCATGCCGTAGATGAAGAAGTCGTAGAGCTCGATGGTGTTGCCGATGAAGCTGGCGAGGGCCACCCGGCGCGAACTCTCCGGGCTCTCCGGCGAGTCCGCGGCCGGTTCCGCGGGTGTGGGGGAGGACGTGGGGGACAGTGTCTCGTCGATCACGACAGGCACTCTCACGGCCGGTGAACGACGCGGTCAACGCCGCCTGCCGGACACGCTCGGATACCGGTGGGTCACCGACTGTTATCAGCCGGTTCGTTGTCGGACGGTGTGTTGTCGGCCGGACGGGCCCGTGGCCGGCGCGCGCCGGCCGGGCCTCAGCGGTAGGTCAGATACCTCCGCCGCACGGCACGGAACGCGGCCAGGTCGTCCCGCCAGGCGGCGGCCACCTCGTCGGGCTCCGCGCCCGCGTCGATCATGGTCCGGACCGCCGTCGACCCCGTGAGCTTGTCGATCCAGTGATCGGGGCGCCAGGCGAACCCGCTCCACGACCGTTTCGCCGTCACCAGCAGCCCGATCCCGGTGCGTACCGGATCGAACGACGCGCGGTCGTGGACGTGGAGCTGGACACCGCCGACCGTCTTCCCCTGGAACTTGGAGAACGTCGGCGCGAAGTACGCCTCGCGGAAGCGCACCCCCGGCAGCTCCAGCGCGTTCGCCGCCTCGGCCCAGCTCCGGTCGGCGCCCTCCGCGCCCAGCAGTTCGAAGGGGCGTGTGGTGCCGCGGCCCTCCGACAGGTTCGTGCCCTCGAAGAGGCAGGTCCCCGCGTACACCAGGGCCGTGTCGGGCGTGGGCATGTTGGGGCTCGGCGGCACCCATGGCAGCCCCGTCGCGTCGAAGAAGTCGTCCCTCGCCCACCCCGACATCCGTACGGTCTCCAGCGGTACGGGCCGCTCCAGGAACTCGCCGTTGAAGAGCCGCGCCAGCTCCGTGACCGTCATGCCGTGCGCCTGCGCGATCGGCCGGCGCCCGACGAACGTCGCGAACTCCGGGTGCAGGACCGGGCCGAGGGCCGCGCGGCCGGTGACCGGGTTGGGCCGGTCCAGCACGACGAACCGCTTGCCCGCGAGCGCCGCCGCCTCCATGCAGTCGTACAGCGTCCAGATGTACGTGTAGAAGCGGGCGCCCGCGTCCTGGATGTCGAAGACGACGGTGTCGACCCCGGAGGCGGTGAAGACATCCGCCAGCGGCTGCCCGCTCTTGAGGTAGGTGTCGTAGACCGGCAGCCCGGTCGCCGGGTCGTCGTACCGCCCCTCGGAGCCGCCCGCCTGCGCCGTGCCCCGGAAGCCGTGCTCCGGTCCGAAGACGGCGGTCAGCCGCACCCGGTCGTCCGCGTGCATCACGTCGACGATGTGGCGTGCGTCCGCCGTGATCCCGGTCGGGTTGGTGACGACGCCGACCTTCTGGCCGGCGAGCGGCCGGTAGCCGTCGGCGGCCAGCCGGTCGAAGCCGGTGCGTACGCGCGTACGGCTCCGGCCGCTCCCGCTCGCGCTGTCGCTCCCGTTCTCGCTCCCGCCGGCGCCTTCGGACCGCGCCGCGGCGGCCGGCGGGAGGGCACCGGCGGCGCCGGCCGTTCCGACCGCGCCCGTGGCACCGACCGCGCCCGTGGCGGCCAGCAGTCCCCGTCTGGACAGGCTCATCGCGCTACCTCCGTGATCGGCCGGCGGTCCGCGGCGGGTGCGCCGCCGGCTGCCGTCTGTCATGGCCACGCACGCTAGCGCCCCGGGCCCGCCGGGGGAACGAGGCCGTCCCGGCCCGTCCCCGAGGTTTTCCGCTCCACTTCCCCCTGACATACCGACTGGTTAGTCTGTTAGAGGGAAGTCAGGGAAGTCAGGGAAGTCCATGACGGAAACCGGAACGCCCGAAAGGCAGGCCCGATGAGCGCGGTGCACGGTGCGGGGGTAGTGGTCACAGGGGCCGGCGGCGGCATCGGCGCCGCCCTCGCCCGCAGGTTCGCCGCCGAGGGTGCCCGCGTGGTGGTCAACGACCTCGACGCGGCGAAGGCCACCGCCGTCGCCGACGAGATCGGCGCCACCGCTCTGCCCGGCGACGCCTCCCATGTCGTGGCCGAGGCCCGCGCCGCCCTCGGCGGCCACGTCGACATCTACTGCGCCAACGCGGGCGTCGGCACCGGCGGCGACGCGTTCGCCGAGGAGGACGCATGGTCGTCCGCCTGGGACGTCAACGTCATGGCGCACGTCCGGGCGAGCCGCGCCCTGCTCCCCGACTGGCTGGAGCGCGGCGCGGGCCGGTTCGTCTCCACGGTCTCCGCCGCCGGACTGCTCACCATGATCGGCGCGGCCCCGTACAGCGTCACCAAGCACGGCGCGCTCGCCTACGCCGAGTGGCTCTCGCTGACCTACCGCCACCGCGGGCTCCAGGTCCACGCCATCTGCCCGCAGGGCGTCCGTACGGACATGCTCGCCGCCACCGGGAGCGCCGGCGAGCTCGTCCTCACCCCCACCGCGATCGAACCGGAGGCGGTCGCCGACGCGCTCTTCGACGCCATGGCGGAGGACCGTTTCCTCGTACTCCCGCACCCCGAGGTGGCGGGCTACTACCAGGCCCGCGCCGGTGACCCCGACCGCTGGCTCTCCACCATGAACCACATCCAGCAGAAGTGGGAGAGAGGCACCGGGTGACCGCCGTGTCCATCTACTCCGCCCAACCCTGGCTCGGCCGGCTCAACGAGGCCCAGCGGGCCCCTGTCGACCCGGCCGTCTCGCTCGTGCACGCCCTGCGCACCGCCGTCGCGCGCGCCCCGGAGCGCACCGCGCTCGCCTATTTCGACGGCCGCCTCGACTACCGCGAGACCGACGCGCTGTCCGACGCGGTCGCCGGCCATCTCGCCGCCCGGGGCCTGGCGCGCGGCGACCGGGTCGCGCTGATGCTCCAGAACACCCCGCACTTCGTCCTGGCGCTGCTCGGCGCCTGGAAGGCGGGTGCGACCGTCGTACCGCTCAACCCCGTGTACAAGTCCGCCGAGGTCGCCCACATCCTCGCGGACGCCCAGGTCACGGCGGTGATCTGCGCCGACAGCACCTGGGAGGCATACCTGCGCGAGACCGTCGAGGCCTCGGCCGTACGGATCGTCCTCACCGCCTGCGACTTCGACTTCCAGAGCCGCGACGACCCCCGGGTCCTCGGCCTCACCCGGCAGCCGCCACCCGACGGCGACGCCGCCGACCTGCTGGCCGTGGCCCGCGGCGGACTCGCCGCGCCGGCCGGCCGCGACCCGGCCGCCGGCGACACCGCGCTGATCAGCTACACCTCCGGCACCTGCGGCCGCCCGAAGGGCGCCATGAACTCCCACGCCAACATCATGGTGATCGCCGAGCGGCAGCGCGCCGGCCAGCCCATCGCCGAGGGCGCCTGCTACTTCGCGCTCGCCCCGCTCTTCCACATCACCGGCATGGTCTGCGAACTCGCGGCGTGCGTCGCCAACGCGGGCACCCTGGCCCTCGCCCACCACTTCCAGTCCGGCGTCGTCCTCGACGCTTTCACCGAGCACCGGCCCGCGTACACCGTCGGCCCCGCCCCCGCCTTCATGACCCTCGCCGCCCACCCCGACGTGACCCCCGACCACTTCAGCTCCTTCCGGATGATCTCCTCGGGCGGCGCGCCGCTGCCGCCCGCGCTGGTCGAGAAGTTCCGCGCGCGGCTCGGACCGTACCTCTGCAACGGCTACGGCCTCACGGAGTCCACCGCTGGCTGCGCCTCCGTACCGCCCCAGACGGAGGCTCCGGTGGACCCGGTCTCCGGGACGCTCTCGGTCGGGGTGCCCGGCCCCGACACGGTCGTACGGATAGTTGACGAGAAGGGCGGGGAACTGCCCTTCGGGGAGCACGGGGAGATCGCCGTACGCGGCCCCCAGATCGCCGCCGGGTACTGGAACGACCCGGTGGCGACCGAGGAGACGTTCCCGGACGGCGAGCTGCGCACCGGCGACATCGGCTTCATGGACCCGGACGGCTGGCTCTATGTCGTCGACCGGAAGAAGGACATGATCAACGTGTCGGGCCTCAAGGTCTGGCCGCGCGAGGTCGAGGACGTGCTCTACACCCATCCGGCGGTGCGCGAGGCGGCGGTGATCGGTGTCCCCGACGCCTACCGGGGCGAGAGCGTCAAGGCGTATGTGAGCGCCCGGCCCGGTGTCACGGTGGAGCCCGCCGAGCTGACCGCGTACTGCCGGGAGCGGCTCGCCACGTACAAGTGCCCGCGCGAGGCCGAGATCCTGCCCGAGCTGCCCAAGACCACGAGTGGGAAGATCCTCAGGCGGGAACTGCGTTCCCGCTCATGAGCGTCCCAGGCGGGGACAGTCCCCCACCGGACCCGTAGGGGTTCCCCGGGGGTGACACGGAGCGGAAGGCGGGTGGCGGCAGATGGCCAGGACGACGGACGGACGCGGCGAGCCCGTCCCGCAGCGGCTGCTGGCCGCCGCCACCCGGCTCTTCGCCGTGCACGGCTACGACCGGACGTCCGTCCAGGAGATCGTGGAGGCCGCGGGCGTCACCAAGGGCGCGCTGTACCACTACTTCGGCTCCAAGGAGGACCTTCTCCACGAGGTCTACGCCCGGGTGCTCCGCCTCCAGCAGGAACGGCTCGACGGCTTCGCGGACGCCGGGGGGCCGGTCGAGCGCCGGCTGCGGGACGCCGCCGCCGATGTCGTGGTGACGACCATCGAGAACCTCGACGACGCCGCGATCTTCTTCCGCTCCATGCACCACCTCAGTCCGGAGAAGAACAGACAGGTGCGGACCGAACGGCGCCGCTACCACGAACGCTTCCGCGCGCTGATCGAGGAGGGCCAGCGCACCGGAGTCTTCTCCACCGCCACCCCGGCCGACCTGGTGGTCGACTACCACTTCGGCTCGGTCCACCACCTCTCCACGTGGTACCGGCCCGAGGGCCCGCTCACCCCGCAGCAGGTCGCGGACCACCTGGCCGACCTGCTGCTGCGGGCGCTGCGCCCCTGACCGGCCGGCGCCGCGCGCCGCGCCCCCTTCTTCAGGCACACCCTGCACCACCGGTCACGCCTTCGCCATACGTACTTGTACGCATTGCGGCCCGCCGAGCGCGTTCGTCACGATGAGTTGTGTTGGCGCTACGGAACGTCAGGGTTCCGGGCAGGGAAAACAAGGGGGATCGATGAACAGGATCCGTGCGTTCATGCTGAAGGCCACGGTCGGGGCGGTTGCCGTGGGGGCGCTCGCCATGAGTGCGATGACGGCGCCGGCGGGGGCGCAGACCGCCCCGGACCAGACCCGTCAGACCTATGCGGCCCAGACCGACCGGGCCGGACTGACCTCTGATCAGGCCGCCGGTCTCCAGGAGCGGGTGGAGGGTTATCTGAGCGAGCTGGCGGGCAGCAGGCAGGTCTCCGCCAACAGGATCACCATGCCGGGCGGTGATGTCACGGTCGCGGCGCCAGGCCAGCGGTCCGCCCGTGACCTCGCCCTGCCACCGGTGAGCAGCCGGCTGCCCGCCGCCTGCGGTTCCGGGCATCTCTGTCTGTACCGGGGCGGGGACACGCTCGACTACTACCGGTGTGGCACCTACAACCTGTCGTGGACCGGCGACGGCACCTTCAACAACAACCAGACCAGGGGGACGAGGGCGCGCTTCCTGAACTCCAACCGCTCGGAGCGCTGGAGCAATGTGGCGCCCGACACCGGCACCGCGAGCTGGAGTCCGGTCTACTACGTGGTGCCCTGCTGACGGCCCCCGGTCGCGAGGGGTGAGGAGTGGGGGTCGGCGTGTGGGGGCGGAGAGTAGTGGAAAGGGTACGTACGGTCATTGTCGGTCGTACGGGCACGGGGGATATCGATGGGCACCGCCCTGTGGCATGAGTACGCGCAGATGCTGAGCCTGGCCGTCGCCGTGCTGGAGCGCGCCGATCCGGAGCCGCCCTGGCCGCTGGTCCTGGCGGAGCTCACCCGGGAGCTGCACTCCCCGGCCGCTTCCCTCGCCCAGGCGCGCTACGCGGAGCGGACGGGCCGGGTGGAGGCGTGGCGGACGGCGCGTCCGGTCTCCCCTGGCCTGCTCGACTCGCTGATGGCTCGCCAACTGCGGGCGGGCAACCCGCTGGTGGCGCACTACGCGTCCACCCCCGACCGCACACCCCGTACCGCGAGCGAGCTGATGGGGGAGCGCTCCTGGTTGCGCAGCAGGAGCCATCGGCTGGCCCGGGGGACGCTCGGTGCCCATATGCTCGCCATCCCGCTGCCCGCCCCCGCCGGAGTCGCCCGCGGTTTCGTCCTCCACCACGAGCGCGACGACTTCACGCCGGAGGAGCGCGCGTACGCGGCCCGGGTGCAGCCACTCCTCGTCGGCATCGACTGCCACTACCGCGCCCTGGCCCGCTGGCGGGCGGCCCCGGGGCCGCCCGCGGAGCCGGCTCCCGTACCCGCCGGCACCGGGGGCGGGGCCGGGGTCAGGGTCGCGTCGACCGAGCGGGCGGTGGAGGCGGGGCTCACGCCGCGTCAGCACGCCGTGCTCACCCTGCTCGCCAAGGCCCTCCCCGCCACCGCCATCGCCCACCGGCTCCACATCTCACCGCGCACCGCCCACAAACACATCGAGGGCATCTACCGCAGGCTGGGGACCTGCGACCGGCTCTCGACCGTCATGCGCGCCCAGTCCATGGGCCTGCTGCCCCTACCGGAACCCGTCGAGCAGTGAACGTCGAGCAGGGAAAGGTCGAGCAGGGAAGGAGGAAAGGGAGGGCTCAGCGATACTTCTTCAGCTCCCGCCGGGCCAGTGAACGCTGGTGCACCTCGTCGGGACCGTCCGCCAGCCGCAGGGTCCGCGCCGAGGCCCACAGCTCCGCCAGCGGGAAGTCCTGGCTGATGCCGCCCGCGCCGTACAACTGGACGGCCGAGTCAATGATGTCCACGACCGCGCGCGGTGTGGCGATCTTGATGGCCTGAATCTCCGTGTGCGCCCCGCGGTTGCCGACGGTGTCCATCAGCCAGGCCGTCTTGAGCACGAGGAGCCGCAGCTGTTCGACCGTCACCCGGGCGTCCGCGATCCAGTTCTGCACGACGCCCTGCTCGGCGAGCGGCTTCCCGAACGTCGTACGCCCCGCGGCCCGGCGGCACATCAGCTCGATGGCCCGCTCGGCCATCCCGATCAGCCGCATGCAGTGGTGGATCCGGCCGGGACCCAGCCGGGCCTGGGCGATGGCGAACCCACCGCCCTCCTCACCGATGAGATGCGAGGCGGGCACCCGTACGTTGTCGAAGACGACCTCGGCATGGCCCCCGTGGGAGTGGTCCTCGTAGCCGTACACCCGCATCGCGCGGCGCACCTCGACACCCGGGGTGTCGCGGGGGACCAGGATCATCGACTGCTGGCGGCGCGGGTCGGCGCCGTCCGGGTCGGTCTTGCCCATCACGATGAAGACGGTGCACGCCGGATTCATCGCACCGGAGATGTACCACTTACGGCCGTTGATGACGTACTCGTCGCCCTCGCGCCGGATGCTGGTCCGGATGTTCGTCGCGTCGGACGAGGCGACCTCCGGCTCCGTCATCGCGAACGCCGACCGGATCTCCCCCGCGAGCAGCGGTTCCAGCCACTGCTTGCGCTGCTCCTCCGAGCCGAACTGGGCGAGCACCTCCATGTTTCCGGTGTCGGGGGCCGCGCAGTTCAGCGCGGTGGGGGCCAGCTCCGGGGAGCGGCCGGTGAGCTCGGCGAGCGGCGCGTACTGCAGATTGGTCAGCCCGGCCCCGTATCCGCCACCGGGGAGGCCGGGGTCGTCCACGAAGAACAGGTTCCACAGGCCCTGCCTGCGCGCCTCGGCCTTCAGCTCCTCGACCACCGCCGGGGTGCCCCACGGGTCGGCCAGCAGGGAGCGCTGCTCGCGGGCGACCTCCTCGGACGGATAGATGTGCTCGTCCATGAAGGTGAGCAGCCTGGCCCGCAGCTCTTCGGTGCGGGCGTCGAATGCGAAGTCCATCAGGGGTACTCAGCCTTCCTGGAGGGTGGTGAGGCCGTGCTCGATGAAGACGGGGACGAGGGCGCCGATCCGGTCGAAGCCCGGCCCCACGGTCTGGTTGAGGGTGTAGCGGTAGTGGATGCCCTCCAGGATCACGGCGAGTTTGAACCAGGCGAACGCCGTGTACCAGGAGATGCCGGTGGTGTCCCGCCCCGAGCCCGCCGCGTACCGCTCGATCAGCTCGCCCGGCGTGGGATGGCCGGCCGCCCCGGCCGTCGTACTGATCGGTGAGCCGGTCACCTCCAGGGGCGCGCTGTACATCGCGAGCAGCCCCAGGTCGGTGAGAGGGTCGCCGAGTGTCGACATCTCCCAGTCGAGCACGGCGTTGATCCGGTCGTCCGCGCCGAGCAGGACGTTGTCCAGCCGGTAGTCGCCGTGGATCACGGTGGGTGCGGGGGAGACGGGCAGGGACCGGCCGAGCCCCGCCTGGAGTTCGTCGATGCCGGGCAGTTCACGGTTCCGGGAGGCGTCGAGCTGCTTGCCCCAGCGGCGGAGCTGCCGGTCGAGAAAGCCTTCGGGCCGGCCGAAGTCCCCGAGACCGACGGCCCCGGGATCGACGGCGTGCAGCTCCACCAGGGTGTCGACCAGGGAGAACACGGCGGCGCGGGTGCGCTCGGGACCGAGCGGGGCGAGCTGTTCGGCGGTGCGGTACGGCGTGCCCGCCACCTGCTCCATGACGTAGAACGGGGCGCCGAGCACCGACTCGTCCTCGCAGAGCAGCAGCGCTTCGGGGACGGGCACGGCGGTCGGGTGCAGCGCCGCGATCACCCGGTACTCACGCTTCATGTCGTGCGCGGTGGCCAGCACATGGCCCAGCGGCGGTCTGCGGACCACCCAGCGGCCGGTGCCGTCGGTGACGGTGTACGTCAGGTTCGACCGGCCGCCCTCGATGAGCCGCGCTTCGAGCGGTCCGCCCACCAGGCCGGGGAGCGCGCGGTCGAGATGGTCACGGAGCCGCTCGGGATCGAGTCCTGGCGTGGGGGCTGGGCTCATCGGGCGTACCTCCGTGGACGTGCGGACGGACAGGCGGACGGTCGTTCCCATGATGCCGACCAGTCGGTATGTCGTCCAGTGCCCGGCGCTCCCGGACCGGCCCGGAGCCCCCCAGCCCCAGGCCACCCCGGGGCCACCCCGGAGATCGGAGCGGCACCGGGCGGGTCAGGCGTGGCAGGCCACCGGCACACCGCCGTTCATCGTCGCCATGTCGGACAGGACGGCGGGCAGATCCAGCGGCGAGCCCTCCGGTTCCCCGGCCAGCTCGGCGTAGGCGCGGTGCAGATTGGCCACCAGCCGCTCACTCTCGCGCAGCTCCCCGAACTCCCCGAGATCGGCCTTCTGCGCCGCCTCCAGCGGTGTGAGTCCCTCGGCGCGGCTCGTCCCGGCCAGTTCGGCGACGTACCGGAGGTAGCGCTCCGTCGCGTCGTACGCCGTCGGGTCGGTGAGCGGCCCGTGGCCCGGTACGACGACGGACGCGTCCAGCGAGCGCAGCAGCTCCAGCGCCCGCAGGGAGCCGCGCAGCGAGCCCATCGCGAGGAACGGCGTGCCGCCCTGGAAGACCAGGTCCCCGGTGAAGACGACGCCGTGCTCCGGCAGATGCACGACCGAGTCCCCGACGGTGTGCGCCACGCCCGGGTGGATCACCCGGACCTCGGTCCCGCCCACGTGCACAGTGAGCCGGTCGCTGTAGGTCACGCTCGGGGCGATGATGCTGATGTCCCCGAAGTCGGTCTCCGGCCAGATCAGATGGAGCTGATGGCCCGCCGCGAGCTGCTCGCTGCGGCAGGCCTCGTGACCGACCACCGTCGCCTCCGGCAGGAACACCCCGTTGCCGTAGGTGTGATCGCCGTGGTGGTGCGTGGTGACGATGGTGCGGGGCAGCTCCACCCCGGCCAGCAGAATCGCCTCGCGCAGCAGCCGGGCCCGGCGCTCGGTGGCCGTGGTGTCGACGAGAAGCGTCGTGCCGCCGTCACTGATGAACCCGGCGTTGTTCAGACACCAGCCGCCGTCGGGCTGGACATAGGCGTGCACGCCGGGGGCGAGGCGGACGGTGTACGGGTCGGTGGCGGGCATCGGAACTCCTCTGTGTGGGGGGCGAAAGCTCTCCCAGAGCCTGCCAGTTGACGGAGCACCCGGAAAAGCGGCCCTGCCCGGCCGCGGGTGCCCGGCCGTCCGACGCCCGGACGCCGCCGTGCTTCCCCCGTCCGCCGTTACGGCAACAGGCCCGTCCGGCTTGCGCGGGGCGTGGGCGGGGCGGAGGCTGCGGATCATGAAGGCCATCAGCTACCGCCGCCACGGCGGACCCGGCGTCCTGGAGTACGGCGACCGTCCCGAGCCGAAGGTCGGCCCCGACTCCGTACTGGTCGAGGTGCGGGCCGCGGCCGTGAACCCCGTCGACTGGAAGTGCCGCGAGGGCTATCTCGACGGAATGCTCGACACCGTCTTCCCGGTGATCCCCGGGTGGGACGTCGCCGGAGTCGTGCTCCGGCCCGGCGCGGCGGTCACCGAGTTCGCCGCCGGGGACGAGGTCATCGGGTACGTCCGCGAGGACTTCCTCTCCCGGGGCACCTTCGCGCAGTACGTGGCCGCCCCGGTCAGGACCCTCGCGCACAAGCCCCGCTCGCTCGGTTTCCCCGAGGCGGCCGGGCTGCCGCTGGCCGGCCTCACCGCGCACCAGGTGCTCCACCGGGTGCTGCGGGTGCGGCCCCGCGAGACCGTGCTCGTCCACGCGGCGGCGGGCGCGGTCGGCTCCCTCGCCGTCCAGCTCGCCCGCCACCTCGGGGCCCGTGTCATCGGCGCCGCCCGCGCGTCCGGCCAGGAACACATCCGGGCGCTGGGCGGCGAGGCGGTCACGTACGGGGACGATCTGGCGGCTCAGGTACGGGCGCTGGCCCCCGACGGGGTGGACGCGGCGCTCGACAGCATCGGCGGCGACATCCTCCGCATGACGCCCGGACTCCTCGCCCCCGGCGGCCGGCTGGCCTCGATCGCCGACAGCGCGGTCGGTGAACTGGGCGGCGCGTACGGCTTCGCCCGCGCCGACGCCGCCGACCTGACGGAGCTCGCGGGCCTCGCGGAGCAGGGCGTGCTGACCGTGGGGGTGGCGCGGACGTACCCCCTGGAACAGGCCGCGGACGCGTTCCAGCTCGCGGAGGCGGGCGGAACGGGCGGCAAGGTGGTCGTCACCATGGGGTGAGCCGTCGCCCCCCGACCGCGGATCCCGTCACACGGCCCGTGGCGTCACACGGCCGGTGCTGTCACACGGGGGCACCTGCGTCGGTCACACCTGCGTCAGTCACACCAGCACCGTCACCGCGAACGCCGCCAGCAGCAGCGTGCAGGCCGTCGCCGTCAGCGCGGCCCGTTCCGAGAGGCGTGGCGGTCTCGCCGCTTCCAGGGATCTCAGACGCCGGTGCGCCACGCCCAGGAAGGCGAGCCAGACCAGCGCGCTCAGGGCCGCGCCGGTCAGGCCCGCCGCCGTGGCGCCGCCGTGGACGGCCTGGCGGGCGGCGAGGATCGCGACCACCGTGCAGGAGAGCGTCGTACGGCGCCAGGCCAGCCGGGTGCGTTCCGGCTGGAGCCCCGGGTCCCGCTCCCCGGCGGACGCCGGGGCGGTCATCCGGCCCGGCCCGTGAGGACGATCACCAGCATCGCCACCGCGACCAGCCCCACCGCCAGGCTCAGCAGCGTCGGGAAGCCGGAGACCGGCAGGTCCTCGCCGCGCCGCATCGCCCGTTCGCACCGCACCCAGTGGTTGACCGCCCGCAGCGCGCACAGCGCCCCCGCGGCGAGCAGCGCCACGGCGAGCCCGGCCCGTACACCCCACCGCAGGTCGGGAAGGAACTGGTCCACCGCGAACCCGCCGCCGACCAGCGCCAGCGCCGTCCGGATCCAGGCCAGGAACGTCCGCTCGTTGGCCAGCGAGAAGCGGTAGTCCGGGGTCGTGCCCTCCTCGTCGATCCGCCGGGGCGAGAACCACAGCCGGAGGCTCCGTGCAAAGTCGATCACGTGCCGCACCCTACGCGCGCGGCCCGGCCCCCGCGTGCCCGGCACCGGCCTCGCCCGCCTCGCCCGCCCGGTCCGCCGCACGGAGCGCCTTGAGCCGTTCGTACGCCGCGCGCCCGTCCGGCACCCACTCCCACGCGCCGGGCCCGCCGGGTTCCTCGGCCAGCCGCCGCTCCAGCTCCTCCTCCGGGACGAAGGCGTGCCAGGCGATCTCCTCCTCCTGAGGGTTCACCGGGAGCCCGCAGACCACCTCGTACACCCGTGACCACCAGCGGTTTCCGCCGTCCTGGGACGTGTAGAGGAAGGAGAAGAGCGGCACGGGCCGGTCGAGCCCCGAAACCCCCAGTTCCTCCTCGGCCTCCCGCAGCGCCGCCTCGTCGTACCCCTCGCCCGCGCCGACGACCCCGCCCACGAACATGTCGTACAGCGACGGAAAGGCCAGCTTGAGCGGTGTTCTGCGATGCACGAACACCCGACCCTCCGGGTCGCGCACGAGCACGTGGGCACACCGGTGGATCAGGCCCTTCACGTACACCTCGCCGCGCGGGGCCTGCCCGATCACGTGGTTGTTCTCGTCGACGATGTCGAGTATCTCGTCCGCGGCTCTCATGCTGTCCATCCAACCAGTTGACTCGTTACTCGCGCGTACGGAAGATCGGTCGGACAACTCACCCGCCCCGCCCGTGAAGAAGCCTGCGAAGGATGGACACCCATGGCGTACGACGCCGATGTGATCGTGATCGGGGCCGGGCTCGCGGGCCTGGTCGCCGCCGCCGAACTGGTCGACGCGGGCCGCTCCGTGATCGTGCTCGACCAGGAACCCGAGCGGTCCATCGGCGGACAGGCCCACTGGTCCTTCGGTGGACTGTTCCTCGTCGACTCGCCCGAACAGCGCCGGCTCCGCGTCAAGGACAGCCACGACCTCGCCCTCCAGGACTGGCTTGGCACGGCCGGGTTCGACCGCCCCGAGGACCACTGGCCGCGCAAGTGGGCCGAGGCGTACGTCGACTTCGCGGCGGGCGAGAAGCGCGCCTGGCTGCACGGCCAGGGCATACGGTTCTTCCCGGTGGTCGGCTGGGCGGAGCGCGGCGGGTACGACGCGAACGGCCACGGCAACTCCGTGCCGCGCTTCCACATCACCTGGGGCACCGGACCCGGCGTCGTGGCCCCCTTCGAGCGACGGGTGCGCGAAGGCGTCGCCAAGGGCCTGGTGACCTTCCGCTTCCGCCACCGCGTCACCGGACTCGGCGCCACGGCCGGCGCCGTGGACACCGTGACCGGCGAGACCCTGGAGCCGAGCGACGCGGCACGCGGCACCGCCAGCAGCCGTACGGTCACCGGCTCCTTCGAGCTGCGGGCCCAGGCCGTGATCGTCACCTCGGGCGGCATCGGCGGCAACCACGACCTGGTCCGCGCCCAGTGGCCGGAGCGGCTCGGCACCCCGCCGCGGAAGATGCTCTCCGGGGTGCCCGCCCACGTCGACGGGCTGATGCTCGGCATCGCGGAGGCGGCGGGCGCCCACCACATCAACCGCGACCGGATGTGGCACTACACCGAGGGCATCGAGAACTGGAACCCGGTCTGGGCCCGGCACGGCATCCGGATCCTCCCGGGCCCCTCCTCGCTCTGGCTGGACGCGCGCGGCAGGCGGCTGCCCGTACCGCTCTTCCCCGGCTTCGACACGCTCGGCACGCTGGAGCACATCATGCGCTCCGGCCACGACCACACGTGGTTCGTGCTCGACCGGCGCATCATCGGCAAGGAGTTCGCGCTCTCCGGCTCCGAGCAGAACCCGGACCTCACCGGAAAGTCGGTCCGCGACGTGCTCGGGCGGGCCCGCGCCGACGTACCGGGCCCGGTCCAGGCGTTCATGGACCGGGGCGTCGACTTCGTCGTCGAGAAGGACCTGGGCGCCCTGGTGCGCGGCATGAACGCGCTCACCGAGGAGCCGCTGATCGACGAGGCCGCGCTGCGCCGGGAGATCACGGCGCGCGACCGCGGGATCGTGAACCCGTTCACCAAGGACCTCCAGGTCATGGCGGTCCGGGGGGCCCGGAAGTACCTCGGCGACAAGCTGATCCGCACGGCCGCCCCGCACCGCATCCTCGACCCCGCGGCGGGCCCGCTGATCGCCGTACGGCTGAACATCCTGACCCGCAAGTCGCTCGGCGGCCTGGAGACCGACCTGTCCTCGCGCGTGCTCACCGCGGGCGGCGATCCGCTCCCCGGCGTCTACGCGGCGGGCGAGGCGGCCGGCTTCGGCGGGGGCGGGGTGCACGGCTACCGCTCGCTGGAAGGCACCTTCCTCGGCGGCTGCATCTTCTCCGGGCGTACGGCGGGCCGGGCGGCGGCCCGCGCGGTCGGCTGAACCAACCGTTTCTCCACCGCGGTCAGCTGAACCAACCGCCTCTCCACCGTGGACAGTTGACTTCGCTACGTAACAAACGGAGTCGCCCCGCTCCCCGCGGCCCCTACGGGGCCCACAAGATCCGGACGAAAAGTGTGACGAACGCCCGCGGCCCTGGTTTCCCGGGGCCGCGGGTGGTCTCCTCGGAGGGTGACCGAACAACCGCACACACCGGAGGGCACGCCGGTCGGCCGGCGTCTGGTGCTCTCCATGCTCGGCCTGGGCGCCGCCGGACTCGTCACCGCGCCCTACCTCCAGCGCGGCCTCGAATCGTTCCTCGGCGCCGCCTCCGGCAAGGACCCGACCGGGCTGACCGGACTGCTGCCCAACGGCGGCGGCTTCCGCTACTACTCCGTCACGGCCTCCGTTCCCCGCAAGGGCCCGGACACCTACCGGCTGACGGTCGACGGACTGGTCGACCGGCCCGGCACGTACACCCTCGACGGGCTGCGCGCGCTGCCGCAGACCCGCATCGTCCGGGACGTGCAGTGCGTCACCGGCTGGCGGGTCCCGCACACCCCGTTCGGCGGCGTACGGCTCGCGCACCTCCTCGACGCGGCCGGGGTGCGCCCCGAGGCCAGGGCGGTCCGCTTCACCTGCTTCGACGGCGCGTACAGCGAGAGTCTGACGCTCCAGCAGGCCCGCCGCGCCGATGTGCTGGTCGCCCTCTCGATGCGGGACGAGCCGATCGGGCACGCGCACGGCGGCCCGGTCCGGCTCTATGTGGCGCCGATGTACTTCTACAAGTCGGCGAAATGGCTCTCCGGGATCTCCGTCACCTCCGACGTCCGGCCCGGCTACTGGGAGGAGCGCGGCTATGACGTCGACGCCTGGGTCGGCCGGTCGAACGGCCGCGACGACACCCCCACCGTCTGAACCCGTGACCGCGCCCCCGCCGTCCGAATCCGTGACCGCGCCCCCGCCGTCCGGACCCGGCGGTCCCACGGGGCCGGACCGGCGGCGCTTCACCCCGGCCGAACGCTGGGTGCATCGCACCACCGGCGCGCTGATGCTGGTGTGCGTGGCGACCGCGGCCTGTCTCTACGTACCGCAGCTCGCCGAACTCGTCGGCCGGCGGCTGCTCGTGGTCACCCTCCACGAGTGGTCAGGGCTGCTGCTCCCGGTGCCCGTACTCCTCGGCCTCGTCTCCCGGGCCCTGCGCGCCGACCTGAGCCGGCTGGGCCGTTTCCTGCCGTACGACACGGAGTGGCTGCGCGCGGTACGGCGCCGCGACGCGCGCCCCGGGGCGCGCCCGGCGGGCAAGTTCAACGCCGGGCAGAAGCTCTACGCGGGGTGGCTCGCGGGCGCCGTGCTGGTGATGCTCGGCACGGGGCTGCTCATGTGGAACACCGGGCTCGTCCCGCTCGTGTGGCGGACGAGCGCCACCTTCGTCCACGACTGGCTGGCCCTGGCCGTCGGCGCCGTGCTCGTCGGGCACATCGTGATGGCGTACGGGGATCCGGAGGCCCGGCGCGGCATGCGCACCGGGTCGGTGGAACGCCGGTGGGCGGAGCGGGAACACCCCCACTGGAAAGAGGAGTGACCCGCCCCGCCCGTACGGAGCCGCCTGCCGCGCCGCCCGACGCGAGCGGAGATCCCGGCCGCGTCGGGCGGCGGCTTCCGGCAACGGCTAGAGGATCAGCGACAGCAGCAGCACCGACCCGAGACCGACCACGGAGATGATGGTCTCCATCACCGACCACGTCTTCAGCGTCTGTCCCACGCTCATCCCGAAGTACTCCTTCACCAGCCAGAACCCGGCGTCGTTCACATGGCTGAAGAAGAGCGAGCCCGCGCCGATCGCCAGCACCAGGAGCGCCGCGTGCGTGGTGGACATGTCCGCGGCCAGCGGCGCCACCAGGCCCGCGGCCGAGATCGTCGCCACCGTCGCCGAGCCGGTGGCCAGCCGGATCACCACGGCGATCAGCCAGGCCAGCAGCAGCGCCGGGATCGACCAGTCCTTGGAGATGTCCAGGACCATCTGGCCCACCCCGGAGTCGATCAGCGTCTGCTTGAAGCCGCCGCCCGCGCCGACGATCAGCAGCACGCCCGCGATCGGGGCGAGCGACTTCTCCACCGTGGTGGAGATCCGGTCCTTGGTGAAACCGGCCGCGCGGCCCAGTGTGAAGAGCCCCACCAGCACGGCGGTCAGCAGCGCGATCAGCGGGGAGCCGACCACGTCCGCGATCCGCTGGACGGTGTTCTCCGGGTCGTCCACGACGATGTCGACGAGCGCCTTGGCCAGCATCATCACCACGGGCAGCAGCACGGTGGTGACGGTCGCGCCGAAGCTGGGCCGCTTCGCCAGATCGTCCGAGGTGCGCTGCGGCACCATCGCCTCGGGCGCCGGAAGGTCCACCCAGCGCGCCGCGTACCGGGAGAAGAGCGGGCCCGCGATGATCACGGTCGGGATCGAGACGACCACACCCAGCGCCAGCGTGACCCCGAGGTCGGCGCCGATCGCGTCGATCGCGACCAGCGGCCCCGGGTGCGGCGGGATCAGCCCGTGCATCACGGAGAGCCCGGCCAGCGCGGGGATGCCGATCCGCATCAGGGAGTAGTTGCCCCGCTTGGCGACGAGCAGCACCACCGGGATCAGCAGCACGATGCCGACCTCGAAGAAGAGCGGCAGCCCGATCACCGAGGCGATCAGCACCATCGCCCACGGCATGGCGCGCCCGCTCGCCCGGGCGAGGATCGTGTCGACGATCTGGTCCGCGCCACCGGAGTCCGCGAGCAGCTTGCCGAGGATCGCGCCGAGCGCGATCAGCACGCCCACCCCGGCGACCGTGGAGCCGAGACCGGCGGAGAAGCTGGTGATGACCTTGTCCAGCGGCGCGCCCGCGAAGGCGCCGAGCGCCAGTGAGCCGATGGTCAGGGCCAGGAACGCGTGGAGTTTGAAGAGGGTGATGAGCAGGACGATGACGGCTATGCCGGCGAGGACGGCTATGCCCAACTGTGCGTTGCCCGCCGAGGTGATCGGCTCTGCGGCATCCGCTGCCAGCGTCTCGACACTGAGACTGGTCACGGGGATCACGGGAACTTCCTTCAGCTTTCGAGCCGGCGCAGCGCGGCGACGGCCCGTTCGGTGATTTCCTCGGGGGTGCCCGACACGTCGACGGTGACACCCGTCTCGTCGGCCCCCAGCTTCTCCAGCGCCGCGTACTGCGAGTCGAGCAGGGCGGTGGGCATGTAGTGACCCTTGCGTTCCGACATCCGCCGTTCGACGAGCTCGCGCTCACCGTCCAGGTGGAGGAAGAGGGCGCCGGGCGCGGCGGCCCGCAGCCGGTCGCGGTAGGCGCGCTTGAGCGCGGAGCTGCTGACCACCCCGCCGAGGCCGTTCCGGCGGTGGGCCCACTCCCCGATGGCGTCCAGCCAGGGCCACCGGTCGGCGTCCTCCAGCGGGATGCCGGCGGACATCTTGGCGATGTTCTCCGGCGAGTGGAACTCGTCGCCCTCGGCGTACGGGACGCCCAGTTCGGCGGCGAGCAGGGGGCCGACCGTGGTCTTGCCGGTCCCTGCCACGCCCATCACCACGACGACGTGGGGGGTCTTCATCTCATGCCTCGCTGTCTTCTTCGACATGGGTCTGTCGCGCTACTGAAACCCATTAGGTACGACTTATTCAAGAGGCTGTGATGTAAACGTCGTACTTTTTACCGTCGCCCCGCGCCCCGTAGGCTTGCCCCATGACCACAGAAGGCCGGGGCCTGCATACCCGTGTGCTGGACACCCTCGGTCTCGCGATCACGGCGGGCGAGTACCCCGAGGGCGCCGTCGTCCGTACGGACGAGGTCGCCCAGCGCTTCGACGTCTCGCGCACCGTCGTCCGCGAAGTGGTCCGCGTCCTCGAATCCATGCACCTCGTGGAGTCCCGGCGCCGGGTCGGCGTGACCGTACGGCCCACCGAGGAGTGGAACGTCTACGATCCGCGGGTCATCCGCTGGCGCCTCGCCGGCCCCGACCGCCCGCGCCAGCTCCGCTCCCTGACCACGCTGCGCTCCGCGATCGAACCGGTCGCCGCCGGTCTCGCCGCCCGGCACGCCACGGCCGAGCAGTGCGCGGCCCTCACCGAGCAGGCGCTCGGCATGGTCGCCACCTCACGCGGCGGCCGGCTGGAGGAGTACCTCGTCCACGACATCGCCTTCCACCGGGTGGTGCTCAACGCGTCGGGCAACGAGATGTTCGCCCGGCTCGGCGACGTGGTCGCCGAGGTCCTCACCGGACGCACCCACCACCAGGTGATGTTCGACGACCCCGACCCGGCCGCCGTCACCCTGCACGTACGGGTCGCGCAGGCCGTACGGGAGGGCGACTTCGCCCGCGCCGAGGAGCTGACCAGGGAGATCGCCGTCGGCGCCCTGGAGGAACTGGACGTTCTGGCGCCCTGACGGGCCACAACGGGCCCTGCCGTCACGCGGACGGGCCGTCACACGAGATAGTGGGGAGGAACGGGGTACACCCGGGACGTCTCCGCTCACCCGGATCCCCCGGGCGGTCAATTTCCCAGGTATGTCATCAGGTATGACGAAAGGCAGGTCCTGGCATGGCACAGCAGGTGCAAGGGGTCATCGCCCCCGGCAAGAACGAGCCGGTACGGGTCGAGACGATCGTCGTACCCGACCCCGGCCCCGGCGAGGCCGTGGTGAAGGTGCAGGCGTGCGGTGTCTGTCACACCGACCTGCACTACAAGCAGGGCGGGATCAACGACGAGTTCCCCTTCCTCCTCGGCCACGAGGCCGCGGGCGTGGTGGAGTCGGTCGGCGACGGTGTCACGGAGGTCGCCCCCGGTGACTTCGTGATCCTCAACTGGCGCGCGGTGTGCGGCACCTGCCGGGCGTGCCGGCGCGGCCGCCCCCAGTACTGCTTCGACACGCACAACGCCCGGCAGAAGATGACGCTGACCGACGGCACGGAGCTCTCCCCGGCCCTCGGCATCGGCGCCTTCGCCGAGAAGACGCTGGTCGCGGCCGGCCAGTGCACCAAGGTCGACCCGGCCGTCTCCCCGGCCGTCGCGGGCCTCCTCGGCTGCGGTGTGATGGCGGGCATCGGCGCGGCGATCAACACCGGGCAGGTCGGGCGCGGCGACTCCGTCGCCGTCATCGGCTGCGGCGGCGTCGGTGACGCGGCGATCGTCGGCGCGCGGCTCGCGGGCGCGGCCCGGATCATCGCCGTCGACATCGACGACCGCAAGCTGGCGACGGCGGCCTCGATGGGCGCCACCCACACCGTCAACTCCCGCTCCCGCGACGCCGTCGAGGCGATCCGCGAGCTGACCGGCGGCAACGGCGCGGATGTCGTCATCGAGGCGGTCGGCCGCCCGGAGACCTACCGGCAGGCGTTCTACGCCCGTGACCTGGCCGGCACCGTCGTCCTGGTCGGCGTCCCCACCCCGGAGATGAAGCTGGAACTGCCGCTGCTCGACGTGTTCGGCCGCGGCGGCGCCCTCAAGTCGTCCTGGTACGGCGACTGCCTGCCGTCCCGCGACTTCCCGATGCTCGTCGACCTCCACCAGCAGGGCCGGATCGACCTTGGCGCGTTCGTCACCGAGACCATCGGTCTCGCCGACGTGGAGAAGGCGTTCGAGCGGATGCACGAGGGTGACGTCCTGCGCTCGGTGGTGGTCTTCTGATGGCCGTACGCGTGGACCATCTCGTCACCTCCGGCACCTTCTCGCTCGACGGCGGCACGTGGGACGTCGACAACAACGTCTGGATCGTCGGCGACGACTCCGAGGCGATCGTCATCGACGCCGCCCACGACGCCGCCGCCATCGAGGCCGCGCTGAACGGCCGTACCCTGCGCGCGATCGTCTGCACCCACGCGCACAACGACCACATCGACGCGGCCCCCGCGCTCGCCGCCGCCACCGGCGCGCCCGTCCTGCTGCACCCCGACGACCTGCCGCTGTGGAAGCAGACCCACCCCGAGCGGCTGCCGGACGGCGAGCTGACCGACGGCGGGACGGTCACCGTCGCCGGCACCACCCTGACCGTGCTCCACACCCCCGGGCACGCGCCGGGCGCGGTCTGCCTGTACGCCCCCGAGCTGGCGACGGTCTTCACCGGCGACACGCTCTTCCAGGGCGGACCGGGCGCCACCGGACGGTCGTTCTCGCACTTCCCGACCATCATCGACTCGATCCGCGACCGGCTCCTCGCCCTGCCGCCGGAGACGGTGGTACGGACGGGCCACGGCGACCCCACGACCATCGGCGCCGAATCGCCCCACCTGGCCGAGTGGATCCGGCGCGGCCACTGAGACGAGTAAGTCCGAAGCAGCGTCGTCCGGACCGGGCCGGACCAGGAGTCCGCGCTCAGAGCGGGCGCAGCCCCAGCCGGCTCTCGAACCGGTACGGCTCGCCCGTCACCGGATCGGTGAACTCCAGCACCCTGGCGAGGAGTTGCAGCGGCCGGCCGTAGTCGTCGGCGGCCGGCTCCTGGACGACCGGATAGACCGGGTCATCCAGGAGCGGCAGCCCGAGGCCGCACATGTGGACCCGGAGCTGATGGGTCCGGCCGGTGACCGGCACCAGCCGGTAGCGGCCGTACCCGCCCCGGTGCTCCAGCAGCTCGATCCGGCTCTCGGCGTTGGGCTCGCCCGGCACCCGCCGCGCGGCGATCTCCCCGCGCTCCTTCTCGATCCGGTCCCGCACCGTGACGGGCAGCGCCACCGCGGGATCGTACGGCGCCACCGCCTCGTACTCCTTGCGCACCAGCCGGTCCCGGAACAGCGTCTGGTACGCGCCCCGGTCCCCGGGCCGTACGACGAGGAGCACCAGCCCCGCCGTCAGCCGGTCGAGACGGTGCGCGGGCTGGAGCTCCGGCAGCTCCAGCTCCCGCCGCAGCCGTGCCTGGGCGGTCTCGGTGACATGGCTTCCGCGCGGTGTGGTGGCCAGGAAGTGCGGCTTGTCCGCGACGACGATCCGCTCGTCCCGGTGGACGATCCCGACCTCGAACGGCGCCCGTTCCTCGGGGGCGAGATCCCGGTGGAACCAGACATACCGCCCCGCGGTGTACGGCTCGTCGGCCCCGACCGCGCCGTCCTCCCCGGCGAACCGCCCCGCCCGCACCATCTCCTCGACCCGCGCCGCGCCGACGGCGTTCCCGTACCGCGCCACGAGATGGTCCCGTACGGTCGCCCACCGCCCCCGCGGATCCGGCGGCAGCCGCAGCCGTACGGGGTCGACGCCGTCCCGCTGAGGGAGGGGCGAGGGCGGCGGGGCGGGATGTCTGCGGGGCACGGGCCGACAGCGTACCGGGGCCGGCGGCGCGGC
The DNA here is from genome assembly GCF_040685895.1 of Streptomyces sp. NPDC088124. NCBI lineage: Bacteria > Bacillati > Actinomycetota > Actinomycetes > Kitasatosporales > Streptomycetaceae > Streptomyces > Streptomyces sp. NPDC088124. The sequence goes on along the minus strand of NZ_JBFBJB010000013.1, from coordinate 24,614 downwards.
GGTGTCCCTCGTTCGGCCCCCGGACCTGCGGATCGGCGCCGGGATGAGAACGGTTCCGGCGGGCGGCGCCCGCATGATGGGCCGGTGATCAGTGTCCTGTTCGCCGTGCTGACCGCGCTCAGCAACGGCTCCGCCTCGGTGCTCCAGCGCCGCGCCGCGGCCACCGTCCCCGACTCCCAGGCGATGCGTCTGTCACTGATCGGCCGGCTGCTGGGCAAGCCGGTCTGGCTGGCGGGGATCGGGCTGGTGCTGGTCGCCGCCGTCTGCCAGGCGGTGGCGCTCGCGACCGGCCCGATCGCCGTGGTCCAGCCGATTTTCGTGATCGAACTGCCCGCCACCCTGCTGATCGCCGGCCGGCTCTTCAAGGTCCGGCTGCCGCGCTCCGTCTGGCGCGGGGCCGCCGCGGTCACCGGCGGTCTGGCCCTGGGTCTGGCCTCCGCGGACCCCGGTGGCGGTTCCGAGACCGTCCACGGAACCGCCTGGATCCTGGCGCTGCCGCTCACCGGCCTCTTCGAGGCGCTGGTGATCCTCTGGGCGCTGCGGCTGCGCGGCAATCCGCGCGCCGCGCTGCTCGGGCTCGCCGCCGCCTGCGGCTACGCGCTGACCGCGGCCCTGATGAAGGACGCCGTGGCGCGCCTCGACAGCGGCGGCGCGGGCGCGCTCTTCACCTCCTGGCAGCTCTACGGCATGGCCGTCGCCGGGGTGGGCGCGCTGTTCCTGCTCCAGAACGCCCTGCAGGCGGGCTCGCTCGCCGCCTCCCAGCCGATGCTCACGCTCGGCGACGCGCTGATCTCCATCGCGTACGGCGTCACCCTCTTCGGCGAGAGCGTGCGCACCGGCTGGTGGCTGCTGCCCGAGCTGGCCGCGATCGGACTGATCGCGGCGGGCTGCGTCGTACTGGCCCGCTCCCCGCTGGCCGGGGGAGCGCCGCCGCCCCCGCGCCGCGTCCGCTGAGGCGGACGGGGACGGTGGTGCGGGGGCGGCGGGGAGGCTGTGCGCGGACGGTGCCGCTCAACCGGACACATCGGCCGCGGCGTTCACGGCAGTCACGGAGTTCGCCGCCTCGACCGGGACCCCCTCGCGCATGAGGCCGTCCAGATGCGGCAGATGATGGTCCATCCGCTCCCGCTTGGTCCGCAGATACGAGAGGTTCTCCTCACACGGCGGGATCAGCAGCGGAACCTGCTCGGCGACCTTGATGCCGTGCCGCAGCAACGCCTCGGTCTTGCGCGGGTTGTTCGAGAGCAGCCGTACCGAGAGCACCCCCAGGTCGTGCAGCATGTCCGCCGCCACCTGGTAGTCCCGGGCGTCGGCCGGCAGCCCGAGGGCGAGGTTCGCCTCCACGGTGTCCAGGCCCTCCGACTGGAGCTGCATCGCCCGCAACTTCGCCAACAGGCCGATCCCGCGCCCCTCGTGGCCCTGGAGATAGAGGAGAACGCCCCGCCCCTCGCGCACGATGGCGTCCAGCGCCGCACCGAGCTGTTCCCCGCACTCGCAGTGCTTGGAGCCGAAGGCGTCCCCGGTCAGACACTCCGAATGCACACGGGTGAGGGCTCCGTCCCCCGCGACATCGCCGTATATCAGGGCTATTTGTTCATCCCCGCGTTTACGGTCCAGGTAGCCGACTGCGAGAAAGTCTCCGTGCACGGTGGACAGCCGTACTTTCGCCGCTCGTTCGACACCTGATGAACGAGTACTTTCGAGGCACACGCCATCACTGTCTGTCATGCCCCAATCATATCCGCTGAACGGCTCGCCGGGTACGGGAAGAAAGGTAAAAGGGCATCAACCGACGGTCGCCTTCATCACGTTCGGACGATCACCGAGCCATTGCCGCGTAGTCTGCTCCCGACGATACGCACACGGAAAGAGAGGGCCGGAAAACATGAACGGTTCGGGAACGCCACCGGTGACGGCCGGTCTGCTGCCCCGGGAGACCACGGAGGACGTACGGGCCGCGCGCCCCGCGGTCGCCGTCCTTCCCGTCGGCAGCTTCGAGCAACACGGCGCGTATCTCCCGCTGGTGACCGATACGGTCGTGGCGTGCGCCATCGCCCGGGAGATAGCCGCCGCGCATCCCGTGCACGCGCTCCCGCCGATCACCGTCTCCTGCTCGCACGAACACGCCGACTGGCCCGGGACCGTGAGCATTTCCGCCGCCACGCTCCACGCCGTCGTCCGTGACATTGCGGGATCCCTCCACCGGTCCGGAATAAAATCCCTGATTCTGGTGAACGCGCACGGCGGAAATTACGTACTGCGCAACGTCGTTCAGGAATCCGCCGGCAGCGGAACGCGCATGGCGCTTTTCCCCGGATCGGCCGACTGGGACGCGGCAAGGACCAGAGCGGGAGTCGAGACGTCTTCGCACAGCGATATGCACGCGGGTGAAGTCGAGACATCCATCCTCTTGCACGCCAGTCCCGAACTCGTACGGCCCGGCTATGAGACCTCCGATTGCGTCGCCGACGACCGGAAGCATCTCCTCACACTCGGCATGGCCGCCTATACGGAGTCCGGCGTCATAGGCCGCCCTTCGCGGGCGTCCGCCGCGAAGGGAAAGGAACTGCTGGCCGCACTGGTCGATTCCTTCGGCGACTATCTCTCCCTCCTCACCCGCCAGGAGTCCCGATGACCGGCCCCCGTCGCACCGAGCCGTCCGCACCGCCGCCGTTCCCGGCGGAGTTGGACACCGACGAGGCGTGGGAACTGCTCCGTACCGTCAGGACCGGGGCGGACGCCGAGGCGGTCGGCCTCGTCGAGGACACCGACGGCGCCCGGCGCTGGAACCGGGACACCACGCCCGGCGCGCGCGAACTGGCCGACCGCTACCTGCCGCTGTGCCTGGCCGGACCGCGCCTCACCTTCGCCCAGCTCGGCCAGAGCCTCGACGGGTTCATCGCGACCCGCACGGGAGACGCCGACTACGTCACCGGCGAGGAGGACCGCCGTCATCTCCACCGCCTGCGCGCGCTCGCCGACGCGGTGGTCGTCGGAGCGGGGACGGCCGTCGCGGACGACCCCCAGCTCACCGTGCGCGCCTGCACCGGGGCCCACCCCGTACGGGTCGTCCTCGATCCGCACCGCCGGGTGCCTGCGCGTCGCAAGGTGTTCACCGACGGGTCAGCCCCCACCCTGTGGGTGGTGTGCGCCGGCGGCGAGCGCGGGCACACCCCCGCGGACGACGGCCTCGACACCCACGGCCCCGGAGCGGAGGTGCTGACCCTTCCCGACCTCGCCGCGTTCGCCCCCGGCAACCTGGTGCGCGTACTGGCGCGCCGGGGCCTGGGCCGGGTGCTGGTCGAGGGCGGCGGCGTCACCGTCTCCCGCTTCCTGAGCGAACGGGCGCTGCACCGGCTCTACGTCACCGTCGCGCCGGTGCTGCTCGGCGACGGCGTCCCCGGGCTCCGCTTCGCCGGTACGCCGGTGATGCGCGACGCGCTGCGCCCCCCGGTCCGGCGCGCCGCCCTCGGCGAGGACACCCTCTTCGAACTCGACCTGGGGACGCCGCACCCCGGCCCACCACTGGGCGGCGAGCACCCCGAGGCCGGGCAGGCTCGCGGCGAGCGAGAGGATCCCGTACACCACGGCGACGGCCAGCCCCTGGGCGGCACCGAGCCCGGCGGCGCCGAAGGCCCAGGCGGTGGCGCCCTCCCGGGGACCCCAGCCGCCGACGTTCAGCGGTAGCGCCATCGCCAGCAGCGCCAGCACCATCAGAGGCAGCAGCTCGGCCGCGGGCGCCGTCACCCCCGCGGCCCGGGCGGCCAGCAGAAACGTGGCGAGGAACCCTGCCGGCACCACGACCGACGCCAGCGCCACCCCCGGCCAGCTCCGCCGCGCCAGCAGCCCCAGCCGCACCTCGGCGAGCGCCGTCCGCGCCGCGCGGCGCCGCCGGGAGACCGCGGGCGCCGCGCGCAGCCGCCCGGCGGCCACCGCCACCAGCGCGGCGACCGCGAGCAGCACCGTCAGGGCGCCGGGCGTCGCGAGTGCCTCCAGGACGGCCCGGCGGGCCGCCGCCGGGGCCTCGGACGGCCACACCAGCAGCAGTGTCACACCGACCGTGACCAGCACGACCTGGCCCGCGATCCGTTCGAGGACGACCGCGCGGACGCCCCGGCCGACATCGCCGGTGCTCCGCCCGTGCCGTACCGCACGGTGCACATCGCCGAGGATCCCGCCGGGCAGCGCCGCGTTCAGGAACAGCGCCCGGTAGTAGTCCGCGACGGCCTGGCGCAGCGGCAGCCTGATCCCCAGACCACGGGCGACCAGACACCAGCGCCAGGCACTGAACACGGTGGTGAGCAGGCCGAGGCCGAGCGCCGCGAGCAGCGTCGGCCCGTCGATGCCGCGCACCCCGTCCAGCAGCGGACCGGTGCCGAGCTGCCAGACCAGCACCCCGAGGATGGCCGCCCCGGCGACCATGCCCAGGCTCCGCCCCGCCCCGCCGCGCCGGCCGTCCCGCGCCGGCGCGGGCGCCGTCACGCGGCGCCGCCCGTCCGGGGGAGAGCCAGCAGATCGCTGTGGTGCACGATCACCCGCAACGCGCCCGCCTCGCACTGCTCCAGACGGCGCCGCAGATACTCCTCGGCACGCGGCGCGAGCTCCGGCCGCTGCTCACAGGCCGCGCCGACCCAGCCCCGCAGCCACTCGGCCGTCAGCGCCCGGTCGGCGGCGCCGAGCCGCCACGGGCTGGCGTGCACCCGTACGGTCGCCCCGACCCGCGCGAAGGCCGCCGCGGCCACCGCGACGGCGTCCGGCCCCAGCAGGCTCCGGCCGTGATCCGCCCGCCGCTGGTGGGCGTTGAACGCCTCGGCCAGCTCCGTGTCGAGCGGCTCGGCCGGGCTCAGCTCGACCCGCCCCACCACGGAGAGCGCGAACAGCGCCGGACAGCCGGCCCCGGCACACGCGGCGGCGAGCGCGTCCACCTCCTCGCGCGTCAGCACGTCCAGCAGCGCCGACGCCGTCACCAGCGAGGCCCCCGCCAGCCCGTCCGCCGTCAGCTCCGCGAGGTCGCGGCGCTCGGTGGCGACCGTCACCCGGCTCCCGTCGGCGGAGGTACGGGGTGTCCGGACGGCGGCCAGCTCCAGCAGGTCCGGGTCGTGGTCGTGCAGGACCCAGTGCTGCGGTCCGGCCAGCCGGGGGGCCAGCCAGCGCCCCATGGAGCCGGTACCGCACCCCAGGTCATGGACGACCAGGGGCCTTTCACCGTCGTCCGAGGACACGGCGGCGGCCAGCCGGCCGCGCAGCACGTCGAGGAGTTCCGTCGCGCGCGCGGCCCCGTCGGGTCCCTCGCGCAACTCCAGCCACGCGGGGGCGTAGCGGGTCGCTTCCGAACGCGGAGCTTCTGAGGTGGTCACGCGGCCCTCCCGGTTTCCTGACGGAGCTGTTCCAGCGCACCGGCCAGCCTCCGTGATGTCGTCCCCCACCCGTCCAGGGCGGTGCGCCGCCCCCGCGCGGCGGCCGTCAGCGCCCGCCGCGTGCCCGGCTCCCCGAGCCAGCCGCGCAGCGCCGCCGTGAGCGCCGCCGGGTCGTCCGGCGGCACCAGCACGCCGGGAACGGTGCCGTCCGGCGCCCGCCCGACGGCCTCGGGGAGCCCGCCCACGTCCGTCGCCAGTACGGGCACACCGCGCGCCAGTGCCTCGGTCACCGCCATGCCGTACGTCTCGGCGTCCGAGGCGAGCACCAGCAGATCGGCGGCGGCGTACCGCCCGGCCAGTTCCCCGCCGGCCAGCGGCCCGGCCAGACGCACCCGGTCGCCCAGCCCGCGCTCCGCGATCAGCTCCCGCAGCCCGGTGACATACCCGGGGTCCTGGTCGAGGCCGCCCGCACAGACACAGCTCCACGGCAGGTCGGCGAGGGCCGCCAGGGCCTCCACCAGCCGGTGCTGCCCCTTGCGCGGGGTGACCGCGGCCACGCACAGCAGCCGCGAGCCGTCCTTGGACCCGGTCGCCAGGGGCGCGATGTCGGCGCCCGGCGCGGCGACATGGACCCGCTCGGGTGCGAGCCCGTGGTGACGCACCAGCCGCCGCGCGGCCCAGTCGCTGGTGGCCACGACCGCGGGCACGGCGCGCAGTGTCCGGCGCTCGCGGTCGTCCAGCTCCGCGGCCACGGCGGGCGCGAGCCCCGTCTCGTCGGCCAGCGGCAGATGCACCAGCACCGCCAGCCGCAGCCGCGCGGCCTCCGGGGCGACGACCCCGGGCACCCCGCACGCGACGATCCCGTCGAGCAGGACGACCGCGCCGTCCGCGAACGTCGCCAGCAGCCGGGCCAGTTCGGTACGGGCCGTCCCGTCGGGCCGCGGCCAGCCGCCCGCGACGGTGTGTTCGTGGACCCGCCAGCCCGTGCCGGGCAGCTCCCGGCAGAGCCGGCGGTCGTAGGTGTTGCCGCCGCTCGGCGCGGCCGGGTCGTCGACGCCGCCGGGCATGACGAGATGCACGGCCCGCGCGGACGGGGCGGCGGCGCCGCTCACAGGGCGCGCTCGTAACTCGCCCACGCGACATGCGACTCGTGCAGCGTGACCTGGATGGCGGCCAGCCCGCGGGCCCCCTCGCCGAGCGCCCCGGCGTGCACCCGGTCCGCGAGCCGGTCCGCGATGATCTTCGCCAGGACCTCGGTGGAGGTGTTGATCCCGGCCAGGTCGGGCTCCTCGTCGAGGTTGCGGTAGGTCAGCTCCCCGACCACACCGCCCAGTTCCCGGGTGGCCAGGCCGATGTCGACGACGATGCTGTCGGCGTCGAGCTCGGGGCGGCGGAAGGTGGCGTCCACGAGGAACGTCGCCCCGTGCAGGCGCTGCGCGGGTCCGAAGACCTCCCCGCGCAGGCTGTGGGCGATCATGATGTGGTCGCGGACGGTGATGCTGAACAACGGATGACCCTCCAGATACGGCGCGTCTGGCCTTGTCCCCGGCGCATGAGGCCGGGGGCATGTTGTGTAGTACGGCCGATCCGCTCGTCCTGTTCAGACGAATTCAAGCCACCCCCGCCCCTGCGTACGGCCACATCCGGCCACCCGGGGCCGCCCCGTCAGCGGCTCACCGCGTCCGCCGTGTCCGGCTCGTACACCACCCGGTGGCAGAGCCCCGGCAGTTCGCCGGCGGCGATCCCCGGCAGCACCCGCGGCAGTTCCTCGAAGCCGCACTCACCGGTGATCAGCGCGTCGAAGGCGGGCTCCGCCAGCAGTCCCAGGGCGAGCGCGAGCCGGTCGGCGAAGCTCCGGCGGGCGCTGCGCGCCGGCGACACCGTGCCGACCTGGCTGCCGCGCAGGGTCAGCCGCCGCGAGTGGAACGCCTCGCCCAGCGGCAGCGTGACCCCCCGGTCGCCGTACCAGCTCAGCTCCACGACCGTGCCCTCCGGGGCGAGCAGTTCCAGCGAGCGCGCGAGCCCCGCCTCGGTGGCGCTCGCGTGGACGACCAGATCGCAGTCGCCCAGCGCCTCCCCGGGGAGCGCGAAACCGGCCCCGAGTGCCTCGGCGATCCCCGCCCGCGCGGGCTCCGCGTCGACCAACTGGACGCGGACGCCCGGGTAACGGGCGAGCAGCGCGGCGACGGAGCAGCCGATCATCCCGCCGCCGACCACGGCGATCCGGTCCCCGATCAGCGGCGCCGCGTCCCACAGGGCGTTCACCGCGGTCTCCACCGTCCCGGCGAGAATGGCCCGCCCGGCGGGCACGCCGTCCGGGACCGGGGTCACCGCGCTCGCCGGGACGACGTACCGCGTCTGGTGCGGGTAGAGGCAGAAGACCGTACGTCCCAGCAGCTCGGGCGGGCCCTCCTCGACCAGACCCACGTTGAGATAGCCGTACTTGACGGGCCCGGGGAACTCGCCGTCCTGGAACGGCGCCCGCATCGCGGTGTGCTGACTGTGCGGCACTCCGCCGCGGAAGACCAGGGTCTCCGTACCCCGGCTCACCCCGGAGCAGAGCGTACGCACCAGGACGTCGCCCTCGCCGGGCTCCGGCAGGGCGACCTCCCGTATCTCGCCGTGGCCGGGTGAGCGGAGCCAGAAGGCGCGTGCGACGCGCTTCATCGATGTCCTCCTGAACGCTGGGGTGACGGATCACGTTCTTAGTTCACGAGGCCGCGCACGGTACGCGGCGCCAATCGACTCTGTCACACGGCCGGAGGGTGCAACGGTGGCCCTGAACGACACGTACCACCTGACCAAGTACCACCTGAACCACACGTACGACCTGTACGACCTGAACGAGACCCGCATCACCCGGCTGGTGCGCCGCACGGGGCTGCTCCGGCAGGAGACGGCCGCGGGCGCGGCCGCCCAGATCGTCCTGCTGGCCCTGCTCGGCGCGGTGACCGGGCTCGGCGCGGCCGGCTGGCTGGCGGGGCTGGTGTTCACGGCGGGCACCTGGGCCGCGCTCACCCACGCGCTCTCCCGGACCCGGCCGGCGGCCTTCGGCCCGGCCAACGGCGTCACCCTCGCGCGGGCGACGCTGGTCGGCGGTGTGACCGCGCTGGTCGCGGACTCCTTCACCCGCCCGGTCCCCGTCACGCTCCTCGCCGCGCTCACCACGGTGGCGCTGGTCCTGGACGCGGTCGACGGCCAGGTGGCCCGGCGCACCGGCTGCGTCTCCTCCCTCGGGGCGCGCTTCGACATGGAGGTCGACGCCTTCCTGATCCTGGTGCTCAGCGCCTACGTCGCCCTCTCGCTGGGCCCGTGGGTGCTGCTGATCGGCGCGATGCGGTACGTCTTCGTCGCGGCGGCCCGGGTCCTGCCGTGGCTGAGCGGCGCGCTCCCGCCCAGCATGGCCCGCAAGACGGTGGCCGCGCTCCAGGGCGTCGCCCTCCTGGTGGCGACCGCCGGAGTCCTTCCGCATCTGGCCGAACTCGCCGTGGTCCTGCTCGCGCTGGCGCTGCTGACCTGGTCCTTCGCCCGTGACATCCACTGGCTGCGGCGGACCGGCCGGGACCACCGCCCCACGGCTGCCCGGCCCGCCGCCGCGCCGCGTGCCCTGGTGGCCGCCGCCCGGGTCACCCGGCCCGCGCCGAGGAACTGACAACTGTCCTTGCCCGGTCAGTCGTCGTAGTGCAGTGTTCCGTCCTCGTCCATGGTCGGGTGCATCTTCATCGGCCCGTAGGCGTCCTGGTCCGAAGGGCGGGGCGGCTCCGGCCCGTCGGGGCCGGTGCGCAGCAGACGCTCGATCCGGCAGACGCGGAAGAGCAGTTCGCCCACGCGCGCCTCGTTGGCGCGGCCGGCGGCCCTGAACTCCTCGGCGGCCCGCGCGTACGTGGCCTTCTCGTCGTCGTCGAACCCGTAGGCGTCGGGCCAGCTCCTGACCATGCCGCCGTACAGCGCCCGCCGCGCGTCGTGCGGGGTGGGCATGAGGCCGCCCCGGGGCCGCCAGCCGTTCTCGCCCTGCTCGGTCACCCCGAAGCCGACGGGCAGCAGGACGACTCCCGGGTGCGTGGTGACCGCGCGCTCCGAATGCCCGCGTACGTCCTTTGGGAAGCGCGCACCGGAGTACGCGAACTGCCCCAGCCCCAGCCGCAGGGCGGCCGCCGCCGGACCGGTGTCGGCGTGCCCGGGGTCCAGGACGAAGCCGGGGTCCGGCGACGGGGTGGTGGGCGCGCCGGTCCAGGACAGCTCGGCCGGCTCCCGGTCGGTGGGCCGCGGCGGCTCCAGCCCGTCCTCCCCGCTCCGGGCGAACTCGTCGCCCCGTACGACCCGGTAGCGCACCCCCAGGACCTCCAGCTCGTCGACCGGCTCGCGTTCGAGCACCGCGACCGCGGCCAGTAACTCGCGGCGCGCGGCCCGGTCGTCGGTGTCGTCCTTGGCCTTGAACCAGAGATGGGAGTGGAGCCCGTCCCGCGCCTGCTGCGGTGTCGCGTCGGTCACCCGCAGCAGCAGCCGCCAGTGGGGCCCGCTCCCGGGATCACACGCCGCCACCCCGAAGACAGGCCCGCGGACCGCGAGATACGGGTACCGGAGGGACGCGTCGATGGCGTCGGCCTCGGCCACCCAGGCGGCGGGATCGTCGCGCTCCACCAGTCCCGCGTGGAGCCGGTCCAACTGTCGCTTCCAGTCATCAGGCATGCACACATTGTTGTGGCTCGGAAGGGGGCGCCGGACCGGAACCGTTCAACTCCCCGGGTTCCGCCGGACGGGAACGTTCCGGAAAACGCGGAAGACCCCTGACGTATCAGGGGTCTTCGCCGGTGTCCGAGGGGGGACTTGAACCCCCACGCCCGATAAAGGGCACTAGCACCTCAAGCTAGCGCGTCTGCCATTCCGCCACCCGGACAAGGTGTCCGCCGGTCGGCTCTGGGCCGTTCCGACGTGGAAAACCATAGCAAACATTCAGGGGTGCCCGATCACGCCCCGATCCGTATGACGGGCGTGTGACAGGCGGGGCCCGCCCTTGGGCGAGGGGGTCCGGCGCGGCAGGATGGGAGGACCACCAGCGAGTACCACCAGCAACGACCGTGGGAGTGAGCAGCGTGAGCGAGCCGAACGCGGGCAGGACCGTATCGGGCGAGGACGAGGTCGTCGACCTCTGCCGGGATCTGATCCGGATCGACACCAGCAACTACGGGGACCACTCGGGTCCGGGGGAGCGGGCCGCCGCCGAGTACGTCGCGGAGAAGCTCGCCGAAGTGGGGCTCGAACCGAAGATCTTCGAGTCCCACCCGGGCCGCGCCTCCACCGTGGCCAGGATCGAGGGCGAGGACCCCTCCCGGCCCGCCCTGCTCATCCACGGCCACACCGACGTCGTGCCGGCCAACGCCGAGGACTGGACGTACGACCCGTTCGCGGGCGAGATCGCGGACGGCTGTGTGTGGGGCCGGGGCGCCGTCGACATGAAGGACATGGACGCGATGACCCTCGCGGTCGTCCGCGACCGGATGCGCAGCGGGCGCAAGCCCCCGCGCGACATCGTGCTGGCCTTCCTCGCCGACGAGGAGGCCGGTGGCACGTACGGCGCGCGGTATCTCGTCGACCACCACCCCGGCCTCTTCGAGGGCGTCACGGAGGCGATCAGCGAGGTCGGCGGCTTCTCCTTCACCGTCAACGAGAACCTGCGCCTCTACCTCGTCGAGACGGCCCAGAAGGGCATGCACTGGATGCGGCTGACCGTCGACGGCACCGCGGGCCACGGCTCGATGACCAACAACGACAACGCGATCACCGAGCTGTGCGAGGCCGTGGGCCGGCTCGGCAACCACCAGTGGCCGGTACGGGTGACCAAGACCGTACGGTCCTTCCTGGACGAGCTGTCCGACGCGCTCGGCACCCCGCTCGACCCGGAGGACATGGACGCCACGCTCGCCAAGCTCGGCGGCATCGCGAAGATGATCGGCGCCACGCTGCGCAACTCCGCGGCCCCCACCATGCTCGGCGCCGGCTACAAGGTGAACGTCATTCCCGGTCAGGCCACCGCCCATGTCGACGGCCGGTTCCTGCCCGGGTACGAGGAGGAGTTCCTGGCGGACATCGACCGGATCCTCGGCCCGCGCGTCCGGCGCGAGGACGTGCACGGTGACAAGGCGCTGGAGACCAGCTTCGACGGCCGGCTGGTGGACGCCATGCAGACCGCGCTCTCGGCGGAGGACCCGATCGCGCGGGCCGTCCCGTACATGCTCTCCGGCGGCACCGACGCGAAGTCCTTCGACGACCTCGGGATCCGCGGCTTCGGCTTCGCGCCGCTCAAGCTGCCGCCGGAGCTGGACTTCGCCGGGATGTTCCACGGGGTGGACGAGCGGGTACCGGTGGACGGTCTGAAATTCGGTGTGCGCGTCCTCGACCGGTTCATCGACGAGAGCTGACCGGCCGTACCGGGAATCGGCCACACGTGCGGCACTGACTGAGAAGAGTGAATGCGCTCATAGGCTCGTAGCCTCATTACTTCCCCTTCGTTACAGGTGTGCGGTCCGCGGCTGGGACCGCGTTTTGCCAACAAGGAGGAAGAATGATCAAGAAGGTCGTCGCTGCTGCGGCAGTCACTGGTGGTCTGGTGCTCGCGGGTGCGGGCGTGGCCGTCGCCGACGCGGGCGCGCAGGGTGCCGCCATCGGATCCCCCGGTGTGCTCTCGGGCAACGTCGTGCAGGTTCCGATCCACCTTCCGGTGAACGTGTGCGGTAACACGGTCAACGTGGTCGGGCTGCTGAACCCCACCTTCGGCAACACCTGCATCAACAAGTGACGTCGTCACTCTCACCCGTGAGGGTCTGAGCCCGAGGCCCTGCGGGAGAAGCAGCGCCGCCCGCCCCCCCAGGGGGAGCCGGGCGGGACTCCTCCCGCACGGCCGAGCGGCCCCGGGGCGCGTGCCATGCGCTCCGGGGCCGCTGGGCATCCTGCCCCGGCACCGATGCCCAGGGGCAGTCCCGGTAGGCAGAAGACAGGGAACGAAGCTATGAGACAGGTCACGCGCAAGGGCCTGATCACCGTGGCGGCGGCGGGCGGCGTGCTCGCGCTCGGCGGTGGCTACGCGCAGGCGGACGCGGGGGCCGGCGGCACCGCCGCCAACTCCCCGGGCGTGCTGTCGGGGAACAACGTCCAGGTTCCGGTGCATGTGCCGGTCAACGTCTGCGGCAACACCGTGGATGTCGTCGGGGTGCTCAATCCGGCCTTCGGCAACAGATGCGGCAACTTCTCGGGCAAACCGGCCGGCGGCCACGGCGGCGGGCACGACGGCGGGGGCGCCCACGCGGGCGGATCACACCCCGGGTCCTCCCACACCGGGCCGTCCGGCGGCTCGCACGCCGAAGGCGGCGCGGTCAACTCTCCCGGGGTCGGCTCGGGCAACTCCGTCGAGGTGCCGGTCGACGTCCCCGTGAACGTGTGCGGGAACAGCGCCGACCTCGTCGGGGTGCTCAATCCGGCCTTCGGCAACGACTGCGGCAACGGCTCCATGCCCACCCCGCCGGGTCCCGCCGAGCGCCCCGAGGAGCCGGGTAACCCGGTCACTCCGGGCACGCCCGGTACGCCGAGCAACCCGGGCAACCCGAGCAACCCGGGCAACCCAAGTACGCCTGGTAACCCGGGCACGCCCGGTACGCCGGGCAAGCCGACCGAGGTACGCGCGATCTCCACCAACCCGGGGACGCACGGGACGGAAGCGGCCGCGAGCGCCGAGCAGGCCGAGGGCACCGACGTCCTCGCGTCGACCGGTGCCGGCGGGCTCGGGATCGCACTCCCGGCGGGCGCCGGGCTGCTGCTCGCGGGCACGATCCTCTACCGTCGGGCCCGCTCCGCCGCGTAGTCACGCGGCCGGACCCGGGTCGGGGCAAGCCGGGGCGGGCCTCGCAGCAGCGGGGCCCGCTCCGTCGCGTTCACCAGGTGGCGCGGACCTGACGGATGATGCGCCGGCGCAGCCGCACCCTGCGGCTGCCGTCCCGGTGCAGGCTCAGTCGGTCCAGCTCCCAGTGCCCGTACTCGGCATGATCGGTGAGCAGACGGGCCGCATCCTTGCGGGAGACCCCGCGCGGCACGTACACGTCGACAAATTCGTATTCCGGCATCGCATCTATTGTGCGGGCAGAGCCCCGGTACGGATAGCGTCTGCACTATGTCTGATGCTGCGCAGCCCACCGCTGCCGAGGTACGCGCCGCCGCCGAGGCGGTGAAGGTCGCCCTGGACCGCCACCTCGCGGCGGTCGAACATCGCACGGGTGAGGATGACCCGGCCGTCTCCGAAGCGTTCAACGCCCTCGCCGTCGCCGCCGAGGTCTACGACGAGCGGCTCTACCACCGGTACGACGAGGTCACCCCGTTCGAGATCCCGGACCCGGACGACTCCCTGCCCCCGTACAACGGCCCCGAGGAGCCGAACGCCCTCAGCGTGCTGATCCGGCGCGACTACGCGGTGGTGGAGCCGCAGCGGCTGCTCGCACAGTCACAGCGCATCGCCGACGCCGAGGGCGACGCCGGCATCGGCACCGGAGGGGTCGTGGGCAGCAGTGTGCACGCGGCGCTCGGGGTGCTCTTCGGCGAGTACGAACCCGACGAGATCGCCTCCCGGCACAAGGAGTTCGGTCTGGAGGAGGGCGACTCCACCCTGTGGGTGTCGGCCGCGGACGATCTCCCGGAACCGGGGGAGTGGCTCTCCGCCCCCTTCGACCAGGCCGACCCCCAGCAGGTGGTCTGCCGCTTCGACGTCAGCGCGGTCTTCGACGAGGACGATCTGGACGCGGACCTGGACGACCTGGAGGAACAGGACGCCTGAGCCGCCGCCCCCGACCCGGTCCGCCCCGGCCCGCCGCCGTCCCCGCCGACCGCTGCCCCTGCCGACCGCCGCCCGTGCCACCGCGCGGCGGCAGGGGCGGACGGTACGGGCGGCGGGAGGGCCAGGGCTGACCGTCGGCGCGCCTACGGGCGTCAGCCCGGCTGTGACGCCGGCGCCAGGAGCGATTCCAGCTGGCCGCGCAGCCGGGTGGTGCGGTCCTGGGAGGGGATGTCCGACACCGCCCTCTGGAGCGCCTGGTCGACACCGTGGACCACGGAGAGATGACGGTCCCCGCGGCTGAAGGCCGTGTAGACCCAGGGGCGGCTCAGCCCCCGCGCCGCGTCGCCGGGGAGCACCACGACCACCGCGGGCCAGCGCATCCCCGCCGCCTGGTGCGCGGTGAGCGCCCAGCCGTGGCGGACCGCCTGCTCCACCCGGTCCCTGGGCACGACGACCGCGCTCCCCCCGCACTCCAGCCGCAGCCCCTCGGCATCGGCGGAGACCACCGTGCCCTGGAGCGTCCTGCCGGGGGAGGGGACGTACGCGACGCGGTCCCCCGGGTCGAAGCCGCCGAACCGGCCGGGGCCCGGGTTGAGGCGCTCCTTGAGCGCCGCGTTCAGCGCGCGGGTGCCCGCCGAGCCGCCGTGGCCCACCGTGATCACCTGGGTCTGCCCCGCCTCCGTGCCGAAGGCGCGCGGCACGGACTCCGCGACGAGCTGGACCGTACGGTGCACCGCCTCGCCCGCGTCCCGCACGGGCACGATCACGACCTCCTTGCCGGGCGCCGCCACCTGGTTCAGCTCGCCGATGCCGATCCCCGAGACCAGCTCGCCGATCGGTCCCGGATCAGGCGTACGGGAGCTGATCCGCGGGCACACCCCGGCCGCCAGCAGATCGGCGAAGACCCGGCCCGCGCCGGCCGACCCGAGCACGCCCGGATCACCGCTGAGCACCAGACGCCCGCCGTCCGCCAGCGACTCCACCAGCATCGCGGCCGTCTCCACGTCGAGCTGCGGGGCGTCGAGGACCACCAGGAGATCGAGCGCGAACAACCCGTCCGTGTCCCGCCCCGGGCCTTCCGTACCGGAGAGCAGCCCGGCCACGGTGACCGCGTCGGTGTCCGCCGTGCCGTCGGTCCTGAGCCGGTCGCGGCCGTTCTCGCTGTGGACCGCGACCACCGCGCGCACCCCGAGCGCACGGGCCGCCCCGGCCAGCGCGACCGGCTCGGCGCGCGCCGCCTCCCCGCCCGCGTGGAGGACCAGCCCATGTCCCGCCACCGCGCGGATCAGCTCGGCCGCCGACGGCGACGGGGCGCCCGCAGCGGCCTCCTCCCACGAGGCGGGCACCGCGGTCTTCACCAGCCTGGCGAGCCCGTCGGCGAGGCTCTCCTCGGCCAGTGCGTACCGGTCGAGCCCCAGCAGCACGGGGGCGGTCTCCGCGACCGGCTCCCCGCCGTCCCCGGCCCCGCTCTCCGCCGCCTCCTCGGAATCCGCGGAGTCGGCGGAACTCATTGGCTCGTCCATGCCTTCCTGGAACTCCAGCACCACGGACTCCTCCACCGCGTGCCGTACCGCGCCCTCGGGGTCGGGGACGGAGTGCCCGGCGAGCGCGCTCACCACCGCCGACGCCTCCAGTGCGGTGTGGCCCTGGAGCGCGGCCCGCTCCAGCAGCCAGCTCACCAGCGCGGTGGCCCGGCGCCCGTCACCGGGGCCGCAGCCGGACCCCAGGAGCGCCCGCGCGAATCCGTCGGCCTGCTCCGGCCGCACCCCGGGCACGGCGAGCAACTGCCAGGGGTTCTCCCGCAGCAGCGCGGGCGCCCGCTCCCCGAGCCCCTCGGCGACCTGCCCCGCCAGCGTCTCCGGCGCGCCGCCCGCCACGAGCACCGCCCGGGCGCCGGACACGGTCTCCGGAGCCGCGGACCGCGCCGCCGCGGGCCCTGGCCCGGCCGGGGGCCGCTGCGGCTGTACCGTCGCAGCGGCCCGGTCCCGGTCCCGGTCGGGGGAGAGGGAGGGGGAGGGGCTCGCGGGACGGAGCAGCGCCGGGTCGACCGGCTCGCCGCTCTCCATGGCCCGTACGGCCGCGAGCAGGTCCGCGGTCTGCCCGCTCAGCTTCGTCCCCGCGGCGATGGGCCCGGCCTTCTCCGCCTTCCGCTGCTCGATCCGCTCCCGCAGCTCCCGCTGGGCGGCCAGCTCGGCCTGTGCCTCGGAGAGCTCGGGCGCCTCCCCGGCGGTGCCGGTCCCGGTCGTGGCGTCGGCTCCCGTACCGTCCTCGGCGGCCTCGCCCTCCGGGGCCGTGGCACCCTCGGCGGCAGCGGTGTCGGCCATGGGCCCGGCCTCCTCGGCGGCGGGGTCGCGCTCCGTACTCACAGCGTGCTCCAGTCCTGGTCGGGATAGCGGTGCACGGGCGCCGACACGTCGTCGAGCGCCTGGCAGATCTCGTCAGGAAGACTAAGGCTCTCCACTGACAGAGCCGCCGTGAGCTGCTGCGCGTTGCGCGCGCCGATGATCGGCGCCACCACGCCGGGACGGTCCCTGACCCACGCCAGCGCCACCTCCAGTGTCGTCGTCGCGAGCCCTTCCGCGGCCGTCGCGACCGCGTCCACGATCCGGCTCGCCGCCTCGTCGAGATAGGGCTCGACGAACGGCGCCATCTGCTCGGAGGCGCCCCGCGAATCGCCCGGCGTGCCGTGCCGGTACTTGCCCGTGAGCACCCCGCGGCCGAGCGGCGACGAGGGCAGCAGTCCCACCCCCAGGTCGACCGCCGCGGGCAGCACCTCGCGCTCCACGCCGCGCTGGAGCAGTGAGTACTCCATCTGGGTGCTGGCCAGCCTGGTCCGCGTCGCGGGCGAGGCGATCTGCCAGGTGGCGGCCTTGGCGAGCTGCCAGCCGCAGAAGTTCGACACCCCCGCGTACCGCGCGCGGCCCGTGCTGACGGCGATGTCCAGCGCGTGCAGGGTCTCCTCCAGCGGGGTGTCGCTGTCGAAGGCGTGGATCTGCCAGAGATCCACGTAGTCCGTGCCGAGCCGCTCCAGCGACGCGTCCAGCGCGGCGAGCAGATGCCCCCGCGAGCCGTCGAAGCGGCGGTACGGATCGGGCACGCTGCCGGCCTTCGTCGCGATGATCAGATCCCGGCGCGGCACCAGTCGCTCGACGAGCTGCCCCAGCAGATACTCGGCCTCCCCGCCGCCGTACACGTCCGCCGTGTCGATCAGCGTCCCGCCCGCCTCCCAGAAGACCTTCAACTGATCGGCGGCGTCATGCTCGTCGGTGTCCCGGCCCCAGGTCAGGGTGCCGAGCCCGATCCGGGACACACGCAGGCCGGTACGGCCGAGATGCCTCTGCTCCATGCGGCTTGAGATTACTGGCCATGGCCCCACGCGGAGAGAGCCTGTGGACAACCCGCCCCCTGACGGATCCCCGTGTCGCGCGCTAGAGTCCCCGGCACAGGAACGTTACTCATCGGTAGTCAAGGAGTGGTCATGCGGCTCGGCATCAACCTCGGGTACTGGGGCGCGGGGATGGACGGCGACAACCTCGCGGTCGCGCAGGAGGCCGACCGGCTCGGCTACGACGTCTGCTGGGCCGCCGAGGCGTACGGATCCGACGCCCCGACCGTGCTGAGCTGGGTCGCCGCGCAGACGGAGTCCATCGACGTCGGCTCTGCCATCCTCCAGATCCCCGCGCGGCAGCCCGCGATGACCGCCATGACGGCGGCCACCCTCGACTCCCTCTCCGGGGGCCGGTTCCGGCTCGGCCTCGGCGTGTCGGGGCCGCAGGTCTCCGAGGGCTGGTACGGCGTCACGTTCGACAAGCCGCTCGCCCGCACCCGGGAGTACGTCGAGATCGTCCGCAGGGCCATGACCCGCGAACGGCTGGTGTACGAGGGCGAGCACTGGACGCTGCCGCTGCCCGGCGGCCCCGGCAAGCCCCTCAAGCTGACCGTCCACCCGGAGCGTGAGCACATCCCGCTCTACATCGCCGCGATCGGCCCGAGGAACCTGGAGCAGACCGGCGAGATCGCCGACGGCGCGCTGCTGATCTTCCCCTCCGCCGAGCACCTGGAGGACACGGCGATCCGCCCGCTCCGGGCGGGCCGCGAGAAGGCCGGTCTCACCATGGACGGCTTCGACGTCTGCCCCACCGTGCCCATCGCGGTCGGCGACGATGTCGGCGCCCTGGCCGACACCTTCCGCCCGTACACCGCCCTGTACGTGGGCGGCATGGGCAGCCGGAAGCAGAACTTCTACAACCAGCTCGCCCGGCGCATGGGGTACGAGAAGGCGGCCGCCGAGATCCAGGACAAGTACCTCTCCGGCGACAAGGACGGCGCGGCGGCGTCCGTACCGCACGAGCTGATCGACTCGACCACACTGCTCGGCCGCGCCGAGCGGATCGCCGACCGGATGAGCGCCTACGCCGCCGCGGGCGTCACCACCCTGACCCTCGCCCCGGCCGGCTTCACCCTCGACGAGCGGATCACGGCGCTGCGGGTCGGCTCCGAGGCCCTGGAACGCGCCGGTCTCGTCTCGTAGACCCCTTTCGGCTCAGCGGAGTGCCGCTGCTGTTGCCGCGTGCCGTCCGCGCCCGTTGACTCGTTGCGCGGACGACTGCAAGGAGGTGGCAGTGATGCTCTCGGCCCGAAGCCTGTTCCAGGAGATCCTGGACGACGACCGATCCTTCCGGCTGTTCTGTTCCATCGCGGCCAGCGGCGAGGCCCAGGGCGGCTGGGAGAACGGCCGGATCGCCGCCCTGGTGCCCGAGTCCCTGCGGTACCTCGCCCCGAAGATCACCCGCCACGGCGCCGACGAGGACAAGCACGGGAGGATCTTCCGCGCCCTCCTGCGCAAGCGCGGCCTCGAACCGGCAGAGGTCCCGCCCGAGGCCGACTACACCATGCTCCTGGAGCGTCGCGGCATCGGACTCACCCACACCAAACTGCGCCGCGACGAGACGCTGACCGAGGACGACATCCTCGTGTACCTCGTCCACAGCCGGATCACCGAACAGCGGGCCGCGGACCAGATGGAGATGCTGGTCAGGTACTTCGGCGACCACCCCGAGGTCGGCAAGGCCATCAGGATGATCAGCGCCGACGAGGACAACCATCTCGCCTACTGCCACGAGGAACTGCTCCTGCTGGCCCGGCGGGGCCACGGCCGCACCGTCCAGCGCGCCCTGCGCGAGTGCGCCCTGGCGGAGATCCAGGTCTACCGCGAGGTGAGTCTCGCGGTGATGGACCGGATGGGACGGCTGCTCGGCTGGCCGGCGCCGAAGGCCGCGCTGCTCGCGGCGGGCATCCACGCGGTGTACGGGTACGAACGGCTCGCCGGCTGGCACCGGATGGTCGGTCTCACGATGCCCGAGCGCCGGGACCCGCTGGGCGGCCCCGCGACCCCCGCGCCCGCCCTCTGAGCGACTCACGGGCCCGTACGGCCCCCGGCCGCGGGTTCAGGGTCAGAGCCAGCCGCGCCGCTTGAACTGCCGGTGCAGCCCGAACACCGTCACCGCCATCAGGGCGATCACGGCGGGGTAGGCCCACACGTACGTCAGCTCGGGCATGTGGCGGAAGTTCATGCCGTAGATGCCCGCGACCATCGTCGGTACGGCCGCCATCGCCGCCCACGCCGAGATCTTCCGCATGTCGTCGTTCTGCCGTACGCCCATCTGCGCGAGATGCGCGGACAGGATGTCGGTGAGCAGCCGGTCCAACCCCTCCACCTGCTCGTTGACGTGCAGCAGATGGTCGTTGACGTCCCGGAAGAACGGCTGCGCGTGCTCGTGCACGAACGGCACGCCCGCGCCCGCCAGCCGCGCCATGGGGGCCGCCAGCGGCCCGGTGGCCCGGCGGAACTCCAGGACCTGCCGCTTGAAGTCGTAGATCCGCGCCGCGGTCGGCGTCGAGGAGCCCGCGTCCGGGGAGAAGACCTCCTCCTCCAGCTCCTCCAGGTCCAGCTGGAGTTCGTCGGCGACCTCGACGTAATGGTCGACGATCGCGTCGCTCACCGCGTACAGCACCGAGGTGGGGCCGTGTGCGAGGACCTCCGGCTCGGCTTCGAGCCGCCTGCGTACGGCCGACAGCGGAGCGCCCTCGCCGTGCCGGACGGTCACCACGAAGGAGTCGCCTATGAAGACCATCAGTTCACCGGTGGAGACGGTGTCCCCCCGCGGCTCGTACGTCACCGGCTTGAGCACCACGAAGAGCGAGTCGTCGTAGACCTCCAGCTTGGGGCGCTGATGGGCGTGGAGCGCGTCCTCCACGGCCAGCGGATGCAGCCCGAACTCGCTGCTCACCAGCGCGAACTCGTGCTCCGTGGCCTCGTGCAGCCCGAGCCAGAGGAACGCGTCCCCTTCGGCACGCGCCGCGGCGAGGGCGTCGGAGAAGTCGGCGGGCCCGTCGGTGCGGCGCCCGCCGCGGTAGATGGCGCAGTCCACGATCACGGCGGGCATTCTTCCCTTTCCCGGCGCCGGCCGCATCCCCCGGCCGTCCCGCGCCCGGTGCGCACTCCTGCCGAGCGCCTACTCTTGCGGGCATGGCCACGTTGATCCTCGTACGTCATGGGCGGTCCACCGCCAACACCGCGGGGCTGCTCGCCGGCTGGACGCCCGGTATCGCCCTGGACGAGCGGGGCGCCGCGCAGGCCGCCGCGCTGCCCGGGCGGCTCGCGGACATCCCGCTCGCCGCCGTCGTCAGCAGCCCGCTGCAACGGTGCCGGGAGACGCTCCAGCCGCTGCTGGACGCCCGTCCCGGGCTCGCCGTCCAGACCGACGACCGGATCGGCGAGTGCCATTACGGCGACTGGTCGGGGCGCAAACTGGCCGAACTGGCCGACGAGCCGCTGATGAAGGTCGTGCAGCAGCACCCTTCGGCCGCCGTGTTCCCCGGCGGCGAGTCGATGGCCGCGATGCAGGCGCGCGCCGTCGAGGCGGTCCGCGAGTGGAACGCGCGGATCGACGCGGAGCACGGCGAGGACGCCGTCGTTCTGATGTGCTCGCACGGGGACATCATCAAGGCGCTCGTCGCGGACGCCCTCGGCATGCACCTCGACCTCTTCCAGCGGATCCATGTGGACCCGTGCTCGCTCACCGCTGTCCGCTACACGCGGCTGCGCCCGTTCGTGCTGCGCCTCGGCGACACCGGCGATCTCGCCGGACTGGCGCCGCGCGAGAGCGCCGGCGGCGGCGACGGCGTCGTGGGAGGCGGCGCGGGAGCACCGTGATCGATCCGCGCAGTAGGGTGGACGCGCCGTCCGCGTGACCGGGCGGCCAGCCCGGACCTCGGGTCCGCTCCATGCCTTTCCGCATGACCTTTCCGATGTTCCACGACGATTTCCAAGGGAGACAGGACGTGTCCCGTCAGGTGTTCCTCTACGACCCGCCGGACCGCTTCGTGGCCGGTACGGTCGGGCTGCCTGGGCGCCGTACGTTCTTCCTCCAGGCGTCCGCCGCGGGGCGTGTGACCAGCGTCGCCCTGGAGAAGACACAGGTGGCCGCGCTCGCCGAGCGGATCGACGAACTGCTGGACGAGGTGGTCCGCCGTACCGGCGGCAACGCCCCCGTACCGGCCATGGCGCCCTCGGAGATCACCGACTCCGCCCCGCTCGACGCCCCCGTCGAGGAGGAGTTCCGGGTCGGCACGATGGCGCTGGCCTGGGACGGCGACGAACAGCGCATGATCGTCGAGGCCCAGGCGCTCGTCGAGCTGGACGCCGACACCGACGAGGATCTGGCCGAGGCCGAGGAGCGGCTGCTCCAGGACGAGGAGAACGGCCCGCCGATGCTCCGGGTCCGGCTCTCCGGCGCCCAGGCCAGGGCCTTCGCCAAGCGCGCCCTGGACGTGGTCAACGCGGGCCGGCCGCCGTGTCCGCTGTGCAGCCTGCCGCTCGACCCGGAAGGACACGTATGCCCGCGCCAGAACGGATACCGGCGGGGCGCGTGACCACGCCCACGGCCGGTCCGGCCGCCCAGGGACCGGCCGACGGGGTCCGGACCGACGCGGGCCCCGATGCCAGGGAACTGATCACCCACGGCGAGCTGACCGTGCGCGGCCGGATCCGCGAGGCGTCCAACGCCGTGCTGTACTGCTCCGTCTCCTACGACGGGCATACGGCGCACTGCGTCTACAAGCCCGTCGCGGGGGAGCGGCCCCTGTGGGACTTCCCCGACGGGACGCTCGCACAGCGCGAGGTGGCGGCGTACGAGGTCTCCGAGGCGACCGGGTGGGGGCTCGTCCCGCCCACGGTGCTGCGCGAGGGACCGTACGGCGAGGGCATGTGCCAGCTCTGGATCGAGCCGGCGGAGCCTGCCGGGAGCGCCGGTGAGGACGGTGATGACGCTGAGGACAGCGCCGCGGCCACCGCCGATGACGACACCCCCGCGGTGACCCCGCTGCTCGCCCTCGTCGAGGACGACGAGCCCGGCGACGGCTGGAAGGCCGTCGGGTTCGCCGAGGTGGGGGACGGCAGGACCGCCCTGCTGGTGCACGCCGACGACGCACGGCTGCGACGCCTCGCCGTGCTCGACGCGGTCATCAACAACGGCGACCGCAAGGGCGGCCATCTGCTGCCCGCGCCCGGCGGCCGGCTCTACGCCATCGACCACGGCGTCACCTTCAACGTCGACGACAAACTGCGCACCCTGCTGTGGGGCTGGGCCGGTGAGCCGCTGACCGAGGAGGCGCTCGACGTGCTGGCCCGGCTGGAGGACGCCCTCGTGGAGGGCGCGCCCCTCGCCACCCGACTGGCCGAGCTCATCACCCCGGCCGAGACCGACGCCGTACGCTCCCGGGTCCGTGACCTCCGCCACACGGGCCGTCACCCCGAGCCATCGGGACAGTGGCCCGCGATCCCCTGGCCGCCCGTGTGACACCGGGGAGGGTTCACCGGGGAGGGCCCGCGCCCTCCCCGGTGGAGCACCCGAGGACGGATCGCGCAAGAGCGCCCAACCGGCCAATGGCGCGTATCCGGTTCGTATCCGGAAGTTCCGTCCGGTTACGCTCATGACATGCATGCCTGGCCCGCTTCCGAGGTCCCCGCCCTGCCTGGCAAGGGCCGCGACCTCAGGATCCATGACACGTCGACCGATGGCCGAGTGACCCTCGCGCCCGGTCCCGTCGCCCGTATCTACGTCTGCGGCATCACGCCGTACGACGCGACCCACATGGGTCACGCGGCGACCTACAACGCGTTCGACCTCGTGCAGCGCGTGTGGCTCGACACGAAGCGGCAGGTCCACTACGTCCAGAACGTGACCGATGTCGACGATCCGCTGCTGGAGCGGGCGGAGCGCGACGGGGAGGACTGGGTCGGGCTCGCGGAGCGCGAGACGGCGCTCTTCCGGGAGGACATGACCGCCCTGCGGATGCTGCCGCCCCAGCACTACATCGGCGCCGTCGAGGCGATACCCGGCATCGTGCCGCTGGTGGAACGGCTGCGCGACGCCGGTGCCGCGTACGAACTCGAGGGCGACATCTACTTCTCCGTGGCGGCCGATCCGCACTTCGGAGAGGTCTCCCGGCTGGACGCCGAGGCGATGCGGCTGCTTTCGGCCGAGCGCGGCGGCGACCCGGACCGGCCGGGCAAGAAGAACCCCCTCGACCCGATCCTCTGGCTGGCGGCCCGCCCCGGCGAGCCGAGCTGGGACGGCGGCTCGCTGGGCCGCGGCCGGCCCGGCTGGCACATCGAGTGCGTGGCCATCGCCCTCGACCACCTCGGCATGGGCTTCGACGTCCAGGGCGGCGGCAGCGATCTCGCCTTCCCGCACCACGAGATGGGCGCCTCGCACGCACAGGCCCTCACCGGCGAGCACCCGTTCGCCCGGGCCTATGTGCACGCCGGCATGGTCGCCCTCGACGGCGAGAAGATGTCCAAGTCGAAGGGGAACCTGGTCTTCGTCTCGGCGCTGCGCCGCGACGGCGTGGACCCGGCGGCGATCCGGCTCGCGCTGCTCGCGCACCACTACCGCTCCGACTGGGAGTGGACGGACCAGGTCCTCCAGGACGCGGTGGACCGCCTGGCGCGCTGGCGGGCCGCGGTGTCGCGGCCCGACGGACCGCCGGCGGAGGGGCTGGTCGAGGAGGTCCGCGAGGCGCTCGCCGACGACCTCGACGCCCCCGCGGCGCTCGCGGCCGTCGACCGCTGGGCGGCGCTCCAGGACAGCGCGGGCGGCACGGACGAGGGGGCGCCCGGCGTGGTGTCCCGTACGGTCGACGCGCTGCTCGGTGTCGCGCTCTGACACGTATGACGGACGTCTGACACGGCGTACGGACGTCTGACACGGCGTACGGACGTCTGACACGGCGTACGACTGCCGCACGGCGCGCATAGCCGTACGGCAGTCGTACGGAAGGACGGAGGGGCGGCGCCGGTCGGCGCCCCCCCCCCCGGGGCCACCCCCCGCCCCCCGCCGGTTACGCGGGCCCCCACCCTACACCGCCCCCGAACC
>NZ_JBFBJB010000012.1:0-183601 GCF_040685895.1 Streptomyces sp. NPDC088124 | reverse complement strand
CCACGTGATGTCCTTCATGTCGTTCCCCTCTCAGTTCTTGGACGAGGCTGTGGATGCCATGGCGTCAGGCACCCGATCCGGCCTCCGCCACTCGCTCCACGGCCTCCGCGGCCTCCGAGCAGGCCGCGCTCAGCCGAAGTCCAGCGCACCCGCCGGGAGGGGCGGGACCAGGCCCTCGGCCGCCGCGCGGGTGAGGAGGCCGCGGATGGCGGCGTAGCCGTCCTCCCCGAGGTCCGCGGTGAACTCGTTGACGTACAGGCCGATGTGCTGGTCCGCGACGGCCGGGTCCATCTCCTGGGCGTGCTCCTGGACGTACGGGCGCGACGCCTCCGGGTCGTCCCAGGCCATCCGGACCGACCGGCGGACCGAATCGGCCAGCAGCCGCAGCGTCTCCGTACCCAGGGAGCGCTTCGCGACGATCGCGCCCAGGGGGATCGGCAGGCCCGTCGTGGACTCCCAGTGCTCGCCCATGTCGGCGAGGCTGTGCAGCCCGTAGTTCCGGTACGTGAAGCGCGCCTCGTGGATGACGAGTCCGGCGTCCACCTTGCCCTCCCGTACCGCGGGCATGATCTCGTGGAAGGGCAGCACGACGATCTCGCCCACCCCGCCGGGCACCACGTCCGCCGCCCACAGCCGGAAGAGCAGATAGGCCGTCGAGCGCTCGCTCGGTACGGCGACGGTCTTCCCGGTCAGGTCGGTGCCCGGCTCCTTCGTGAGGACCAGGGGGCCGCAGCCGCGGCCGAGCGCGCCGCCGCAGGGCAGGAGCGTGAATTCGTCGAGGATCCAGGGCAGTACGGCGTACGAGACCTTCAGCACGTCGAACTCGCCGCGCTCCGCCATGCCGTTGGTGAGGTCGATGTCCGCGAACGTGACGTCCAGCTCCGGCGCCCCCGCCACCCGGCCGTGCGCCAGCGCGTCGAAGACGAACGTGTCGTTCGGGCACGGCGAGTACGCGATCTTGAGCGATGCCGAGCCGGCTGACGAGCTGTTCATGACGGCTCCTCGAAAATGGGGGTGAGCAGGGTGAACGCGTGCCGCAGCGACTCCATCGCCCGGCCGATCCGCCACGATTCGCGGTCGCGCGGGCCGACCGCGTTCGAGATCGCGCGGACCTCGATACACGGTACGCCGTGGACCGCGGCGGCCTCCGCGACCCCGTACCCCTCCATCGCCTCCGCCCCGGCCCGCGGGTGGCGCGCGGTCAGCTCCGCCGTGCGCGCGGCGGTGCCCGTCGCGGTCGAGACGGTCAGGACGGGCGCGAGGAGCACCGGGACCGCCGGGTCGGCGCTCAGCACCGCCGCCGTCCTGGCCGCCAGTTCGGCCGGAGGGCGCCGTACGGAGCGGCCGAAGCCCAGCTCCTCGACGGCGGCGAACCCGTCGGGGGAGTCCGCGCCCAGATCGGCCGCGACCATCGAGTCCGCGACGACGAGCGAGCCGACCGGGGCGTGCGGCAGGAAGCCGCCGCCGATCCCGGCCGAGACGACGAGGTGGTACGGAGGGTCGTACGGGGAGGCCGCGAGCGCCGTCGCCGTGGCGACCGCGGCGGCCGTCGGACCGACCCCGCCCGCCAGCACGTCCACCACCGGTATCTGCACGGAGCCGGGCCGTGGCGTGTACTGGGCGTGGCCCGCCATCTCGTACCCGCCGGTCAGCTCCCGTACGCCACTGGCCGCGTACCGGCCGAGCCCGGCGGCCACTGCCTCGGCCTCCGCCGCCACCGCGGTCACGACGAGTACACGCATGGCGGAACCTCTCGTACGGCTGCGGGGAGACGAGTCAGGACGGGAGTCGGGTCACGAAGGGAGACGGCTCAGGAGCTCTTCTTGAACTCGAAGTGCCAGACACCCGTCAGGCTCTTGCCCGTCGTCTCGACCACGCTGACCTGCGTCTCGTTGGCCGTCTGACCGGTCTGGCTGGAGAAGAACGCGCTGGCCGGGATGGACCGGTACGTCTTCTTGTACGGCTCCTGCTCGGCCGGCTGGCCGTTGATGAAGAGCGTCCAGCCGCGCTCCGCGATCTCCGGGTCGACGCCGAAGCGGATCTTGTCGTCCATGGCGACCGTGATCGTCTTCTCGGCCTTCTTGTTGAGGCAAGGCTGCATGTCCGCCTCCTTGATGGCCTTGCCGTCGTTGTAGCAGGCCGCCTCGGTGTTGACCGAGTCGCTGTTGACCGTCACGGTCGCGAGCGGCGTCGGCTTTTCACAGGCGGCGAGGACGAGGAGCCCGGCGGACACCGCGCCGAGCGCGACGCCGGCCCGGCGGTACCTACCAGAGAAGAACGCAACGGTCATGGGCCGAAGGCTATCGGTCGCCCCGGCTCACGCCACACGCGGGTGCGGCGAGCCGCGCCGCGCCGCGCTCAGCAGGCCCCGGGCGCCCATGAGCGCCCCCAGCCCCACGATGCACGCGGCCACGCCCATCCCCAGCACCCCGTTGAGCGGCAGCGCGATGCCGATCGCGCCGCCGACCACCCAGGACATCTGGAGCAGCGTCTCCGAGCGGGCGAACGCGGACGTCCGTACCTCCTCCGGCACGTCGCGCTGGATCACCGCGTCCAGCGACAGCTTCGACAGCGCCTGCGAGAACCCGGCGATCGCGCAGAGCACCGCCATCATCAGCCCGCCGAAGAGCAGTGCCGCCAGGATCGTCGCGGAGAGGGCGATGGCCAGCATCGTGGCGATGATCAGCTCGGGGCCGCGCGCCTTGAGCCACGCGCCGACGGCCGTACCGAGCGCGTTCCCGGCGCCCGCCGCGACGCCGACGATGCCGAGGGAGACGGCGGCGCTCTGGCCGGCGAGCGGGTGTTCGCGCAGGAGGAAGGCGAGGAAGAAGGTCAGGAAGCCGGAGAGCGCGCGGTGCGCGGCGTTGGCCTGGAGGCCGTGGAGCACGGAGGGGCCGACCGTCCGCAGGCTGGGCCGCCGCTCCTTCCCGGCCCGGTCGCCCCCGCCGTGGGGATGGGTGTGGGGGACGGTGACGAGCCGTGCCTTGCGCTCCCCCTTCGCCGAGTCCACCGTCGGCGGCAGCGTGAACGCCAGGACCGCGCCGCCGAGGAAGATCACGCAGGCCCCGTACAGCGGCCCGCGCGGCCCGATCATGTGCAGCCCGGCGGCGATCGGCGCCGCGACGCCGGTGGCCAGCAGACCGGCGAGCGTGACACGGGAGTTGGCCCGTACGAGCGAGAAGCGCGGCGGCAGCAGCCGGGGCACGACCGCGCTGCGGACGACCCCGTACGCCTTCGACGCGACCAGCACCCCGAGCGCCGCCGGATACAGCT
This sequence comes from Streptomyces sp. NPDC088124, assembly GCF_040685895.1. Lineage (NCBI taxonomy): Bacteria > Bacillati > Actinomycetota > Actinomycetes > Kitasatosporales > Streptomycetaceae > Streptomyces > Streptomyces sp. NPDC088124. Next base: position 180,328 of record NZ_JBFBJB010000012.1, on the reverse strand, counting down.
CCAGGCTCCCGGTGATCACCGCGGTGGACATGACGATCGCGAGGACGGCGCGGGTCAGCATGGCGGCGGCCATGGCGGCGCGGCGGCCGTGCGGGAGGCGGTCGAGGAGCGGGCCGATGACCGGGGCGAGCAGGGTGAAGGGCGCCATGGTGACGGCGAGGTAGAGCGCGACCCGGCCGCGCGCCTCGTCGGTCGGCACGGAGAAGAAGACCGTCGAGGCGAGCGCGACGGTGATCATGACATCGCCCGCGCCGTTCACGGCGTGCAGCTCGATCAGCTTGCCGAGCCCGGACTCGCCCGCGCCGTGCGCGTGGGTGGCCTTCCTGATGCCACGCCCCGTGGCGGTGAACGGCAGGCGCAGCGCTCGGCCGACCGCCCGCCCGGTCCTCCGGAGCGGACCGCCGGACGCGTGGGCGTCGGACGACCTTACGGCTGCCACCCCGTCATAGTGCCCCAGGGGCCCCTGGGGCGAACCGAACTCGCGCATGACGGGGCCGTGACGCTGCCATGACGGAGGAGTCGGCGGGGGTCGTCCGGGGGTCGTCCGGGGGCCGTGGGGCGTTCACCCGGTGGTGTCTGCCCCGGGCGGGGCGCCGCACCCGTACCCGGGTTCACGGGGCGCGGGGCGCCGCACCCGTACCCGGGTTCACGGGGCGCGGGGCGCCGCACACGTACCCGCGGGCGGGATCCGGTCACCCCTGAGGTCTTCCCGCGGCCGGGCGCTCCCCGCGGCGCTCCGCCGCACGTCCCCGGCCGCGCCGCGCCCGTACCGTACGGTGGCCGGCCGACTCGCCCGGCCGGCCCCGAGCGCCCCTTCGCACGTCACCGTGGGGGTCCGCCGGGTTACGGGCTGGTTGCGGAGTGGCCCGAAGTACGGGAAAGACGACGCGCAGGTGGGCGGCGGGCGGCGGAAGGGGTAGCGTGCGTAGCGCGCCACCGGCGGTTGTTCTCGGCCGCGCGCCTCTTTGTCATCCCGCAGAATGGATGACAGTAGGCGTGCCCGAGGAGAGATCGGGCGTGGACGTCGATGCGGCCCTCTGGTCCGCTCCGCCCTCGGCTCGTACATCGCGATTCGGCCGGCGCACCCGTGAGACGGCGTAGGAGAGAAGCGAGACCTGTGAGTGCTGCGACGACGCGAAGCCGAATCCCTGACCGTCTGTGCGCCGAGGCGGTAGACCTCGCCCGGTCGGCTGCCGAGGAGGCCGCCGCGCCCGGGGTGGTCGGGGAACATGTCTCGGCGGTGGCTGACGGGGACAGGGTCGTCACCCACTTCTTCGAGTGCAAGGAGCCCGGCTACCGCGGCTGGCGCTGGGCGGTGACGGTCGCGCGCGCCTCCCGCGCGAAGATCGTCACGCTGGACGAAACGGTGCTGCTGCCCGGCCCGGACTCCCTCCTCGCCCCCGAATGGGTGCCCTGGAGCGAGCGGCTGCGCCCCGGCGACATGGGCCCCGGCGATCTGCTGCCGACGGAGGCGGAGGACCTGCGCCTGGAGCCCGGCTACTCGGGCGAGGACATGCCGCCGCCGAACTCCGCCGTCGTACCGGAGGTGACTCCGCAGAACCTCGCGGACCTGGTCGAGGCGGAGGACGCGGCGGAGGAGACCGTCGACCTGGCCGCCGATTCGGCCGAGCCCGGAGCACCCGGGGCGCCCGGCGGCGTACCGGTGCGCGCCACGATCGCGGCGGTCGCGGAGGAACTGGGCATGCGCCGGGCGCGGGTCCTCTCCCGCTACGGGCTGCATGTGGCGGCGGACCGCTGGGACGAGTCCTTCGGCGCGAAGACCCCCATGGCCCAGGCGGCCCCGGCGCCCTGCGTCTCCTGCGGCTTCCTGCTGCCGCTGGCGGGCTCGCTGCGCCAGGCGTTCGGCGTCTGCGCGAACGAGTTCTCCCCGGCGGACGGCCGCGTCGTCTCCCTGGCGTACGGCTGCGGTGGCCACTCGGAAGCGGCCGTCATGCCCAAGCCCCTGCGCCCGGCGCCGCCGGTCCTGGACTCGGTGGGCACGGACGCCTTCCCGCTCCGCCCGGCGAGGGACAGCGGCTCGGTCCTGACGGGCGCCGCGCCGGACGGCGACACGGAGGACCTGGGCCACTCGTAGGCGGGTCACTCGTAGCCGGGTCACTCGTAGGCGGAGACCGGCGCGTGGCCGAAGAAGGCCACGCGCCGTCGGTCCCGGCCTGGTAACCGCACCGCCGGCCGGCCCCGGTGGAACGGGGCCGGCCGGCGGTGATCGGTCGGTGCCGGGGTTCGCGTACCGGGTTATCCGAGGTGGACGATGCCGTCGGTGGTGACGGTCGGGCGGCCCGAGGTACCGACGACCACGATCTTGACGGTGTGCTTGGCGCTGGTGGACCAGGTCTTGGTCCAGATCGCGTCGCGGTACTTGGTGGTGGCGGACTTGAGGTCGACCGTCGCCGCCTTGACGCCGTCCACATAGACGTAGGCCTGACCGGAGGAAGCGGCGCGGGAGACGACCCAGGCCACCGACTTGCCGGTGAAGGTCCAGCTCAGGCTCGCGCCCTTGGCGGAGCTGGAGTACGACTTGCCGCCGAGGTAACTGGTGGAGGACCTGGTCGTCCAGCTTCCGCCACGGGTGGCCGAGGTCTCCTGAACGATCACCGGTGTGTGGGTGACGGAGGCGCTCCCGGTGTTCCCCGCCTGGTCGTGGGCCGTCATCTTCCAGGCCGTGGCCACCCCCGGCTTGGCCGTGTGGGCGGCGCTGGTGGTGGTGGGGCCGTAGACCTTGGCGACGGGCGCCGTCAGCCGTACCTCTTTCAGCGCGGCGGTGTCGGTGGCCTTCCAGCTCAGGGTGACGGGTACGGCGGTGGTGCTGACCGTACCGGTGCGCAGGGCGAGGGCGGGCTTGGTGGTGAAGGACGGGGCGGTGGTCTCGGCGACGACCGTCGCGGCCGGTGTGGTCGTGGTCCTGCCGGACTGGTGCACGGCCCGTACGGCGACCTGGTGCGTGCCGACGGCCAGGTTGGCGGTGGCGGTGGTGGCGCTGCCCGCCGTGGTGACCGCCACCTTGTTGTCGACGAGGAGCTGGTACTGCTTGATCAGCGCGGTGGGCGTGGTGGCGGACCACTTCACGCTCACGCCGGCCTTGGTGTAGTACGTGCTGCCGGACTTGCCGGCGCCGGTGACCGAGGTGAGCGTCAGACCGCTGACAGGGCCCGCGGCCCAGGTGCGGATGGTGGACAGCCCCTTGTAGAGGGCGTCGCCGGGGCACTGGGTGTTGTAGCCGTCGCGGTGGCCGTGGATGGTCGGGAACGTCATGGCGGCGCCCTTGGCCCAGGTCCTGCCCTGGTAGTTGCGGCCGCTGTCGCCCGCGGTGAGCGTGGTGGTGCCGGCCGGGTCGACCCCGTACTGTCCGAGCTTCCAGGCGGCGACCCGCGCGACCGAGACCATCGCGGCCTGGGGCGGCGCGGCGTCGGTGTAGGTGCCGAGTACGGAAATGCCGGTGGTCTCGGAGTTGAAGCCATAGGCGTGCGCACCCATGACGGGGCGGTCGACGCCGCCCTTGCGGCCCTCGTAGACGGTGCCGCACTTGTCCACGAGGAAGTTGTAGCCGATGTCCTTCCAGCCCAGCTGCTTCACGTGGTACGCGTAGATGCCCCGTACGACGGCGGGCCCTTGGTCACAGGTGTAGTTGTTGGACTCGGCGGTGTGGTGCACCACGACGGCCTTGATCCTGCCGTCGGGCAGATACCCGGGCTCCTCCGGGCTGATGGACTCGTCCGCTCCCCAGCCGGCCCGGCTCGTGATCGGCGGCTTGGGCACCGTGGACGGCGGCGCGGGCGGCAGCGGCGTGCCGCTCGGTGTGGCGCTCGCCGACGGCGGCTCGGACAGGGACGGTTCCGTGGACGGCGACGTGGAACCGCCGGGCTCGGACGCCGACGCGGAGGCCTCGGGTCCGGACGGCGATTCCTCCGGTGACGGCGAGACCGTCTCCTGGGGCGGCGGATCCGACGAGTCGGCCGGTGCAGGGTCCTCCGAGACGGGCTCGCTGCTGTCGGGCACCGGCTCGTCGCTCTCCCCGGCCGCCTCGACGCGGAAGGCGGCGGGCTCCATTCCGGCGGCGCCGCCGGCACCCGGGTCGATCAGGTCGAGCCGCAGACCGGCCGGCAGAGCGGTCGAGGTGCCCGCCGCGGAACGTACGCGCGCCTCCACCCCGTCGGACGGTCCCACCCAGGCCGGCTCCGTACCACCGCGGGCGGCCCCGCTCTCTCCCTGCCCGCTGTCACCGTCGAGCCGCACCCACCGCGACCACGCGCCGTCCCCGGCCGCACGCGTACGGACCTCGACCGTCCCCGACACGCGCGCGGCCGGATCCGTCCATGTCACGCCCACCATGCTGAACGGACCGGTGTCCCGTCGGGCCAGTGACGCTCGCCGGCCGCCGTCCTCCTGCTTCATGCCGGCGGTCTCCGCCTGAGCCCTGACGGGCCCGGGTCTGCTGTCCGAGGGCCGCGCTCCGGTGGAATCACTCCCGGTGGCTCCCTGCAGGACCAGCACCCCGGTCACCCCTGCCACGGCAACAGCCGTCGTACTCCACACCAGACGCCGCTTCACGCAGTCCCCCTGTCCATGTATGAACGCGTAAGTGCTGGAAGCCTCATACGGCCCTCCCCGGCACACTCCGCCCGGAACATACATGGACGCCCAGGTGCGCACCTTCCCGCTCTGCGCGGAAACGGGGCTGCGCTACCCCAAGTGCGTTCAGCCCTTTGCCACTTCAGCGAGACTGTGATCCAACTCACTCGGCGTTCGAAGTTTGTGGCGAGCCCTCGGTCAGTGCGCGGGCGTCTCGTCGTCGGGCACCCAGCGCAGCACATCGCCGGGCTGGCAGCCGAGGGTGCGGCAGATCGCGTCGAGCGTCGTGAACCGCACGGCCTTGGCGCGGCCGTTCTTCAACACGGCGATGTTCGCGGGCGTGATACCGACGGCGGCGGCGAACTCGCCGACCGACAGGCCTCGTTGGGTGAGCAGCAGATCCAGGTCGATGATGATCGCCATCACACCACCTCGGCGATCTCGGTCTGCAGATCCGTCGCCTTGCGCAGCAGACCCCGCATGACGACGACGAGCATCGCGAACGCCGCCCCGGCGCCGACGCAGACGACCGCCGCGCCCAGGGCGCCGATGGCCTGCATGGTGTCGTCGTAGGGCGAGGGGATGTCGGCCACGGCCAGATGCCCGGTGACCCCGAGCGCCAGCAGCGTCGCCACGACCGAGGAGCCGATGATGACGTCGACCCAGCGGAAGGCCCTCGGCGTGAAGATCGCGTCCCGGCTGACCATGTCGAGCAGCATCCACGTGGCGACGAGCGCGATCTGGACGCAGGCGATGCCGAGGACGGCCACCGTCACGTACGGCGCGGCGAACGGCTCGTAGGGCGGGAAGCGGTCGACCTCGTCGGCCGCCGTCGTCGGGACGACCACGATCTGGCCGAAGAGGCCGAAGAGTATCGCCGACGCGATGCCGACCCGGAGCATGCCGATGAAGAACCGATTCATGCATCGATTATCGATAGCTATCTATCGAAAGTCAATCGATCCTGGGTCGTCGTGTACCGCGTTTCCCGTGGAGCGGAGGTACGGGCGTACGGGTACGGCCCGTTCGTTCGCGGTCTCGTCCTCCTCGGGGGTGGCCCGTACGCCGCCGGTCCCGGCCGGGTGACTCGGCGGCTCCCGGGGCGTGGCCGACCCGCCCCCGGCGAGGCTCCGGCTCCGCCGGGCCCGATCGAGCCCGGTTCCGGAGCGAACCCGGCGAGCCCGTCACGGCGTATCTGTGCCCGGCCATTCCTCGCGGAGGATTCCGTAGGTGATGGAGTCCCGCCAGGCGCCGCGTACGTGGACGTGCCCACGGATGCGGCCTTCTTCCGTCATGCCTGCGGCCAGGAGGGTTCTCGCCGCCGCCATGTTGTGGGGGGAGCGCGCCGCCCATACGCGGTGGAGGTCGAGGTCGGTGAATGCCAGCTCGAGCAGTAGCCGTACGGCTTCCTTGCCGTACCCGACCCCCCAGGCGTCGGTGCGCAGGGCGCCTCCGATCGTGGCTGCGCGTTGCTGGTGGGGATCGAGAGCCAGGCGAACGAATCCGATCAGCTCACTGCTGTCTCGCTCAGCGAGGGCGAGGGCGTATTCGTCGCGTGGCGACATGGTCGCGGATGCCATGGACCGGGCAACGATGCCATCGACTTCGTCGCGTGAGCGGGGGGTGAAGCTGAGGTGCTGAGTGACCTCGGCGCTGCCGTAGATCGTGGCCACGGCATCGATGTCCTCGGCGGTGAGTTCACGGAGGGCGAGGCGGGCGTCATGACGTGCCACCGGATACATGCTCGGAGTCCTCACTGTCGTCAGCGTGGAAGGGGACGTGGACGGTTGCGGCTGAATGCTGAGATCTCCTCACGGAGTTCTCGTGCTGTGACCGCGTCATGCGACGGACCCTTGTGGAGCGAGGACCACACGCGTTGGACGGAATCGATGATGCCTGCATTTCGGTGGGCGGGTGAGAGGTCGAGTACAGGGCGGACAGCTTCGGCCGCGCCTTCAAGGTCTCCCGCGTAGAGACGAGCGAGAGCCAGATTGGACTGGCAGCCAGCCTCTGCGGCGAAGGCCCAATGAGGGTCGTTGGTGTTGCTCAGCTTTCGCACCGCCTGTTCCGCACGCCTGACCAGACTTGCATCGCTGTCCCCAAGCAAGACGTTCGCCTCAACGTCGAAGAAAGTCTGTCTGCCCTCCGGGAAGAAGAAGTTCCCTCCCAGAGCGTCCAAGTCGTCCTGCTGGACATGCTGTCGTAGCTCGTCGGCACGGCGGGTTGCTGCCTGAACAGTTCCGGCGTCGCCGAGCAAGCCAGCGGCCCGAGCTTCCTGGGCAGCCAGCCACACGGTGACGCTGCCGCAGAGGTTGGTGCTGATCTCAATTCCTTGACGCGCGTAGTGGAAGGCGTCCCCAGGACGTTTCGCCCAGTACGAGATGGCGGATTGGAGCCCTCGCACCCAGGCCTTCATGGGCTGGTGCTCCGCCTGTTCGGCGCATACAGAGGCGGTACGTGCCTGCATCATGGCCGACTGCGGATCGCCGAGATCATGGCAAGCTTTGGCCAGCATGCCGGACTGCATGGCAGCCAAGAGATACAGATCGCGGGCCTGCGAGGGCTTGACTTGCCCACTTTCCAGCAGGCGGAACGTCAGGTCCTGGACATATACCAAGTCGTCCAACACCGCTCCGACGGGCACGCGCAGATGGATCTCCGCGATACGGCGTACTTCCCCTTGTAGATAGTCCAAGGTGTCCCGGCCTGCATCCTTCTTCTGCGTCCCCATGGCGAATTCGATAGCGCGCCGTGCGGCCACTACTGCCTGCCTTCCCATCCCGTCACGCTCCGCGCCAGGGGCGGCGCCGACGTGAGTGTTCGGTACGTTGAACTCGCCGAAGTTCTTGTCCGCCACGGGGGCGGGAGCCTTCGCGGGAGCTTCCGAGAGGAGTTCATGAATCGGTCTCACGAAGAGGTGGGCCAGGATTCGACGCGCCTCGTTCTGAGGTGTCACTCGTCCCGAATACCAGCGCTCGAAGGTTCTGTCCGAAACCGTGTGCGTGGCGAGAGAGGGATCTCGAACCTTTTCCGCCAGCCGCTGTGCCGCCCGCTGGTATTGATCAATGAAGGTCCGGTAGTCCTTCCAGCCCATTTCGTCGATCAGGGATCGGAGAAGAGTGGCCATGGAGTCCCCCTCTGCAGTCCAGCGTGATGTGGCGACGCTACTCCCGGGCTGCCCGCAAACAGGTCTGCCTATTGGCTTTTTGGTGACTCTGTCGGAGATCTGTCGTCACTCTGTCCGCGGTGTGGTCAATCCGCTGTCTGCTCGCGCGGCAATGACGTGGATCTGTCGGTAGAGCTGCGCCTGCCGGGTTGCCACGATCGGAGCCATCGCCACTTCGTGTGCTCAACATGATACGCAAAGTGACCACGCAGGTGGCGGTGATGGACAGGACCCAGATCTACGAGGGGATTTGCATGGTGACCATGCTCCCGAAGCGGTTCGAAAAGGTTGCACATCGCCCTCCGGTCGGACCCCCGCCGCAGCTCTTGCTCGTCGGCGCTCCGGAGTCGGTCCGGGCGGCCCGTGCCTACGTGCGCGAGTTCGTGGCGTTCCATGTGCCGGATACGGGCGAGCGGCACGTGGACGATCTCCAGCTCGTGGTCTCGGAGTTGGTGACGAACGCCGTGCGGTACGGGACCGAGCCCGGCGACTCCGTGCTGGTCGTGCTGGCGGTCACGGACGCGTGCGTGCGGGTCGAGGTGCGGGATCCGGTGCGGCGGCGGCCTCGGTTCCGGGGCGCGTCCCAGGAGCGGGACCGGGGCAGGGGGCTGATCATCGTCGAGGCACTGGCGGAGCGCTGGGGCGTGGCCGAGCGGCCGTTCGGGAAGGCCGTGTGGGCCGAGGTGGCCCGGTGACCGGGCCATCCGGTGGCCGACCGGGCTTCGCCGGAAGAGCGCTCGCGGGCGCCACCGGCGTACGAGGCCGGTAGTGGGACGCGCGCCCCACCGTTCCCCGTCGGCCCTCATCCTCGCGCTCGCCGCGCTGGCCGTGTTCGTCCTGACCGGTGTCGGCGACCACTTCGGGCGGTAGGCCCCCACCCCGGTTCACCGATCCGTCCAGGCCCCGCCCGCGCCCCTGCGCGCCGGCCGCGCCCGGTCGTACCCCAACACCCCTTTGGACTCCCGTTCCGGCCGGTACTCCCGGCGAAGGAACAGCCGGCCGGAACGGGACAGGGCCCGGCATACGACCCCGGGCCCGGCAACTGCACCCAACGGCACAGGAGGCCAACCATGCGACACCCCCACGACCCGGTCAAGCTCGGGGGAGAGGACGACAGCGGCGACGGGGACGGCGGCGAGGACAACCCCTCCGGCGGCTGCGGCGACGGCGACGGCTACGGACGCCAGTAACCCGGGCCCGAACCCCGCGAAACGGCCGCCCCGTTCTGGACCGGGACGGGGCGGCCCACCCTCAAGGAGAGATGTGGCACCGCACCACCACGCCTACCTCTGGCACGGCCACGGCACCATCCTCGTCCGGCCCGGCGACGCCCACCGCCGCCCCGGCCACCCCGAATTCCCCACCGCCCCCGTCATGCCTCTCGAACCCGCCCACTGGCTCCTCAAGTCACACGCCCACATCCGGGCCACCTTCACCCACCCCGCCGAAGCGGCCCACTGGTACACCGACCGGATCCGGCAGCACACACCCATCCTCACCGGCAGCTACGCCCCTGCACCCGCCCCGGACGAGATCACCCGGCGCCTCACCGCCCGCGAAGACCTCACCGGCGGCTGGTGGACCACCGGCCAACGCTTCCTCTCCCTCAGCCTCGTCGCCTGCGACCCCCACCCCCGGCACCCCGGCCACCCCTGCCCCGCGCGGCGGCACCGCGGCGAGCGGTGAGACGCCCGTCACATTCGTGTCCGTCACACTCCCGGATGTCACATTCCGCCGCGCTCCGGTGTCCAAAGGGTGTCAGCACAGCGACGACCAAGGAGTGCGTCATGAACGCCCGCTTGAACCCCCTCGCCAGTCCGGCCTCGGGCAAGGCCGTCAAGCACCTCGTCACCGCCAGCAAGGCATTCGCGGACTCGGAGCTGCCGAGCGCGACGCGGGAACTGGTGCGGCTGCGGGCCAGCCAGATCAACGGCTGCGCCGGCTGCGTCGACATGCACACCAAGGAGGCCGCGCACGCCGGGGAGAGCTCGGTGCGGCTCAACCTGGTCGCGGCCTGGCGGGAGGCCACGGTCTTCACCGATGCCGAGCGCGCCGCCCTGGAGCTGGCCGAGGAGGGCACCCGGATCGCCGACGCGGCCGGTGGCGTCTCCGACGAGGTGTGGGCGAACGCGGCGAAGTACTACGACGAGGACCAGCTCGTCGCGCTGGTGTGGGACATCGCCTTCATCAACGCCTTCAACCGGCTGAATGTGATCACCCAGCAGCCCGCCGGCGACTACGTGCCCGGCCAGCACGGGTAGCCGAGGGAACCGGGGGACCCGGGGAAACGGGGGGAACTGGGGGAACGGGGGACCCGGGAAACGGGGAAAACGGGGGCGGTGGGGGTGGGGCGCCGATCGGTGCGCCACCCCCACCGGCGGTACACGCTCCCCGGGCGTCGCGACGCGCCGCACAGGCGTCAGCCGTGCAGCTTCAGGCCCCTGACGATCTTGTCGATCACGTTGCGCGGGCCGTGGACCGCCAGGCCCACCAGGTCCAGCGCCTCCGCCGGGATCGCGCGGACCGCCGCCCGGTTGTCCTCGTCGTTGCCCGTGGCGAACATCTCCGCCGTGTAGAGGGCCGTGGGGACCGCGCGGGAGAGGGCGCGGGCGTGGCTGCGCGTCAGGGCGGGGGCGTCCGCGCCGAAGCAGAGGACCGGTTCGCGGAGCAGCGGGAGGTAGTCGTTGCCGGAGGCGTCCTCGTACCGCTTGCCCATGATGTCGTCGCGGGCGTGGGCGATGCCGCTGGCCAGGAAGGCCGTCACGTTCAGCTTCTGCCATACGGCGAGGTCCTCGCGGACGATGAGGGCGATCTTGGTGTCGAAACGGAACGGGGCGGCGGTAGGGGCGCCGGGGGAGGGGGCGGGCGTGCTCGTTGTCATGCCGGCGAGTCTTGTCCGGTGGGTGGGACGCCGTCTTGAACGCTCGTGCGGCGCGGCAGACTGGGCGTATGAACGGGAAGGATCCGCACCACCCCGGCCGGGGCGAAGGGGACGGCGACTGGGCCCGCTACTGGCGTGACCCGCACCGGCCCCTGGAGGCCATGCACGCCCACTTCGTCCGCCATGTCTTCCACCTCCACAGCCACGACGCGTACTCCTTCGCCGTCACCGAGTCCGGCGCCCAGCGCTTCCGCTGCCGGGGTGGCGGGCACACCAGCAGCACCGGGATGATCATGGCGTTCAACCCGGACGACCCGCACGACGGCGAGGCCGCCGAGGAGCTGGGTTTCACGTACCGGATCATGCACATCGGGCCCGAGGTCGTCCGGGAGGTGCTCGACGACATCACCGGGGGCCGCGCCCGCATGCCGCTCTTCGACCGGCCCGTCGTCGACGACCCCGTGCTCGCCCGCGCGCTGCGCCGCCTCCACCCCGCGCTCGTCGGCGGCGCCGATCCGCTCGTACGGGAGGAGCGGCTGACCGCCGCCGTGACGGCGATGGTGCGCCGCAACGCGTCCTCGCGTACGGGTTCCGCCGTGCCCCGCGAGCTGTCCGGCGGCGGGCAGACCGTCGCGGCCCGCCGGGTGCGGGCGCTGCTGGACGAGGCGTACGAGCGTGAGCTGACCGCGCAGGACCTCGCGGACGCGGCCGGGTGCAGCCGGTTCGCCCTCTACCGGGCCTTCCGCGGCGCCTACGGGATGCCGCCCAGCGACTACCAGCGCCTCCTCCGGCTGCGCAAGGCCCGCGCCCTCCTCGCGGCGGGCAGCTCGGCGGCCGACGCCGCCGCGCTCTCCGGCTTCGCCGACCAGGCACACTTCCACCGGTGGTTCGTCCGGTCGTTCGGTGTGACCCCGGGTGTCTTCGGACGGGCCGCCGCCGCACCCGCCTGAGGCGGAAGACGGGAGAGAGGCGGGAGAGGGGCGGGAGGAAGGGGCGCCCCGCTGTCAGGACGCGCCCCGCACCCCCGCCGGGGCGCTCCGCGCGGTACGTTCTGTGCCCGTACGCGGAGACAGACAGAGCGCCGTACTCGACCAGAACAGAGCGGAGTCACAGCGTGAGCGTCAGGACGACCGAGGGGGCCGACCCGTTCGGGACGGCGCGGCTGCGGCGTGGGGTGCTGGACGCGTGGGGGGCCGGCCCCGCGCGGTTCCGTGAGGATGCCAACGCCGAGGAGGACCTCGCCCTCGGCGGCTACCGGGACCGGCTCGTCGTCGAGCTGGCCCAGAACGCCGCCGACGCCGCCGCGCGCGCAGGGGTCGAGGGCCGGCTGCGGCTGACCCTGCGGCCCGCGACCGCCGACGGGCCCGCCGTGCTGGTGGCCGCCAACACCGGCGCACCGCTCGACGCGACCGGCGTCGAGTCCCTGTCCACCCTGCGCGCCTCCGCCAAGCGCGAGGGGCACGAGAGCGCGGTGGGGCGGTTCGGCGTCGGCTTCGCCGCCGTGCTCGCCGTCACCGACGAGCCCGCCGTCATCGGCCGGCACGGCGGTGTCCGCTGGTCCCTCGCCGAGGCCCGCGAGCTGGCCGGGGTCACCGCGCAGGCCAGCCCCGGCCTCGGGGACGAACTGCGGCGCCGCGACGGCCACGTACCGCTGCTGCGGCTGCCGCTGCCCGCCGAGGGCACGGCACCCGACGGTTACGACACCGTCGTCATCCTGCCGCTGCGCGACGCCGCCGCGGCCGATCTCGCGGCGCGGCTCCTCGCCGGGATCGACGACGCACTGCTGCTGACCCTCCCGGGACTCGCCGAGGTCGCCGTCGAAACCCCCGACGGGGAACGGGTGTTGCGCCGTACGCAGGACGCGTCGTACGTCGTCGTGCACGACAGCGCGGGCTCCGGCGGTGAGGCGCGCCGCTGGAGGGTGGTCAGCCACCATGGCGCCACCGAGGCCGCCCTCCTCGAAGGGCGGCCCGTGGAGGAGCGGCTGCGTCCGCACTGGGCCGTCACCTGGGCCGTGCCCGTGGACGCCGAGGGCGCCCCGGCCCGGCCGCGTACCGCGCCGGTCGTGCATGCCCCGACCCCCACTGACGAACCCCTGGGCGTACCCGCCCTGTTGATCGCCACGCTGCCGCTGGACACCACCCGGCGCCACCCCGCGCCGGGACCGCTCACCGACTTCCTCGTCGCGCGCGCCGCCGACGCGTACGCCGAACTGCTCGCCGGGTGGCAGCCCAACTCCACCGGCCTGCTCGACCTCGTACCCGGCCCGCTCGGCAAGGGGGAGCTGGACGGGAGCCTGCGCGCCGCGATCCTGGCGCGGCTGCCGCGCATCGCCTTCCTCACCCCGGCGGCACCCGCGGCCCCGGGGGACGAGCAGGAGGAGGGGCCGACCGCGTTGCGGCCCTTCGAGGCGGAGGTCGTGGAGGGCGCGGGCGCGGACACCGTACGGGTGCTCGCCGAGGTGCTGCCCACCCTGCTGCCCGCGGGGCTCGAACGCCGCACGGAGCTGCGTACGCTCGGCGTCGGCCGGCTGCCCCTCGGCGATGCCATCGAGCGCATCGCGGGCGTCGAACGGCCGCCCGCCTGGTGGTACCGGCTGTACGAATCCCTCGCGGGGGTGGACGCCGACCGGCTCTCCGGGCTGCCGGTGCCGCTGGCGAACGGTCGTACGACGATCGGGCCGCGCCAGGTGCTGCTCCCGCTGCCCGTCGAGGAGGGAGCCGAGGAGGGAGCCGGGTCCGCCGACCTCGCGCGGCTGGGACTGAAGGTCGCCCACCCCGAGGCCGCGCACCCCCTGCTGGAGAAGCTGGGGGCGCTCCCGGCCACGCCCCGCGCCGTTCTGACGACACCTCAGGTGCGGGCGGCGGTCGCCGCGTCGCTCGACGCGGGCGAGGTGTGGGACGAGGACGCCACCACCCCGGACGCCGAGGAACTGGCCGAGCTGGTGCTGGCCCTCGTACGGGACGCGGGGCTTGAGGCGGGCGAGGAACCCTGGCTGGGTGCCCTCGCGCTGACGGACGAGGACGGTGAGCTGGCTCCGGCCGGTGAACTCGTGCTGCCGGGCAGCCCGTTCGCCTCCGTCCTCCGCGCCGATGAACTTGCCTACTGTGATGCAGAGTTGGCGGAACGCTGGGGCGAGCAGCCCCTCGCCGCCTGCGGCGTCCTGGCTGACTTCGCCCTCGTACGCGCCACGGACGTCGTCCTCGACCCCGATGAACTGGAGCCCAGGGAGGGTGACTTCGCGGAGCCCGATGACGCGGGGCTGCTCGACGCCGTCGACGTCTGGTGCGAGGACGTTCTGGACCGGCTGCCCGACACGCCGGTGCCGCCGGTCGCCACGGAGATCGTGGCCGTACGCGACCTGGACCTGGTGGACGACGAGGCGTGGCCGCAGGCGCTGGCGCTGCTCGCCCGGCCGCCGCTGCGCGACGCGCTCACCCAGTCCGTACGGATCCTGCTGCCCGACGGGACCACGGAGAGCGTGCGTTCGTACACCGCGTGGTGGCTGCGCGACCACCCCGTGCTCGACGGGCGGCGCCCCGCGGGGCTGCGCTCCGCGGCCGGGGACCCGCTGCTCGCCGGGTTGTACGACGCGGTGGACGCGACCGGCTTCGACGACGCGCAGGTGCTGCGCGCCCTCGGCGTACGGACCTCCGTCGCCGCGCTGCTGGACGAGCCCGGCGGCGCGGCCGAGCTGCTGGGCCGGCTCGCGGACCCGGAGCGCGAGGTCGGCGCCGGACAACTGCACGCGCTCTACACCGCGTTGGCCGACCTCGACCCGGACCAGGTGACCCTGCCGGACGAACTGCGCGCCGTGGTCGACGGCGAGGTGCGGGTGGTCGACGCGGCGGACGCGGTGATCGCGGACGCCCCCGACCTGCTGCCCCTGGCGGGCGGGCTGCCGCTGCTGCCGGTCGCGCCGGCCCGCGCCGCCGACCTGGCGGAGCTGCTCCAGGTGCGGCGGCTCGGCGAGACCGTCGTCGCGGAGGTGACCGGCGAGGCGGCGGCCGGCGGCGAGGAGCACGACGTCCCCGACGCGGTCCGCGCCCTGCTCGGCCCGGCCACGCCCGCCACGTACGTCGAGCACGAGGAACTGGTCGTGGGCGGCGCAGAACTGGACTGGCGCCGTACCCCGGACGGGGTGCTGCACGCGGCGACGCTGGAGGGCGTGGCGGCGGGGCTCGCGTGGGCGGCGGGGCAGTGGCCGCGGCGCTTCGAGGTGGCGGCGCTGCTGGAGGACCTGTCGCGGACCGAGGAACTGGCCCGGGACCGCTGGTTCGACTGAGCGGGAGGCGACCGGTCATCGGGCCGGGGGCGTGGGCGGGGGCCGGGGGCCGGGGCGGGCAATCGGTGCCCAGGCCGGTGAATCGGCCGATTTTTCGATCTTCGCAAAAAAGTCATGATTCCGTACAACTATTCACGTCCGTGCCCGGTCTGGTCTGTCGAGTCACCAGGCTCACAGACCAGATGGGCCCCGCCGTACGGACGACGCACCGCGGGGCCCCTTCTCCACTTGGGGAACGCATGCGTATTCGTGCCACTGTCGCCGCTGTCTCCGGCGCCCTGGCCCTGTCCGCTCTCGCCGTGCCGGCCTCCCAGGCCGCGCAGCCCGGCGGCGACCGCCCGTCCGCCCCGGAGTACGGCTTCGCGGCCCAGCGCGGTGCCGCCGACGCGCCGAAGGCCAAGGGGCTCACGGCCGCGGCGAAGGCCGCCGCGGCCCCGGTCATCACCAAGACCGTGGTGAACGGCGGCAAGCCGATCGTCGTCGGTACCACCGCCACCAAGAAGGTCACGGTCGCGATCACCGCGACCCACCCCTCGGGCATCGCCGACGCCGGCACGCTCCTCTGGATCGGCAAGAGCCTCGACGACGAGGACACCTTCGGCTTCGGTCAGAACGAGGACAACGCCACGTGCAAGGCGGCCAACGCCACCACGTCGACCTGCACACTGACCGTCACGGTCGACCCCTGGATGCTGATCAACACCGACGCCACGTACTGGAACGTGGGCGCCGCCGTGCTGGCCAAGGACGGGATGGACGCACACAACGACAAGTACACCAAGATCCGCTTCCAGAGGCTCTCCAAGCTGACCGTCAACGCCTCCCCGGAGCCCGTGAAGAAGGGCAAGACCCTCACGGTCACCGGCAAGCTGTCACGCGCCAACTGGGAGACCAGCACCTACAAGGGCTACGCCACCCAGACGGTGAAGCTCCAGTTCCGTAAGAAGGACAGCAAGACCTACACGGACGTCAAGACGGTCAAGACCTCCGGCACCGGCACGCTGAAGACCACCACGACCAAGACCACGGCCTCCGGCTACTGGCGCTGGAGCTTCGCCGGTACGGCCTCGACCCCGGCGGTCAACGCCACCGGGGACTACGTCGCCGTGAAGTAGTCGGGAAGTAGTCCCTGCGACATGAGGGGTCCGGCAACCAGCCGGGCCCCTCGGCCACTGCCTCCAGGTGCATCCACCGCCACGCACGGACAGTGTTGCCAACCTCCCTGAGTACAGGGGGCACAGACGCATGGATCACCGCGGCGGGCGTTTCTAGTGTTTGTCACGTCGTCGAACGTGACGGCCAGTAACCCCGTTGGAGGAAGCCGTGATCCGCAAGAAGACCAGGACATCCGCCGCGCTGACGCTCTGTTTCGCCGTGGCGGGTGTGGGGCTTGTTGGCTGCGAGGATCCGACGACGGACGCGAAACCGGACGCGGGATCGTCCTCCAGTGCCTCCGGGACCGGCGCGGCCCCGCTCACCGGGACCGAGAAGATCAAGGTCGGGCAGCACTCGGTGAACGTCTCCTGCACCGGCAGCCAGGCCGGTGACCGGCCCGTCGTCGTCCTGCTGCACGGCGGGGGCGACGACCTGACGAAAATGGCCGGCTTCCAGAAGACGCTGAGCGCCGACGGCCGGGTCTGCTCGTACGACCGGCTCGGCGCGGGCGCCAGCGACAAGCCGGCCGGCCCCCAGGACTACGACGACATCGGGAAGATCGTGACCGGGGTGCTCGACCGGGTCGCCGGGGACGGGCCGGCCGTCCTGGCCGGGCACTCCATGGGTGGGTTGATCGCCGGCCGGTACGCCCCCGACCACCAGGACCGGGTCAAGGGCCTGGTCCTGCTGGACAGCACGTCCCCCACCGCTGTCGGTGACCTCACCGAGCGGATCCCCGAGTCCGCCACCGGCCCGGCCGGCGAGCTGCGCGCCCAGACCCTCGCGGTGTTCGCGGGGGAGAACCCGGAACAGCTCGTCTTCACCGACGGGGAGGTCCGCTCCGCGGGTGACATCCCGGTACGGGTGATCCAGCACGGGGTGCAGTACCTCGCGGAGGTTCCCGAGTACGGACCGGGCCTCGAAGAGGACTGGACCAAGGGCCAGAAGGCGTGGCTGGGGCTGTCCGACAACAGCGAGCTGAGCA
Source organism: Streptomyces sp. NPDC088124 (assembly GCF_040685895.1). NCBI lineage: Bacteria > Bacillati > Actinomycetota > Actinomycetes > Kitasatosporales > Streptomycetaceae > Streptomyces > Streptomyces sp. NPDC088124. The sequence goes on along the minus strand of NZ_JBFBJB010000012.1, from coordinate 163,266 downwards.
CCGCCGAGAAGAGCGGCCACTACATCTATCTTGAGGACCCCAAGGCCGCCGTCGACGCCGTCAAGCAGGTTGCCTCGCAGGCCACCGCCTGACAGACGACAGCCGGACAGGCGGCAACCTGACGGGTGACCGTCTCAGGGCGACCGCCGAGCCCGGACGGCGGAGCTGCCCGGGCTCGGCGGCCGACGCGTCGCGCGTGCGTGCCAGGTGTCGGCCGAGTGCGACCGGCAGGTCCTAGTGCCCCTCCCGGCAAGCTTTGCCCCGTCGCGCCGCCCAGCACGCACGCTCGCCGCGTTGGCCAAAAGCCCTGGTAGCTCCGCTACAAGGACTTCCGGCCGCCTTGCGATCGCACGCCCTGGACGACGCTCCTTCGGGGCAAACATTGCCGGTCGCGGCACTAGCCGCCGGAGAGCGGGGCCTGCGCCGGGAACCTGCGCCCGACCCAATGCCAGCACAGCTCCAGCGCCACCGACGCCACCACCGCGATCCCCACCGCGGCCCACGGCACCGCCGTACCCACCAGCTTCAGCGCGAAGAAGTGCTGAAGTGCCGGTACGGCCAGCACCACCAGGAACGCCGCCCCCATCGACACCACGAGGCAGATCCGCCACCACGTGTACGGGCGCGCCACGATCGCCAGCACCCACATGGAGACCAGGAAGAGCGTGAGCGTCGCCGCGCTCGTCTCCGCGCCGAGCGAGTCGGGACCGGTGTAGACGTGCCGGGCCAGCAGATACGTGGTGAACGTGGCGAGGGCCGCGATGATGCCGGAGGGCACGGCGTACCGCATCACCCGGCGCACGAAGTTCGGCTGGGCGCGCTCCTTGTTCGGGGCCAGCGCCAGGAAGAAGGCCGGGATACCGATCGTCAGTGTCGAGAGCAGCGTGAGATGGCGCGGCAGGAACGGGTACTCGACCTGGAAACACGCCACCAGGATCGCCAGCAGCACCGAGTAGACGGTCTTCGTGAGGAAGAGCGTCGCCACCCGGGTGATGTTGCCGATGACCCGGCGGCCCTCCGCCACCACCGACGGCAGCGTCGCGAAGCTGTTGTTCAGCAGCACGATCTGGGCGACGGCCCGGGTCGCCTCCGAGCCCGAGCCCATCGAGACGCCGATGTCCGCGTCCTTCAGCGCCAGGACGTCGTTGACGCCGTCCCCGGTCATCGCGACCGTGTGCCCGCGCGACTGGAGCGCGCCGACCATCTCGCGCTTCTGCTGCGGGGTGACCCGGCCGAAGACCGCCCCGGCGACGAGGGCGTCGGCCATCGGCTCCCGCTCGGCGGGGAGGTGCCGGGCGTCGACGGTCTGCTCGGCGCCCGCCAGGCCGAGTTTTCCGGCCACCGCGCCGACCGAGACCGCGTTGTCGCCCGAGATGACCTTGGCGGAGACGTCCTGGTCGGCGAAGTACGCGAGGGTCTCGGCGGCGTCCGGCCGCAGCCGCTGTTCCAGGACGACGAGGGCGGTCGCCTCGGCGCCGGACGCGGCTTCGGGGGAGTCGAGCGCATGGCCGCCGGTGCGGCCGTCGCCCGTACCGGCGCGGGCGAGCAGCAGGACGCGCAGGCCCTGCCGGTTGAGGTGGTCGACCTCGGCGAGGGCCGGATCGCCCGTGGGCAGCAGTACGTCGGGCGCGCCGAGCAGCCAGCGGGAGGCACCGTCGCCGTTCCCGGTTCCGGCGGCGCCGTTCTCGTCGAACGCGGCGCCGCTGTACTTCCGTACGGACGAGAAGGGCAGCGCCGCCGTCACCGGCCACTGTCCGCGCTCGCCCTGGTAGGCGTCGATGATGGCCTGGAGGCTGGCGTTGGGGCGCGGGTCGGACTCGCCGATCGCGCCGAGCACCTTTCGTACGTACGCCGGGTCCGCGCCCCCGAGCGGGCGCAGTTCGCTGACGTCCATGCCGCCCTCGGTGAGGGTGCCCGTCTTGTCGAGACAGACGACGTCGACCCGCGCCAGTCCCTCGATGGCGGGCAGTTCCTGGACGAGGACCTTGAGCCGGCCGAGCCGGATGACCCCGATCGCGAAGGCGACGGAGGTCAGCAGCACCAGGCCTTCGGGGATCATCGGGACGATTCCGCCGACGGTTCTGGCGATGGAGTTCTTGAAGTCGTTCTGCTTGACGACGAGCTGGCTGAGGATGAGCCCGATCGCGGTCGGGATCATCATCCAGGTCACGTACTTGAGGATGGTGCTGATGCCGTTGCGGAGTTCGGAGTCGACCAGCGTGAAGCGGGACGCCTCCTCGGCGAGCTGCGCGGCGTAGGCGTCGCGCCCCACCTTCGTCGCCTGGAAGGCGCCCCCGCCGACCACCACGAAGCTGCCGGACATCACGGGGTCGCCGGGACGTTTCAGCACCGGGTCCGCCTCGCCGGTGAGCAGCGACTCGTCGATTTCGAGGCCCTCGGCCTCGGCCACCACGCCGTCGACCACGACCTTGTCGCCGGGGCCCAGCTCGATGAGGTCCCCGAGGACGATCTCGGAGGTGGAGATCTCGGCGGGGACGCCGTCCCGCCGGACGGTGGGTCTGGCCTCCCCGATGACCGCGAGGCCGTCGAGGGTCTTCTTGGCGCGCAGCTCCTGGATGATGCCGATACCGGTGTTGGCGATGATCACGAAGCCGAACAGCGTGTCCTGGATCGGCGCGACGAAGAACATGATCACCCAGAGCACGCCGATGATCGCGTTGAACCGGGTGAAGACGTTGGCGCGGATGATCTCGGTGGTGGACCGGCTGCTGCGGACGGGTACGTCGTTGACCTCCCCGCGCGCCACGTGCGCCGCCACCTCGGCGGCGGTCAGCCCGGTGCCCCGGCCGGCGGGCCGGGGCCGGGGCGGCTTCATGGGGTGTACGGGGTCCAGCTCGGCGCCCGCGTCGATGGCGGGGCCGGCGGGGGAGCCGGGACCGGCGGGGGCCGGGCCATGAGATCCGCGGCCGTGCGGCTCCGGGCCGGGGGGCTCCGGTCCGTCGGTGTTGATCTTCGCCCGCTGCGTCATGTTCCGACCGTACGGTGACCAGGGCCCGTTCACCCGCCGGCGAGGGCGAAGATCCGACCCCGGGACGACGGTTCGGGCGCGGAATCGTCCCTGGGCAGTACGGCCGGCTGGGGACGGTAGGGGCTCAGGTCCCGTCGGCGCCGGAGGTCTCGGCCCCGGAGCCGTCCCTCCCGGACCCGTCCCTCCCCTTCGCCGCTTCGGCGGTCGCCGCCGCGCGCTTGAGCGCCGCGTCGCGGCCCCGTACGTACCAGATCCCGATGAGCCCGAGCCCGGCGCCGGCGAGGCAGGTCCAGATCCACCAGGCGTGCCCGTGGTCGCTGTACCAGCCGTAGAAGGGAAGCTGGACGAGGAAGAGGACGAACCAGATGATCGTGCCACCCGTGACGGTGCCGACGACCGGCCCCTCCAAAGGCTCGGGCGCGGCGCGCTGGGGCGTAGAACCGGTCATGGGGTCAGTGTAGGCGGGACGGGGGTCTACGCGCGGAGATAGCGATCTTCACTTGATCTGTTCATACTGAAACGGTTTCTTGATGTCTTGTTTTGTTCGTTTGAACATCCAATAGAAATCCAATGAACATACAAGTCTGATCGAGTTCCGCCACCACTCCCGTCCGCCACCATTCCAGTCCGGGGCCCCCTTCCCCGTATGACGTCTGAGGTTCCGCATGCCTTCCTCGGCCACCGCTCCGGCCGGTTCCGACGCCCAGCCGCCGACTCCCGGGCAGTCGTCCGGCGGGCTCGACGGGTTCTTCAAGATCTCGGAGCGTGGCTCCACGGTCGGTCGTGAGATACGGGGCGGCTTCGCCACCTTCTTCGCGATGGCCTACATCATCGTGCTGAACCCGATCATCCTCGGCAGCGCGAAGGACATGTACGGGCACCAGCTCGACAACGGCCAGCTCGTCACCGCGACCGTCGTGACCGCGGCCTTCTCCACGCTCCTGATGGGTGTCATCGGCAATGTGCCGATCGCCCTCGCCGCCGGCCTCGGCGTCAACACCGTGGTCGCGCTGCAACTCGCGCCCCGGATGAGCTGGCCGGACGCGATGGGCATGGTCGTGCTCGCGGGTCTGCTGGTGATGCTGCTCGTCGCCACCGGCCTGCGCGAGCGCGTGATGAGCGCCGTACCGCTGGGGCTGCGCAAGGGCATCGCGATCGGTATCGGCCTCTTCATCATGCTGATCGGACTGGTCGACTCCGGATTCGTCTCCCGGATCCCGGACATCGCGCAGACCACCGTGCCGCTCCAGCTCGGCTCGAACGGGCATCTGCACGGCTGGCCGGTCCTGGTCTTCGCCCTCGGCGTGCTGCTCACCCTCACGCTGATCATCCGCAAGGTGCCGGGCGCGATCCTGATCTCCATCGTCGCGATGACGGTGCTCGCGATGATCGTCAACGCGGTCACCAAAGTGCCGAGCTGGGGCCTCACCGTCCCGAAGTGGCCGGGCAACCCGGTCGCGACGCCGGACTTCGGACTGATCGGGAACGTCAGCCTCTTCGGCGGCTTCGAGAAGGTCGGCATCCTCACCGGGGTGCTGTTCGTCTTCACCGTGCTGCTCTCGTGCTTCTTCGACGCGATGGGCACGATCCTGGGCGTCGGCGACGAGGCCAAGCTGATGGACAAGGACGGCAACCTCCCCGGGATCAACCGGGTCCTCTTCGTCGACGGCATCGCGGTCGCCGCGGGCGGCGCCGGCTCGGCCTCGGCCAACACCTGTTACGTGGAGTCCACCGCGGGCGTCGGGGAGGGCGCCAGGACGGGGCTGGCCTCGGTCGTGACGGGTGTGCTCTTCACGATGGCGCTGTTCCTCACCCCGCTGGCGACGATGGTCCCGTCCCAGGCGGCGACGCCCGCGCTGATCGCGGTGGGCTTCCTGATCCTGGCCGGTTCCGTACGGGACATCGACTGGGGCGACTTCACCATCGGCGCCCCCGCCTTCCTGGCCATGGTGATGATGCCGTTCACGTACTCGATCACCAACGGCATCGGCATCGGGTTCATCACCTTCAGCGTGCTGCGCCTGGCGACCGGGCGGGGCCGCGAGGTGCCGGCGGCGCTGTACGCCGTCTCGGCGGTCTTCGTCTTCTACTACGCGATGCCGGCGCTGGGCCTGACCTGAGCCGGCCCGGGCCTGGCGCGGGCCGGCTACTGCACGCCGTAGAACCGCTCCGTCTCGTCGACGGCCGCTTTGAAGCGCTCGTCGAAGTCGTCACGAATGAGCGTCCGGGTCACATAGTCCTGGACGCTCATTCCCCGTTTGGCGGCATGGTGACGGAGCCGTTCGAGCAGCTCTCCGTCTATGCGCAGGCTGAGCACTGTCGATCCCATGCGCACCAGGGTCGGGGGAACGCGCGCTGCGGCGAGTCACTTTCCGTGCCAGTCTCACTCATACGAGTGATGTAGCCGCTGGGTGGAGAGGTGGGGAAGAGGTGTGCACGCAAGTGGTATTTAGCTTGGGTAATGAGTTACCCTAAATACATGCCTGACCTGCCCCACGGTGACGAGAACGAGAACGACGCCGCCGTGAACGCCCTCCGCTCAGCCGTCATGCGGCTGGGCCGGCGTCTGAAGCACCAACGTGTGGACGAGTCGCTGTCCCCGACCGAGATGTCGGTCCTGGGCACCCTCGCCCGCTGCGGCTCGGCCACCCCGGGCGAGCTGGCCCGTAAGGAACACGTTCAGCCGCCGTCGATGACCCGCATCGTGGCGCTGCTGGAGGCGAAAGGTCTCGTCAGGCTTGAGCCGCATCCCGACGACCGCCGGCAGAAGGTGGTCAGCCAGACCGAGCGGGCCGAGGCGATGCTCGAAGAGAGCCGCCGCAAACGCAACGTCTGGCTGGCGACCCTCGCCGAGGGCCTGGACGAGGACGAGTGGGCGAAGCTGCGCGCTGCCGCTCCCGTGCTGGAGAAGCTCGCCCATTTGTAGACCGCGCGCCGTAAGGAGGCGAACCCCCATTGAGTACGGGATCCGGAGCAGACTCCGCCCCCGCACCGAAATCCGCCCACGACAGCACCACCCGCTTCACCCCTGAAGCGGACGACCCCGACTCCACGGGCTGTACGAACGGCACCCGCCGTACCGACGACATCGGTCGTACCGACGACATCGGTCGTACCGACGGCGCCGGCCGCACCGACTCCATAGGCACCGACTCCATAGGCGCCGACCCCGCAGGTATCGTCCCCGCAGGTACTGACCCCGCGGGCACCGTCCCCACGGTCGCCGACTCCGTGGGCACCGTCCCCACGGCCGCCGACTCCGCGGATGCCGACTCCGTCGAGAAGGAGCCGGCCACCGGCGGCATGTTCTCCTCGCTGAAGATCCGCAACTACCGCTTGTTCGCGACGGGCGCCGTCGTCTCCAACATCGGTACGTGGATGTCCCGTGTCACCCAGGACTGGCTGGTCCTGAGCCTCACCGGCTCCTCCGCCGCCGTCGGCATCACGACGGCCCTCCAGTTCCTGCCGATGCTGCTCTTCGGCCTCTACGGCGGCGTCATAGCCGACCGCTACCCGAAGCGGCTGCTCCTCCTCTTCACCCAGGCCGCGCTCGGCCTGTGCGGCCTCTCCCTCGCCGTCCTGACGCTCTCCGGACATGTCCAGGTCTGGCACGTCTATCTGCTCGCGTTCCTGCTCGGCATGGTCACGGTCGTCGACAACCCGACCCGCCAGTCCTTCGTCTCCGAGATGGTCGGCCCGGACCGGCTGCGCAACGCGGTCAGCCTCAACTCGGCCAACTTCCAGTCCGCCCGGCTGATCGGCCCCGCGGTCGCCGGTGTGCTGATCACCACCGTGGGCAGTGGCTGGGCGTTCATGCTGAACGGCCTCTCCTTCCTGGCCCCGTTCGTCGGACTGCTGCTGATGCGCCCGCACGAGCTGCACAGATCCGTCCGCGTACCGCGCGCGAAGGGTCAGCTCAGAGAAGGGCTCCGCTATGTGCGCGGCCGTCCCGACCTGATCTGGCCGATCGTCCTCATCGGCTTCATCGGCACGTTCGGCTTCAACTTCCCGATCTGGCTGACGGCGTTCGCGCACGAGGTCTACGAGGGCGGAGCCGGGCTCTACGCCTTCTTCAACATCCTGATGGCCGCGGGCTCCCTGGCCGGCGCCCTGCTCGCCGCCCGCCGCCGCTCCAGCCGGATCCGGCTGCTCATCCTGGCCGCGATGGCCTTCGGCCTGCTGGAGATCGCGGTCTCCTTCTCGCCGTCGGTCTGGCTGTTCTCGCTGCTGCTCCTGCCGATCGGCATGATCGGCATGACGACGAACATCAGCGCCAACACGAGCGTGCAGATGGCCGCGGACCCGGAGATGAGAGGCCGCGTTCTGAGCCTCTACATGATGGTCTTCGTCGGTGGCACCCCCATAGGCGGCCCGCTCCTCGGCTGGGTCACCGACACGTACGGCGCCCGCGTCGGCTTCGCCACGGGCGGCGTGGTCTCCCTCCTCGCGGCCGCGGGGATCGGCCTGATCCTCACCCGGGTGGCCGGGGTACGGCTCCGGGTCGACCTGCGCGGCGGACGGCCGCACATGGAGTTCGTACCGAAGAAGGAGCGCGAACAGCTCGCGACGGCCGCGTGAGCGACGACGGTGGTCCCGGGCCGGCGGGCGCCGGCCGGGGCCGCCGTTCCTGTCAGTCGCGGGGGAACTTGTCGGTCTTCAGGACCAAGCCCAACTCGGTGGCGGTGAGGTTGATTTCGTCGCCGAACGTGACGGTCAGTTCCGTGGTGTATTCGTCGCTCTTCGGATGTGTGAAGACGCGACACCTGCCGGTGTAGGGGTCGGCGATCAGATAGACGGGGACACCGGCGGCGGCGTAGGCGGCCTTCTTCGGGCCGTAGTCGTTGGCGGCGGTGCTCTTGGAGATCACTTCGGCAATGAACTCCACATCTTCGGGGTTCCACTGTCCGTGAGCGTTCCGAGAGGCGCTGTCGGCCACCTTGGCGACATCGGGGCAGAATCCGTTGAGGTGTCCAGGGAAGTCGATCCGTACGTCCGACTTCACCTTCACCTCCCTGCCGAATTCATCCTCCAGCGCCCGTACGATGCGGCGGATGATCTCCCAGTGGGTGTCCCGTTGCGGCGACATGAAAATGCTTCCCCCGACGATCTCGACCTTGTATCCCTCGGGGACGGGCATGTTTTCGAGCATCTCGAACATCGCGTCCAGAGTCTGCTCATTGCTCTCGTCGGCCATGTCGATCCTGTCGATGTCCACGACGGTCATCCTGGCGCTCCTCCCCGCTCCCGCGTGGATGCGGCAGCCGCGCGGTACAACGATACGCACGGTGACCGGGTAACGCCTTGTCTGTCATATGACAGCTTATGGCTGGAACACTCGCCCTCATGAGCATGAGACTGTTCGCCGCCGTTCTGCCGCCCGCCGCTGCCGCCGTCGAACTGGCCGATGCCGTACGGTACCTGCGCGATCTGCCCGGGGCCGACGGGCTGCGGTGGACCGGGCAGGAGGGGCGGCACTTCACGCTCGCCTTCCTGGGCGACGTGGACGAGGCGCTGCTGCCCGAGCTGACTGGGCGCCTGGAGCGGGCGGCGTACCGGACCGAGCCGTTCCGGATCCGGCTCCACGGCGGCGGGCACTTCGGCGACCGTACGCTGTGGGCCGGTGCCGCCGGGGGCCTCGACGAGCTGCGGCTCCTCGCGGAACGCGCCGGTGCCGCCGCGCGCCGGGCGGGGGTGCCGATGGAGGAGCACCGCGCCTACCGGGCGCACCTCACGCTCGCGCGCGGCCGCAGGGGCGACGGTGTGGACCTCCGGCCGTACGTCGAGGCGCTGAGCGGCTTCGAAGGCAGGTCGTGGGAGGTGTCGGAGCTGGTTCTCGTGCGGAGCCGGCTGCCGGTCTCGGGGGTGGCGGGGGAGCAGCCGCGGTACGAGGCGGTCCTGCGCTGTCCGCTGGGACGGGGCGGACGGGGCGGACGGTGACACCCGGGCGGCGGGAGTGTCGGACCTGCCCGTTAACCTCGACGTGTGGACCCGAAAACCCGTAACCGCGTCATGGCCGCCGTGCTTGTGCTGATGTTCGCGATCATCGCGGTGGCGGCCGCGGTCGGTTAGGCCCTGCTCGACAGGGCCCGACCGACCGAGACCCGCCACCTCTGCTACCGCACCGTCCTCGTCATGGTCTGTGGCCGAGGCGCTCCGGTCGTTACCAGGCGAAGGCCTCCGGCGACGGCCCCGGGCCGGGGAAGATCTCGTCCAGCGAGGACAGGACCTCCTCGGACAGCGTGACGCCGACGGCCCGTACGGCCGATTCGAGCTGGTCGAGCGTGCGCGGGCCGACGATCGGGCCCGTCACGCCCGGCCGGGTGAGCAGCCAGGCCAGCGCCGCCTCGCCCGGGTCGATCCCGTGCTTGTCGAGCAGGTCCTCGTACGACTGGATCCGCGCGCGGGTGGCGGTGTCGGCGAGCGCGTCGGCGGAGCGGCCGGAAGCGCGCCGTCCGCCCTGCACCTCCTTCTTGATCACGCCGCCCAGCAGGCCGCCGCCCAGCGGCGACCACGGGATGACGCCGAGGCCGTACTCCTGCGCGGCCGGGATGACCTCCATCTCGGCCCGGCGCTCGGCCAGGTTGTAGAGGCACTGCTCGCTGACCAGGCCGTACGAGCCGAGGCGGCGCGCGGTCTCGTTGGTCTGGGCGATCTTCCAGCCGGGGAAGTTGGACGAGCCCGCGTAGAGGATCTTGCCCTGCTGGATCAGGGTGTCGATGGCCTGCCAGATCTCCTCGACCGGAGTGGAGCGGTCGATGTGGTGGAACTGGTAGAGATCGATGTGGTCGGTCTGGAGCCGCTTGAGGCTGGCGTCGACCGCGCGGCGGATGTTGAGGGCGGAGAGCTTGTCGTGGTTGGGCCAGGGGTCGCCGTCGCCGGCCATGTTCCCGTAGACCTTGGTGGCGAGCACGACCTTGTCGCGGCGGTCGCCGCCCTTGGCGAACCAGGTGCCGAGGATCTCCTCGGTGCGGCCCTTGTTCTCGCCCCAGCCGTAGACATTGGCGGTGTCGAAGAAATTGATGCCCGCGTCGAGCGCGGCGTCCATGATGGTGTGACTGTCGGCCTCGTTGGTGAGGGGTCCGAAGTTCATCGTCCCGAGGACGAGTCGGCTGACCTTGAGTCCGGTGCGTCCGAGCTGCGTGTACTCCATGGCTCCACAGCCAACGCGTTCGAGCGCACTCGAAGCAAGCCCGGATGCTTGGCGTGAATCGCCCTGTTGACGCGGTGGGGTGGTGTGGAAGGCGCCGGACCTGTGGCCCGGTCCGCCACGCGGGATGGCAGGCTGGGGGGATGCGTCTTCCTTCGCGTGGTCCCGGCCGCCTTCCGGGGGCCGTCGCCCGCCCTTCCGCCGTGGGCGGTGCCGCCGCCGTACTGCTGGGCGCGTCCGTGTTCGCGTCCGCGTCCGTGTTCGGGACGGCCACGGACGCCGCGGCCGACGACGGGAAGCCCGACCGGAGCTTCACGATCAAGGACGAGCGGATCACCGAGTCCAGCGGGCTGGCCGCCAGCCGCCGTCACCCCGGCGTGTACTGGACGCACAACGACAGCGGTTACGGGCCACAGGTCTACGCCGTGGATTCCCGTACCGGCGAGACCGTCGCGACGATCACGATGCAAGGCGTCGGCAAGCCCCGGGACGTGGAGGCCATTTCCATCGGGTCGGACGGGAACGTCTACGTCGGGGACATCGGCGACAACCTCAACGGCACCTGGGACCACGTCTGGATCTACCGGTTCCCGGAGCCCGAGCAGCTCAAGGACGCGACGGTCCGGGCCACGCAGTTCACCGTCAAGTACGCCGACGGGCCGCGCGACGCCGAGGCGATGATGGTCCATCCGAAGACCGGCCGGGTCTACATCGCGTCGAAGAACGAGGACGGCGGCGGGCTGTACGAGGGCCCCGCCGAGCTGAGTCCGTCCGGTACGAACACCTTCCGGCGGATCGGCGAGGTGCCGTGGGTGACGGACGGGGCGTTCGCGCCGGACGGCGAGGAGCTGACGCTCCGTTCGTACTTCAGCGCCCGTGCCTACGCCTGGAAGAACGGGCGGCTCGGCGCGGACCACCGGGTGCGGGCGCCGATCCAGCAGCAGTCGGAGTCGGTGACGTACACGACGGACGGCAGCGCGCTGATGTTCGGCTCCGAGGGGAGCGTGAGCGAGGTCGTACGGGTGGACCTGAACAAGGGGTCGGGGTCGGGTTCGGGATCCGGGGGCGGTACGTCCGGCAGCGACGGCGATACGGGTGGTGCCGCCGCCGGGGGTGAGAAGACGGGGAACGCCACGTTCGGGGCGATCGTCCTCGGCGCGGGGGCGGTTCTGTACCTCGGCTACAAGCGGCTGCGCCGCAAGGGCTGAGGTCAGGGGCGCCGCTCGGCGGCGTCCTTCGTTTTCGCCGTCGACGTCGACGTGAGCGGCGGGCCCCGGCGCGCACAGCGCCGGGGCCCGTCCGAACCACGAGAGCCGCGGGAGCGGCGAAGGCGTCCGGAGAGACGTCAGAAGCGTCAGAGACGCTCGATGACGTAGTCGATGCACGTCGTCAGCGCCTCGACGTCCGCCGGGTCGATCGCCGGGAACATCGCCACGCGGAGCTGGTTGCGGCCGAGCTTGCGGTACGGCTCGGTGTCGACGATGCCGTTGGCGCGCAGCGCCTTCGCCACCGCGGCCGCGTCGATCTCGTCCGCGAAGTCGATCGTGCCGATGACCTGCGAACGCTTCGCCGGGTCGACCACGAACGGGGTCGCGTACTTCGACGCCTCGGCCCAGCCGTACAGGTTCCGGGCGGAGGTGGCCGTGCGGCCGACCGCCCAGTCCAGGCCGCCCTGGGAGTTGAGCCAGGTGAGCTGCTCGTTGAGCAGGAAGAGTGTGGCCAGCGCCGGGGTGTTGTACGTCTGGTTCTTCAGCGAGTTGTCGATCGCCGTCGGCAGCGAGAAGAACTCCGGGACGTGGCGGCCCGAGCCGTGGATACGGGCGGCGCGCTCCAGGGCGGCAGGCGAGAAGACGGCGATCCACAGGCCGCCGTCGGCGGCGAAGGACTTCTGCGGGGCGAAGTAGTAGACGTCCGTCTCGGTGATGTCCACCGGCAGCCCGCCCGCGCCGGAGGTCGCGTCGACCAGGACCAGCGAGCCCTCGTCGGCGCCCGCGACCCGCTTGAGGGGGGCCGCGACACCCGTGGAGGTCTCGTTGTGGGTGAAGGCGTAGGCATCGACACCCGCCTCGGCCACCGGGTCCGGGTGCGAGCCGGGGTCGGTGGAGATGACGGTCGGATCGGCCAGCCACGGCGCGAGCTTGGCCGCCTTGGCGAACTTGGAGGAGAACTCACCGAAGGAGAGGTGCTGCGACTTGTTGTCGATCAGCCCGTGTGTCGCGACGTCCCAGAAGGCGGTGGAGCCGCCGTTGCCCAGGATCACCTCGTACCCCTCGGGCAGCGAGAAGAGGCTGCTCACTCCGGAGCGTACGGAGCCGACCAGGTTCTTCACCGGGGCCTGGCGGTGGGACGTGCCGAGGAGAGAGGTGCCGGTGGCGGCCAGGGCGTCCACCGCCTCCGTCCGCACCTTGGAGGGGCCTGCGCCGAAACGGCCGTCGGCGGGCTTGATGTCAGCGGGAATCTGGATATCGGCCACGGGCCGGAGCCTAGCCGTTCCCCAAACGGGACGGAAACGTGTCCGTCGGGTGAGACACCGCCGCTCACACCCCCTGTCGCGCCCGCCGGCCCGCCGCCACGGCTACGGTCACGGCCCCGCCCGCACCTCCGCCCGTACTCCCGTCAGGTGTACGGGGAGGTCGAACAGGTCGTTCTGGGTGACCACGGGCTTGTTGCGCAGGTCCGCCGCCGGTACGGCCAGGCCCAGGCCGGGGAAGCGGGCGTACAGCGCCGGCAGGGCCACGGCCGCCTCCAGCCGGGAGAGCGCCGCGCCCGGGCAGACATGCGGGCCGTGGCCGAAGGCGATGTGGCGGTTCGGGGTGCGGGTCGCGTCGAAGGCGCCGGCCGTCGGGCCGTGCTGCCGCTCGTCGCGGCCGATCGCCCCGAAGGACACGACCAGGGCTTCACCCGCAGGGAGGACGGCGGCACCGACGGCGATGTCCTCCGTCGCGTACCGGAAGAGGACGTGCGAGGTGGGGGAGGACCAGCGGAGGGTCTCCTCGATCACGTTCTCCCACGGGATGGTGCCGGCCAGCACGAGCGCGCGCTGTTCGGGGTGGGTCTCCAGGGCGACCACGGCGTTGACGATCAGGCTGATCGTCGTCTCGTGGCCCGCCGCGACCATCACCATCAGGGTGTTGAGGATCTCGTCCGCCGTGAGCCGGTCGCCGTCCTCCGACGCGGCGATCAGCGCGCTCGTCAGGTCGTCGCCCGGCGCCGCGCGCTTCGCCTCGACCACCCGGGTGAACAGCTCCCCGAGGTCCGCCATCATGCGCGGGACCTCCTCCGGCGGTGTCTGCGTGGAGAAGAACTTCTCGTACAGCTCCTTCAGCCGGGGATGGTCCGCCGGGTCGACCCCCATCAAGTCGCTGATGACGTTCATGGGCAGGCGGTACGCGAACTCCGCCTTCAGGTCGACGGCCGGCTCTTGCCGGCGTTCGGCGAGGGTGTCCAGCAGGGCGGACGTCAGCTCCTCGATACGGCCGCGCAGCCGCTCCACCCTGCGCACCGTCAGCGCCTGCGCGACCAGCGCCCGCAGGCGGCGGTGGTCCGCGCCGTCCACGGTCAGCAGGGAACGGCCGGGGTTGGCGAGCCCGATCAGCGCCCAGTCCGACGGGATCTCCCCGCGCTGCCACGCGCCCCAGACGCCGATGTCCTTGACCAGCCGGGCATCGGTGAGGAGCCGCCGCGCCTCGGCGTGGTGCGTCACCGCGTAACAGGCCACCCCGCCCGGCAGCACGACGCGTGCCAGCGGGCCGGCCGCCCGGAGCGCGGCGCTCTCGGCGTCGAGGTCGGTGACGAGCGGATCGAGGACGACAGGTTCGGCAGGGGCGTCGGGGGAGGGACCGGGCTGTTGCGCGTGAGGACAGTTCATGGTGTGCCTCCGTGAGCAGTGCGGTTCCGTCAGCGGAAGGTGCCAGGACGCGAGTCGGTACGCGGGTCAGTACGCGAATTCAGTACGCGAGTTCAGTACGCGGCCCCGTACGCCGGGGCGGGGGTGAAGGACACCGGCAGCTCCGCCAGCCCTCGCTGCCAGGGCGACCGGCGCCAGGTCAGCGCCTCGGTGGGGACGGCGAGGTCCAGGTCGGGGAGACGGTCGAGCAGCACCTCGATCCCCGCGCGGGCCACGATCTCCGCGATCTCCTGGGCCGGGAACGGGCAGCGGTGCTCGCCGTGTCCGAAGGAGAAGAAGGCGTTGTTGCCACCGGTGAGCGCGGAGCTGTCCATACGGATCTGGGGGTCGTAGTTGGCGCCCGCGATCCCCAGGAGCATCATGTCGCCCGCCTTGATCCTGCGGGTGCCGAGGGTGGTGTCGCGGGTGGCCCAGCGGCCCGCGACGTTCTGGGTCGGGGTGTCCTCCCACAGGACCTCGTTCATGGCCTCGGCGACGCTGTGCCGGCCGCCGGAGAGCGAGGCGGCGAACCGGTCGTCGGTGAGCATCAGCCGCAGCGAGTTGCCGATCCAGTCGGCGGTGGGCTGGTGGCCCGCCACCATCATCACCATCAGGTCCTCGGCGATCTCCTCGTCGGTGAAGCCGTGCGGGTTGCGGAGCATCCGGGAGACGACGTCCTGGCCTCCCACGGCATGCTTCTCCCGCAGCAGCGCGGCCACCGCCTCCGCGAGGAAGTGCCGGCCCGCCAGCGCGCCCGCGTTGCCGTCGGTCAGGTCGTTGAGGGCCTTGACCACGCCGGGGCCCTGTTCGTCGGGGAAGCCGTAGATCCTGGCGAGGACCCGGACCGGGAGGAGCTTCGCGTACCGGGAGATGATCTCCGTACGGCCCTCCGCGCAGAAGCCGTCGACCAGTTCGTCGGCGAACTCCTCGGCGTACCGCTTGAGTGCGAACGGGTCGACCGCCTCCAGTGCTTCGCTGATCGTCCCGGCCCGCTCGCGGTGCTGTTCACCGACGGTGTAGAGCACGGACGGCTGGTCGCGGCCGATCATCGGTGCCATCGGCCAGTCGTCGGGGACGTTGTCCCACTGGTTCCAGAGGCCGGAGTCCCGGCTGAAGAGCGTGGGGTCGCCGGTGACCTGGTGGAGCTCGCGGTAGCCGAGCACCAGCCAGGCCGGGAGACCGCCGTCGAGGAGCACGGGGGCCACGGCGCCGTGGTCGCGCCGCAGCTCCCGGTAGAGGCCCGTGGGGTCGCTCTGGAGGCGGACGCCGCTGAGCGGCACGGCGCCGTTCCCCGCCCCGCCGGCCCCGAATCCGCCTCCGGGGCCGCTGCCGGGTCCGTTCCCGGGGGCGTTCCCGAGTCCGTTCCTGTAGTCGTCGGGCGTGCTCACCGTGTGTCCTCTGCGCCTTCCGAGCCCCGTGGGGGCCTTGTGTCGGCCGCGTGCTTCGCGGCCATGGCGGACAGGGTGTGCAGGTGCTCCACGAGCGTGATCAGCACGTACTTGCTGGACGAACGGTCCCGCGCGTCGCACTCCACCATCGGCACGTCCGGCGCGATGTCCAGCGCCTCCCTGATCTGCTCCTCCGTGTGGAGCGGCCCGCCGAAGTCGTTGCACGCCACGATGAACGGCGTGCCGTAGTGCTCCAGCCGGTCGATCGCGTACCAGGAGTCGGCGAGCCTGCGGGTGTCGACGAGGACCACCGCGCCGAGCGTTCCGGAGAAGAGCCGGTCCCACAGGAACCAGAACCGTTCCTGTCCGGGGGCGCCGAACAGGTAGAGCACCGACCGCTTGTCGAGGGATATCCGGCCGAAGTCGAACGCGACCGTGGTCGAGGTCTTCTTCTGCAGCCCGTCGAGGTCGGCGAGTTCGTCGATCCCCTCGCCCGCGCGGGTCATCGTCTCCTCGGTGTTGAGGGGACGGATCTCACTGACGGAACGGACCATGGTGGTCTTCCCGACGCCGAAACCACCGACGACGACGATCTTCAGACCGTTGTCGGCGGTGCTGGCGAGGGACGGACCGGCCGGCGAGGGGCCGGCGGGCCGTTCAAAGGTTGCGGAGTCCAACGAGCACCTGCTCCAGGATGTCGGTATCGGGTAGCCGCCCGGCCGAGCGGTCCGTACGGGGATGACGAGCGCTGATCCGGCCCGTGTCGAGCAGATCGGCGAGCATGATCCGGATGATGCTGCCCGGCAGGTGGAGCTGGGCGGCGATCTCCACGACGGCCGTCGGGGTCTGGCACATGCGCAGGATCGCGCGGTGCTCCGACTGCATGCCCGGGGTCGGGGCGGACTCCGCGACCACGAGCGTCACCAGGTCGAAGGTGGCCGAGTCCGAGCGGCTGCGCCCTCCGGTGAGGGTGTACAGCCGGTCGGGGGAGTCGTGCCGCCCGGCGCGCCGCCCGGGGCCGTTCGGTCCGCCGAAGCCCAGGCTGCTCATACGGAGCCCGTGGCGCCCGTGGACGTGCTACTTGGGGATGAGGAGCGGGACGAGGACGAGGACGAGGACGAGGAGGACGAAGCCGACGCGCGCGGGGGTGAGCTGAGGTACTCGCCGAGCTGCTCGATGAGTTCGCTCATGTTGTGTCCGACCAGGCCGATGTCGGAGTCCTCACCGGCGACGACGGCGAGGTGGGCGCCGTCCCCGGCCTCCACTATCAGCAGGAGGCCGCCGTAGAACTCGGCCATGGCGGACCGTACGCCGCCCTGCCCGTTGCCGAACTCGATGGACGCGCCGTGGGACAGGCTCTGGATGCCGGCGGCGATCGCGGCGAGCTGGTCGGCCTGGTCGATGGAGAGTTCGGGCGTACGGCAGAGCTTGAGGCCGTCCCGCGACAGGACCAGCGCGTGCCGGGCGCCGGGGGTGCGCAGGAGGAGGTTCTCCAGCAGCCAGTTGAGCTTCTCGTCCGTGGGTGTGGGGGTGCCGTTCATCGGGAATCGCCTTCCGGATCCGGGTGAGTGGTCGTGGCCGGGTGCTGCGGGTTGTCCCGTACGGCCTTGCGGAAGCTGCTGAACCGGGCCGCCTGGACGGCCGGGCTCGACGCGGGTGTGGGGGGAGTGGCTGCGACGCGTTCGCCGGTACGGCGCATCGAGGCGGCGAGCGTACGGCCTCGGCGCCGCTTGGGCAGCCCGCTCTCGCCGAACTCGATGGGCGGTTCCGGGTCGGCTTCGGGAGCCGGGCGCTTGGCCGCTTCGCGGGCCGGTGCCGGAGTCGGTGCCGGTGCCGGGGTCGCGGGCGGGACGAGATCAGGGACGAGATCGGGGACGAGGTCAGGGGCGAGTGCGGGGGAGGGAATGGGGCCGGTGCCGGGCCTGCGTACGCGCCGGGCGGGGGGCGGCGTCGCGTCCGCCGCCGGGGCAGCCGCCGGGGTCGCGGTCGTGGTCGGCGTCGCGCCCGCCGTCCTGGCAACCTTCGTGGTCGGCGTCGCGTCCCCGGTCGTGGTCGCCCTCGGGGTCGACGCCGCGGCCGCCTTCGGGGTCGCCGTCCTGCGGCGCGGCGGCTCGGCCGGGGCCGCGCCCGTCGAGTCGGCGCCCGTGATGCCGGTGTCGGTGCCGTCGGCGCCCGCCGGGGCCGTGCCGATCACATCCGTGCCCATGAGGTCCATGCTCGCCGGGGGCGCCGCCGCCGAGGCGGCGGCCGCCGTCCCCGTGGCGCGCGCGCTCCGCGACGCCCGGGCCGCGGCGACCGTGGCCTGCCCCGTCAGCAGGGGCGCCTGGTCCGGTGCCCCGGCGCGCAACTGCGTGAGCAGGTCCTGAGGCAGCATCACCAGCGCACCCGTACCGCCTCGCGCGGACGGCCGGAACGAGACCGTCAGCCCGTGCTTGCGCGCCAGCCGGCCGACGACCGAGAGCCCGAGCCGGGTGCCCGAGAGTCCGCTGAGGTCCGACGGCACCGTCGTGACGGCCTGTTCGGCGCGGCGCAGCTGGACATCGCTCATCACGAGCCCGCTGTCCTCGATGGTGATGACGATCCCGGCCGGTACCTCCTCCACGTACACGTGGACCTCGGCGGTCGGCGGCGAGAAGTTCGCCGCGTTGTCGAGGAGTTCGGCGAGCGTGTGCATGACGCCCTCGGCGGCGTGGCCGGCGATCGCGACCTGGCTCGTCGAGTGCAGCCGCACCCGCTGGTAGCCGCTGATCCGGCCCATCGCGCCGCGCAGGATGGACTCCATCACGATCGGCTTCGCCCAACGCCGCCCGGAGCGGGCGCCGGTGAGCACGGCGAGGGAGTCCGCGAGCCGGCCCGCCTGGGCGGTGCGGTGGTCGAGATGGAGCAGATCGCCGAGGACGTCCTCGTCGGTGTGGTGGTGCTCCATCTCGCGCAGGTCCGCGAGCATGCTCGTCGCGAGCGCCTGCATCCGCCCGGCGGCGTTGGCGCAGGCGGAGATGGCGGCGGCGCGGTTGGACTCGCTGCGGGAGGCGGCTTCGGCGCTGCGCCGGGCGTCGGCGACGGCGCCCCGGACATCCTTGGCGGCCTGCTCGAAATCGGCGTTGAGCTGTTCGATGCGCGTGTTGAGCAGGGCGTTCCGCTCACGGAGCTGCTCACGGGCCGCCGTGAGGTGCCCGACGGCGGTGACGGCGGCGACGAGCGCCGCGGCGGCGCCCCACGCGAGGGGGGTTCTGACGGCGTCGGGGGCGTCGGGGGATACGGCCCAGTAGCAGAGAAGGCCGCTGACGGCAGCCGATATCAGCAGGGCCGGGGCGGTGATCCGGAGTGAGCGGCGCAAATTCGGCTACCTCGGAGACGGTGCGGTGGGGGTGGGGGAGGAGTACGGATTCTGGCTGGTTTAGGCGTGTTCCAGCAGGTTTTGTGCGGTTCTTGCCTTCATCGTGCTCTCCCCTTGAGCTGACTTCCCCATGCGGCGCCACCCAGAGGGGCACCCAGGGAACTATCCAGGGCACTACTTAACGTGTTCAAACGGTGGCCACTATATGAGAATTGACGATCAGAAGGGGAGCCTCTTGTCTGCTTTCTTCTCCTCAACGGGTGTGGCGGAGAGGGAAACCCCTGATCCGGGACCGTCCCGGGGGCATCCTGGAGGTATGGCCGACCAGGTTGAGCAGCGGGAATCGACAGCAGTGGCGATCCGGACGTCCACCGTCCTCGCGCGGGAGCTGAAATCAGCCATGCGCGGTGAGGTCGACTTCGGAGCCGCCACGCGGGCCCTCATGACCATGGACGCGTCCAACTACCGCCGGGTACCGGTCGGGGTGGTCGCGCCGCGCGACGCGGCGGACGTGGCCGCGGCCCTCTCGGTCTGCCGCGAGCGCGGCGTACCGGTGGTGCCGCGCGGCGCGGGTACCTCGATCGCCGGGCAGGCCACGGGGGTCGGGGTGGTCCTCGACCTCACCCGCCATCTGCGCTCCGTCGTGTCGCTGGACGCGGCGGCCCGTACGGCGGTCGTCCAGCCCGGCGTCGTCCTGGACGAACTGCGCGCCGCGGCCCGCCCGTACGGCCTGACCTTCGGCCCCGATCCTTCCACGCACAGCCGGTGCACGCTCGGCGGGATGATCGGCAACAACTCCTGCGGATCGCACTCGGTGGCCTGGGGTACCACCGCCGACAACGTCCACGGCCTGTCGGTCCTGACGTACGGGGGCGAGTCGCTGCGCCTGGAACGAGGCTGGGGGCCGGGCCCGGGCGGCTCCGGCGCGGGATCGGGCTCCCCCGGTACGGGCGGCCCCGGCGCGGGATCGGGTTCCCCCGGCGCCCCCGCCGGGCTGCGCGCGCTGGTGGAGCGGAACCTGGCGCTCCTGCGCACCGGTTTCCCCGCCGCGATGCCCCGCCGCATCTCCGGCTACGCGCTCGACGCGCTCCTCCCCGAGAACGGCACCGACCTCGCCCGCGCCTTCTGCGGCAGCGAGGGATCGCTCGGCGTCGTCACCGAAGCGACCGTACGGCTCGTCGAGGCGCCCGCCGCCCGCGCCCTCGCCGTGCTCGGCTACCCGGACGAGAGCGCCGCGGCCGAGGCCGCCGCCGGGCTCCTCCCGTACGGACCGCTCACCGTCGAGGGCATGGCCGAGGACCTGGTGCGCGGCGGCCACGACCTGCCGCGCGGCGGCGCCTGGCTGTTCGTGGAGACCGGCGGCGCGGCGCCCGCGGAGGCGTGCGCCCGCGCCGGGGAGATCGTGCGCGCGGCCGACGCGCTGGACGCCGCCGTCGTGACCGACCCGGCCGGGACCCGGGCGCTGTGGCGCGTACGGGAGGACGCCGCCGGGACGGCGACGCGCATGCCGGACGGCAGTGAGGCGTGGCCCGGCTGGGAGGACTGCGCGGTCCCGCCCGCCCGACTCGGCCCGTATCTGCGGGAGTTCAGGGCCCTGCTGGCCGAACACGGGCTGCGGGGAACGCCGTACGGGCACTTCGGCGACGGCTGCATCCATGTCCGCATCGACTTCGACCTGTTGGGCGAGGAGGGCGTACGGCGCTTCCGCCGCTTCTCGGAGGAGACCGCGGAACTCGTCGTCGCCCACGGCGGCTCGCTCTCCGGCGAACACGGCGACGGGCTGGCGCGCGCGGAGCTGCTGCCGAAGATGTACGGGGACGAACTCGTCGCGCTCTTCACCGAGTTCAAGGACATCTGGGACCCGGACGGCGGCATGAACCCGGGCGTGCTGGCCCGGCCGGCCCGTCTCGACGCGAACCTGCGCTTCGCCGTGCTGCCGCGCGAACCCGTCGACGTCGCGTTCGGCTATCCGCACGACGGCCCCGCCGGCGGGGACTTCTCGGCGGCCGTACGGCGCTGTGTGGGCGTGGCCAAGTGCCGTGTGGCCGGACCGAGTTCGGGTGAGAGCGTGATGTGCCCCTCCTTCCGTGCCACGGGCGAGGAGCAGCACTCGACGCGCGGGCGCGCCCGGCTGCTCCACGAGATGCTCGCGGGCGAGGTGGTGACGGACGGCTGGCGCTCGACGGAGGTACGGGACGCCCTCGATCTCTGCCTGTCCTGCAAGGGCTGCCGCAGCGACTGCCCGGTCGGCGTGGACATGGCCACGTACAAGGCGGAGTTCCTGCACCACCACTACGCGGGCCGGCGCCGCCCCGCCGCCCACTACGCGATGGGGTGGCTGCCGCTGTGGCTCCGCGCGGCGGCGCCCTTCGCGCGCGTACTGAACGCGGCGGCGCGGGTACCGGCCCTGGCGGCGCCCGCGAAACGGCTCGGCGGGATCGCCCCCGAGCGGGGGATCCCGGCGCTGGCACCGGAGACGTTCGGCCGCTGGCTGCGCCGCGGGCGGCGGACCGCGTCCCCGGACGCGCCGGGTGGCGGGCCGGGTGGCGGGCCCGTGGGCGGGCCGAAGGCCGTCCTGTGGCCGGATACCTTCACGGAGTACCTGTCGCCGTCGGTCGGCCGGGCGGCGGTACGGGTGCTGGAGGCGGCGGGCCTCGACCTCGTGACACCGGGGGCCGGCGCGCGCGGCAGGCTCTCGCGCGGCAAGGTCTGCTGCGGGCTCACGTACGTCTCCACCGGCCAGCTCGACCGGGCCCGTACGGTCCTGCGCCGCACCCTCGACACGATGGAGCCGCTGCTCGACGCGGGCCTCCCGGTGGTCGTCCTGGAGCCGAGCTGCGCCGCCGCGCTCACCACGGACCTCCCGGAACTCCTCGGCGACGACCCCCGCGCGGCCCGCCTCGCCGGGGCCGTCCGTACCTTCGCCCAGGTGCTGGAGGAGTGCGCCCCGCAGTGGCGTCCCCCGCGCCTGGACCGCGCGGTCGCCGGCCAGACCCACTGCCACCAGCACGCGGTCCTGGGCGACGCGGCGGAACGCCGGCTGCGCGAACGCGCGGGCCTGACCGGCGCGTTGAGCGGCGGCTGCTGCGGCCTCGCGGGCAACTTCGGCTTCGAACGCGGCCACTACGACGTGTCGGTGGCCTGCGCCGAGGACCAACTGCTCCCCGCCGTAAGGGCGGCCGCGGACGGCACGGAGATCCTGGCGGACGGCTTCTCGTGCCGTACGCAGCTGGAACAGCTGAACGGCACCCGGGCGAGGCACCTGGCGGAGGTCCTGGCGGAGGCGCTGGAGGGTTGACCCCGTGCCCACCTCCGTGCCCACCCCCGTGCCCCTAGGCCGGTGTGAGGCGCCCGCCGCGGCGGGCGCCGAGCCAGCGGCCGTCGCGGACGACGACATGGCCGGCCTGCATCACCCAGCGGATCCCGGCCGGCACACGCCGGGGGTCGGCGTACGTCCCGGTCTCACCCACCGTGGACGGGTCGAACGCCACCAGGTCGGCGACCAGGCCGGGCGTGAGCCGTCCGCGGTCCGGTACCCCGAAGACCTCCGCGGTCAGCCCGGTCATCTTGTGGACGGCCGTCGCCAGGTCCAGCACGCCGCGCTCACGCACGTACCGGCCCAGTACCCGGGGGAAGCTCCCGTACAGCCGGGGATGCGGCTTGCCGCCCAGCCCGACGGGCAGGCCGTCGGTGCACACGCTGGTGCGCGGGGCGCGCAGCACCGTCTCGACGTCCCGTTCGGCCATGGAGAAGTCGACCATGCTCACCTGGAGGTCCTCGGTACGCAGCAGATGCACGATCACCTCGAACGGCGCCATGTCCAGCGTTCCGGCGAGTTCGGCGAGTGTGGCGCCCTCATGGCCGTGGCTGCGGGTCGAGGACACCATGATCCGGTCGTATCCGTCGCCCGCCACGATGTTCTCCCAGCCGTGGTCGGCGGGGTCGTCGACCTCGGCGCGGGCGCGGTCGACCTGGACCGGATCGTCGAGCCTGCGCCGCACCAGGTCGTCGTCGCCCTCCAGGAACCAGGGCGGCAGGACGGCCAGCAGGGTGGTGGAACTGGCGTCGTACGGGTACACGTCCTGGCTGATGTCCACGCCCTCGGCGCGGGCCCGGTCCAGGCGGGCGAGCGCGTCGTCCACCCCGCCCCAGAACGGCACACCGGCCGCCTTGAGGTGGGAGACCTGCACGCGGCGGCCGGTGCGGGCGCCCAGGCCGACCGCCTCCTCGACGCTGCGTCCCAGATGGCGTCCCTCGTCGCGCATGTGGGTGGCGTAGATACGGCCCTCGGGGAGCCGGGCGGCCAGCTCGACCAGTTCACCGGGGGCGCTGTGGACGCCGGGCGGGTAGATCAGCCCGGAGGACATCCCGAAGGCCCCTGCCTCCATGGCCTCGTCGAGGAGCGCGCCCATCCGGCGGGCGTCGTCGCGGTCCGGCGGTCCGGGGCGGCCGTCCATGGCCGCCCCGTGCAGTGCCCCGTGGCCGGCGAGCGGGCAGTAGTGCGTGACGTGGCCCGCCGCGTCGAGTGCTTCGTAGAGGGGGCCGAAGCCGCCGTACGGACGGGGGTCCGGGCTCGTTCCGCAGTTGCCGACCACCTCGGTGGTGATGCCCTGGAGGATCTTGCTGGTGTCGTCCTCGTGCTCCAGCGGGGAGGTGTCGGCGTGCGAGTGCGGATCGATGAAGCCGGGCGCCAGCACCAGCCCGCTGGCGTCCAGCGTGGCGTATCCGTCGTCGGCGGCGAAGGTGCCGGGCGGTGCGACGGCCGCGATCCGGTCACCGGTGACGGTCACGTCGGCCGGCCGGGGCGGCGCCCCGGTGCCGTCCACCACCGTGGCACCGGTGATCAGGAGCGCCCCGCCCCGGGGCGTCGCGGTCGCGCCCGAGGCCGCGGGCCGGACCGGGGAGGTGTCGGGCCGGCCGGAGGCGGCGGGGCCGCCGGATGTCGTGGGCATTCAGAGCACCTTTCCGAGGAACGCCTTGGTCCGCTCGTGCCGCGGTCGTGCCAGTACTTCTTCGGGTGTGCCCGACTCCACGACCACCCCGTCGTCCATGAAGACCACCTGGTCGGCGACCTCCTTGGCGAAGCCGATCTCGTGGGTCACCACGACCATGGTCATGCCGGACCCGGCCAGGTCGCGCATCACGCTCAGCACCTCGCCCACCAGCTCGGGATCGAGCGCCGAGGTGGGCTCGTCGAAGAGCATCAGCTTGGGCTCCATCGCCAGCGACCTGGCGATGGCGATGCGCTGCTGCTGGCCACCGGACAGGTGCGCCGGATAGGCGTCGGCCTTGTCGGCCAGACCGACCCGGTCCAGCAGGACGCGGGCCTGGGCACAGGCGGCCTCCTTGCTCCGCCCCAGCACCTGGCGCGGCGCCTCGATGATGTTCTCCAGGACGGTCATGTGCGGGAAGAGGTGGAACCGCTGGAAGACCATGCCGATGTGGGCGCGCCGGGCGGCGACCTCGCGCGGTGACAGTTCCCGCAGCTCATCGCCGGTCCGGCGGTAGCCGACGGGCTCACCGTCGACGTACAGCTGTCCGCCGTCGAGCCGCTCCAGGTGGTTGACGCAGCGCAGGAACGTGCTCTTGCCCGAACCGCTCGGCCCGAGCAGGCACATGACCTCCCCTTGTTCCACGGTCAGATCGATGCCCCGCAGGATCTCCTGGTGTCCGAAGCTCTTGCGGACGTCCTGCGCCGACAGCATGGGCGTCGGCGGCTTGGGCGTGGTCATGCCTGCTCACCTCCGGTGAGGGGGGTCGCGCGCGGGCCGGAGCCGGCGCGGGCCGATGTGACACCGCGGCCGAAGCGCCGCTCCAGGTGGCGCTGCCCGAAGGTGAGCGCGGTGGTCAGCGCCAGGTACCAGAGACAGGCGACCACGAGCAGCGGGATGACCTTGAAGTTCATCGAGTAGATGCTCTGCAGGTTGGTCATCAGGTCGTTGCCCGCGATGACCGAGACCAGGGCGGTCATCTTCATCATGGTGATGGTCTCGTTGCCCATGGGCGGCACGATCACGCGCATCGCCTGGGGCAGCACGATCCTGCGCATGGTCCGTCCCGGGGTGAGGCCGAGCGCGTACGCGGCCTCCCGCTGCCCGGCGTCCACGGAGGCGATGCCGCCGCGCACGATCTCCGCGGCGTACGCGGCCGCGTTGAGGCCGAGCGCGAGCACGGCGGCGACCGTGGCGGTCACCAGCGTGTTGGTCTCTGTGCTGTAGAAGACCACGTCGGTGAAGGGGATGCCGATGATCAGCTGCTGGTAGAAGGCGCCGAGGAAGCCCCAGAAGATCAGCTGGACGAGCAGCGGCACGCCCCGCAGCAGCCAGACGTAGCCATCGGCGATCGCCCGGAGGAGAAAGCTGTCCGACAGCTTCATGACCGCCAGCAGGGTGCCGCCGAGGACGGCGATCACCATGCAGATGACCGTCAGGTAGAGAGTGACGCCGAGCCCCGCGAGGGTGCGCTCGTGGAACAGGTACTCACCGACCGTGTGCCACTCCAGGTTGGGATTCTTGGCCACCGACCAGACGACTCCGGCCAGGCACAGCAGCGCCAGCACGCCGCAGGCGGTGCGGACGGGGTGGCGCAGGGGCCTGATGGTCAGCGCCGCGCCGGTGACCTGGGAGGACACGGCCTCGGTCCCGGTCTCGGTCCGCGTCCCGGGGACGGTGCTCACGTGTGCCTCCGCTTGCTCGCTCCGTTGATCGTGTAGTCGGTCAGGCCGTAGTCGGCCATGCCGTAGTGGCCCAGGATCCGGCGGTAGTCACCGCTCTTCTCCAGATGGCGCAGGGCGCTTTGGATGGCCTGGGAAAGCCCCGTGCGCTGTTTGGAGACGCCTATGCCGATGAGGTCGCGTTTGGCGCCGAAGTCGAATTCCCTGACGATTCCCAGTGGACCGTCACCCTGCTGTTTCAGGGCGTATCCGCCCAGTGCGGAGTTGGTGATGACCGCGTCCACCTTGCCGCTGCTCAGCGCGAGCAGCGACTGCGAGAACACGGGGTACGACTGGAGTTCGTTGGCCGGTTTTCCCGCGGCCCCGCACGCGCGCGAGTTCTTCTCGATGTCCGTGATGGTGGTGGTGCCGGTCTGGCCGCCGACCGTGTGCCCGCACAGGCTCATCATGTCGCGGAAATCCGAGTGCCTTTTCTTGTTGACCAGAAGGGTGGGTACGAGGACGCCGTAGTCGACGAAGTCGATGACCTTCTGGCGGTCGGGGGTGTCCACCATGCCTGCCATGACCAGGTCGTACTTCCCGGACTTGACGCCGGGGACCAGCCCGTCGAACGGCTGCTGCTGGAAGTCGAACCGCACACCGAGCACCTTTCCGACGGCCCTCGCCAGGTCGATGTCCAGGCCGACGAATTCCTGGTCGCTCTCGGAACGGAAGCTCTCGAACGGCGGATAGGGTGCGTTGGTGCCGACGACGACGCGTCCCGATTTCCGGATGGCTTCGGGAAGCAGGGCGTGCAGTCCCGCGTCCTGCCGGACGCCGGACAGGTCCACCGATGCCCGCGCCGGGCCGGTGGTACCGCCACCGCACCCGGAAACGAGCAGGGCTACGGCAAGGCACCCGGCGGCGGCGGGCAGGGAGAAACCGCGGAGGCGTTCATGTTTTCGCATAGGGGCCTCGGTAGGTGAGCGGGCGTGAACGGCTACTCGAACCCCTGGTGCGGGCAGGTGAAACATTGGCCGTGCCAGCATCTTGAAGGGGCCGTTCCCGGCATTCTTTAGCCGTCCGGCCTAAAGTGATCGGGCCCCTTGGCCGATCAGCCAAACAGTCCTCTCGATCTCTGGCCGACCGGCCCACCCCTCCCTGTGCCCCCCATCGCATCATCAGCGGCATGGACCCACTCGGACCCGCGCCGGAACTCGATCTCACCGCCGATGTCGTCGCACTCACCCGCGCCCTTGTCGACACCCCTTCCGAGAGCGGCGAGGAGGCCCGGCTGGCGGACGCCGTCGAGTCGGCGCTCCGCGCCCTGCCCCACCTCACCGTCACCCGCGTCGGCCACTCGGTGGTGGCCCGCACCGAACTCGGCCACCCCGAACGGGTTCTCGTCGCGGGCCACTTGGACACCGTGCCCGCCGCCGGAAACCTGCCGTCCCGCCTCGACGGCGCCCTGCTCCACGGCCTCGGCGCCTGCGACATGAAGGGCGGGGTCGCCGTGGCCCTGCGCCTCGCGGCCACCGTCCCCGAGCCCGCCGCGCGCGACATCACGTACGTCTTCTACGAGTGCGAGGAGGTCGAGGGCGACCGCAACGGCCTCGGCAGGATCGCGGCCGAACGGCCGGAGCTGCTGACGGCCGGTCTCGCGATCCTGATGGAGCCCTCCGACGCGGGCGTCGAGGCCGGCTGCCAGGGCGTGCTGACGGCGGACATCACGGTGCGCGGGGAGCGGGCGCACACCGCGCGGGCATGGCGGGGGGTGAACGCCGCGCACCGCGCCGGGGCGGTACTCCAGCGGCTCGCGGACCATGTGCCCGAACGGGTCGTGATCGACGGCCTGGAGTACCGGGAGGGGCTGAACGCCGTCGCCGTGCGGGCGGGGGTCGCGGGCAACGTCGTCCCCGACGAGTGCGTGATCACGGTCAACGCCCGTTTCGCGCCGAGCCGTTCGGCGGCGGAGGCGCAGGCGTACGTCAGGGGTCTCTTCCCCGAGGACGCGTACGAGGTCGAGGTGACGGAGACGGTACCGGGTGCGCTGCCCGGTCTCGGCCAGGAGGCGGTCGCCTCGCTCGTCGGCGTACTGGGCGCGACACCCCGGCCCAAGCTGGGCTGGACCGACGTGGCGCGGTTCGCGTCGCTCGGCGTCCCGGCACTCAACTACGGCCCCGGAGATCCGGTGCTCGCGCACACGGCGGGGGAGTACGTGCCGGTGGCGCAGCTGCGGGAGTGCGAGACCCGGCTGCGGGCGTGGCTCGGAGCCGGGCGGGACGGGTCAGACAGGACCTCGGAATGATCGCGACGACCCGTCCAGTCCACCCAGCGTCCTCAGCTGCAGCCACAGCACCAGCCGTTCGTCGGGATCGTCGAGGTCGATCCCGATCTGCTGCTGGGCCTGCTTGAGGCGGTAGCGGCAGGTGTTGGGGTGCACGGCGAGCAGTCGCGCCGCGCCGGCCATGTCGCAGCCCGCGTCGAGCCACGAGACGAGGGTGCGGGCGTAGTCGGTGCCGTGCCCGGCGTCGTACGCGAGGATGTCGCGCCAGGCCCCGGTGGACAGCTCCCGCCGTTCGGCCAGGACCTCGGTCAGCCTGAGCAGCGTGACCCGCGGCCGTACCTCGTCCGCGGACGCCACCGGGAGGCCGGGGCCGAGGAGGCGCAGCACCAGGTCCGCGTCGTCGCGGGAGGCCGCCACTTCCGCGAGCCCGGGTGCCACATCCCCCAGCGAGGCCCGCACGGGCACCCGCAGCGCCTGTCCGGCCTGCCGCACGATGTCCTCGGCGAGCCCCTTGTGCCGTGCCGAGCCGCGCTCGCCGAGCGCGGGCAGCAGCGCGTACACGACGCCGTCTACCAGGACGCACGCGTGCCGGCCGTAACGTGCCCGGCACTGGAGCCGTACGAGTTCCAGGAGCCGTAGCGCGCTCTGCTCGCCGTCCGGTTCGGAGACCGCGGAGTCGAGTACGAAGGCGGCCACGCGTACGGGTGCCGGCTCTCCGTCCGGGCCGAGGCCCAGGCCGAGGCGGTGGGCCGCGCCGGCCGGGTCCGCGGTGCCGTCGAGCAGCCGGCGCAGCAGATCCCCGTTCTGGTGCCGGGCCAGTTCCTGCGCGGCCCGCGCCCGCAGCAGCCACAGCGCCACGGTGGACGCCCCTTGTACGAGCGCCTCCTCGGCGTCGGGCGCGAGCCTGCCGTCGTCCACGACCCAGAGCGACCCGAGGGTCTCGCCGCCGGCGCGGACGGCGACGGCGAGCCGGGGAAGGTTGTCACCTCCGCGCCCTCCGGCGCCGCCGCCCAGCGCCGCCAGCCGGACCGGTCCCGCCGCCGAGAAGAGCACCCGGTACTGCTCCGAATTCTCCGGGCTGCCGGGCACCTGGAGGCCGAGGATGCCCTGCCTGCGGTCCTCGTCGACCCGCTGTCCCGGCACGGTCGAGTACGCGAGGATCCGCTGCCGGGGGTCCTCGATGGCGGTGGCGCCGCCGACGGCCGCGGCGACGGCGTCGGCCAGCGCGAAGAGGTCACCGAGCGCGGCGCCGCCGTCGGCCGGCCCGGTGGTCGCTCCTCCCCGGTCGAAGCCGAGGGCCTGGGGGAGGGCACCGATCGCCGAGGCGAGCAGCAGATGCACCTGGTGCCAGGCGGCGTCCCCGGCCACGGACAGCAGCGCGAGCCCCGCGGACTCCGCCTCCGCGAGCGGCCCGTCCTGGCCGCGGACGACGAGCCCGCTCATCCCCGCCTCCGCCGCGGCCCGCGCCAGCGGCCCCGCCGCGGACGCGCGCACCCCGACCGCGAGGAGCAGCGCCCCGGGCGCCCTGGGGAGCGGGGAGTGGGCGTCGTACAGCAACGCCTCGGTGACGGGCACGGTGAGTCCGGCGGGGGCGGTGTGCAGGGTGACGGCGGGGCCGCCGCCGACGTCCAGCAGTTCGCCGAGGGTCCAGGTGTCCACGGGGCCTCCTCGCGCTTTGATCGTTCACGGGTTGGCCGATCTCATCAGGAACGTAAGCGCGCTTTGTCCTGACGCACAACGTGAGGACCGTCACGAGCTCCGAGACTCGACCCATGACAGGAGCGACAGCATGACAGGAGCCGCAGAAGTCTCCGGCGCGCGCGATCTCGCGACGGCCGCCGCCCGCACGGCCGGCGTCACGCTCCGTGCCCTGCACGACGTCACCGGCATCGCCGCCGTGACCGACTTCTTCAGCGACGTCTGGCAGACCCCCCGCAGCACCCCGCCCTACCCGGCCGAGGTGCTGCACAGCCTGGTCCACGCGGGGGGCGCGGTGCACGCCGCGTACGACGGCACCCGCCTCGCCGGAGCCGCCGTCGCCGTCTTCGGGCCGCCGGAACACGCGGACGTGTACTCCTTCGTGGCCGCTGCCGCCGCCTCCGACCGCGGCGTCGGGTACGCGGTGAAGCAGGCCCAGCGCGTCTGGGCGCTGGAACGCGGCGCCCGCACCATGCGCTGGACCTTCGACCCGCTGGTCGGCCGTAACGCCCGCTTCAACCTGGTCAAGCTGGGTGCCGTCGGCACGGAGTACCTGGTCGACTTCTACGGCCCCATGGCCGACGGGGTGAACGACGGTGACGAGAGCGACCGGCTGACGGTGACCTGGGATCTGACGCCGGCCCGGCATCCGGCACGGACCGCGCATCCGGCGCCGGGCAACGGGGCGGACGACCGCGACGCCGCCCCCGCCACGCACCCCGCCCCCGACGGCGCGCCCCTCGCCCGCCGGGGCCTCGACGACCGCCACATCTGGTGCCGCGTCCCGGACGACATCGTCAAGCTGCGCGCCGTCGAGCCGCTGCTCGCGCTGCGCTGGCGCCACGCCCTCCGCGAGGTCCTCACGGAGGCGTTCGCCGAGCGGTACGTCGCCACGGCGATGTCCCGCGACGGCTGGTACACCCTCACCCGCGCCACCGAGGGGAACACCCCGGCATGAAACTCGAACGCGTCGAAGCCGTCCACATCGCCCTTCCCCTCGTCACCCCCTTCCGCACCTCCTTCAGCACGATGACGACGAAGGACACCTTCCTGCTGCATGTCGTCACGGACGCGGCCGAGGGCTGGTCGGAGTTCGCCGCCGACCCCGAGCCGCTGTACTGCTCGGAGTTCGTGGCCGGAGCCGAACTCGTGCTCCGCGACTTCCTGCTGCCCCGTGTGGCCGCCCTCCCCGCCCTCACCGCCGCCGCGCTCGCCCCCGCGATGGCGGAGATCAAGGGACACGAACTGGCCAAGGCGGCGCTGGAGACGGCCGTACTCGACGCCGAACTGCGCGCGCACGGCATGCCGCTCGCGACCTATCTGGGGGCCGTGCGGGACCGCGTACCCGCCGGGGTCTCCGTCGGCATCAAGGACTCCCTCGGGGAACTCCTCGACGACGTCGAGCGCTACCTCGCCGAGGGATACGTACGCATCAAGCTGAAGATCGAACCCGGCTGGGACCTGGAACCCGTACGGGCCGTGCGCGAGCGCTTCGGGGACGCGCTGCCGCTCCAGGTCGACGCCAACACGGCCTACTCGCTCGCGGACGCCGAACACCTGCGGAAACTGGACGAGTTCGGGCTCCTGCTCATGGAGGAACCGCTGGAGGAGAACAACCTCCACGCCCACGCCCGGCTCCAGCAGCGCGTCGCGACCCCCGTCTGTCTCGACGAGTCGCTGCACAGCGCCCGCGACGCCGCCTCCGCGATCGCGATGGAGGCGTGCCGGGTCGTCAACGTGAAGCCCGCCCGGGTCGGCGGCTACCTGGAGGCCCGTCGCATGCATGACGTCGCCCACGCGCACGGGGTGCCGGTGTGGTGCGGCGGCATGCTGGAGACGGGCATCGGCCGCGCCCCCAACCTCGCGCTCGCCGCCCTCCCCGGCTTCACCCTCCCCGGCGACACCTCCGCCTCCGGCCGGTACTTCGCCGAGGACATCACCGAGCCCTTCGTCCTGGCGGACGGCCACCTGCCGGTGCCGCGCACCCCGGGCATCGGTGTCGAGCCGCTGCCGGAGGCGCTGCGCCGCCACACGACGGCGCGGAGAGTCCTGTACGGGGGCTGACCGGGCCGGCCACCGGGGACATCGGGGCCCGCGGGGCCCGCGGGGCCGCCGCGTCACTTCCGCGGCGGCCCCGGGGAATCCGTATCGGATGGGGCTCCCCCGGCTCCTTTTGCCCTAGCGTTTCGGGCGCCGTTCGCGCCTGCTGTGCCAGGCGGTCGCGGCGAACAGGACGACGGCCAGGACGCCGACGAGCAGGAAGAGGAGGGTCTGGGCGGAGGTCAGAAAGGTGATCAGGCCCTCGCCGGTGCGAGGGGTGTTCTGCGGTTGGTAGACCTCGGCGGACGGCGGGGCGTCCGGGTCGGCGAGGACGCGCGGGCAGGCCGAGCCTGCCCGGCACGCCTCGATGAGGCGCGTGGGCATACGGGTACTCCTGGGACGTCGTTGACGGTCGGTTCGTCACGGCCGGGTGGCGCGTGAGAGACGCGGGAGAACGCCGTTGCTTACGGTCCGCAGGGCACTCGCTGGTGCCGGAGGGTGAGATGCGCGGTCTGGGAGGAGAGCGCGCGTGGGGCGAGGAGCCCGGGGTGGGGCGTGCTGGGCTCGTACGGCTGCGGCGGTTGGACCGAGAGCGCCCTTGCCAGCCGTACGGCCCACTGCCTGGCCGGTTCCGTCCATGTCTGGAAGATCTGCGGGGGCAGGGCACAGGCGCTGTGCAGAAGCCAGGCCAGCACCAGTCCGGCCGTGAGGTTGAGTACGGCCATGGCAGGGCTGTTGTGGTGCCAGACCGGC
The DNA here is from genome assembly GCF_040685895.1 of Streptomyces sp. NPDC088124. Classification (NCBI taxonomy): domain Bacteria; kingdom Bacillati; phylum Actinomycetota; class Actinomycetes; order Kitasatosporales; family Streptomycetaceae; genus Streptomyces; species Streptomyces sp. NPDC088124. Next base: position 131,089 of record NZ_JBFBJB010000012.1, on the reverse strand, counting down.
GGCAGCCGGAGGTGTCCGTCCGTCGTCACCGCGCGCTCGGTGGCGTTGAGCCAGGTCGGCAGAGCTGCCTGGATCACCACGACGACCGCGACGACGGCGCGGGGGGTCCCGAAGTGGAAGGCGGGGGCGGCACCGGCGAACATCACCAGGGCGGCGAGTGCCAGGCTCGGCCAGGAGACGGGCGAATCCGCTGTCGCGTGATGCAGCCCCGCCGCCACGGCGCTGGTCAGCACGGTGAAGGAGGCGGCGCGAGCGGCGCTTCCGGTCACTGTACGGGCGGGGGCGGTCAGGATCAGCATGTCCGCCCCAGTATGGCCCGCTCGGCCCGTCGCGTACCCGGCATTCCGCCATGGTCCTACGCGTCCCGTGCGGATCATTCCTGGGTCGGCGGGTCGCAGCGCGGCGGGCAGTGGGCGGTGTTGGCGACCGTGGCGGCCGGGGCCAGCGACACGGTGGTGGGCACCATGAGCAGGGCGACGGCAGCGCCTGCCGCCAGGAGGGGCAGGGCGCGATCAGCGGCGCAGTGCCGTCCGGCGATGAGCCGGCGGATCCGCTCGGCGGGATCCGCCCCGGTCATGGCAGGGAGGCTGCCGATGGTGTTCCCGGGGGCGGCGGACATCTCCAGCAGCGCGACGGCGAGCGTGCGCTGCCCGTGCTCGTCGGCCGCGTGGTCGTCGGCCACCATTTCCGCCAGCCGCCGGGTCTGTTCCGCGTAGTCGCGCAGGGCTCCGCTCCAGCCGACGGCCGCGGTCACCACATCCGCGAGGACGATCACGCGGTGATGCCGGTAACTCAGGTGTGCCTGTTCGTGGGCGACGGTGGCCGACACCTGCTCGGGGGTGAGGAGGGACAGGGCGCCGCGGGTCAGGACGATGCGGGCGTCGTGCCGTGAGCCCGGGATGCAGAAGGCGGCCGGTACGGGATCCTCCAGCACGCGGACCCGGCGCAGCGGGCCGGTCCCGTACGGGGCGAGCGCGTCGGCGACCAGACGGTGCCGGTTCCGTTCGTGACGGAAGATCCGCAGACGCCGTACAGTCAGTACGGTCACCGAGCTCACCGCGGCGAGCAGCACGACCGTCGCGCCGGTGGCGATCTCGTCGGCGTACCAGGAGCCGCTGTACAGGGCGTGCACCTGCGGCTCGTCCGCGTGGAACAGCCACACCACGGCGTGTTCCCACACATCGTGCGCGGTGAGCACGAGAACGCAGGCGATGGTGGCGAGGAAGGTGACGGCGCAGGTGTGCCACAGGCACAGTGCGGTCCGGGGCGAGTGGACCACCCATGCCGCGCGGGTGAGGACCCGGTTGCCCGCCACGCCCAGGAGAGCGGCGTACAGCAGCAGCGTGCCGATGACCAGCATGGTTCAGCCTCCGTTCCGCGGCGGGGCGGTGGGGGGATCCGCCAGGGCTTCCCGCAGGGCCGCGGCTTCCTGCGGGTCGAGGCGGCCGGCGAAGCGCAGGAGGGCGCTGGCCCGGTCGGTGGAGGCGTCCAGGACCTGGCCCATGAGTTCCGCGGTGTACTCGTCGGCGCTCCGGGCGGCGCTGTAGCGGTAGGACCGGCCCTCTTTCCTTCTGGTCAGCCAGCCTTTCTCACGCAGCCGTTCGGTGACGGTCATCACGGTCGTATAGGCCAGCGTGCGGGGGCCGTTGAGCGCGTCGGTCAGGGTGTGGATGGTGACGGGTTCGGCCCGCTGCCACACCACCCGCATGATCTCCGACTCCAACTCGCCGAACGCTCGCATGGTCACCATCCCCTCCCAGGGTCCGTCGTCGCGCTGTACCAGTCTGCCCGCCGAGGGGAGCCCGTTCGGCCCGGCCCGTGGTGCCGGGCCTCACCGACTGCTTCTACAGAGCGTAGTAGATTTATTTCTACGCAGCGTAGTAGTTTGCTGGTGTGGACGCCGAAACCCGCGCTACCGCGCCATCGAGCCCTGCCCGCCCCGCCCGGGATCCGCACTCGGCCGGACGCCGTCTTCCCGCCATGAGAGGCACCGGGCCGATCCCCTACCGCCCCTACGCCGTGCGGTTCATGGACCCCGAGCATCTGCCGTATGTCGTACGGGAGCATCTGCGGCTCTTTCCCGACGGGTTCTTCGCCCGTCTCGGCCCCCGGTTCCTGTCGGCATACACCGGGACCTATATGACCAGCCCGCACGCCCTGGCCTTCATCGCCGTGGCGAAGGAGCGTCCTGTCGGTTTCCTGGTGGGCGTGACGGACCCGGCGCTCCACCGCCGCCATATGCTGCGCCGGCACGGAGGCGCGCTGCTGATACGCGCTCTCGGCGGCCTGGCCGTGCGGCCCGCCCTGCTGGGACATTTCCTGCGGACCAGGGCTCCGCGTTACCTCAGCAAGCTGACGCGACGTCAGCAGCCGGATCAGCCCCAGTGGCCCACCACGGCCGGCCCGCAGACGTCCCGGGGCCCGGGGGCCGTGCTCGCGCACATCGCCGTGGACGAGTCGGCCCGCTCCCTGGGGATCGGGGCGGACCTCGTCGAGCGTTTCGTCGCCGCTTGCGCCATAGCCGGGTGCGCGCGGGTCTCCCTCGTCACCGTGGAAGGACCCGGAGGCGCCGGGCCGTACTACGAACGCCGCGGATGGCGACGCGAGGGCGAGAGCCGCACGCCCGAAGGACGCGGTCTGCTCACCTACGAGCGCGTCCTCGAAACCCCTTCCTGGCCTCCGGGCTGGACCAGGGAGGAAACCGGCGAACCGCATCGCGGCTGACCATTACCGCCGCTCTCCGCCCGCCGCTCTCCGCTCGCCGCTCTCCGCTCGCCGCTCTCCGCTCGCCGCGCAAGACACCGCTGTCCGAACCAGAAGGATCACCTTGACCAGCCGCAGGACCGTTCCCGTCCGGGGAGCCACGGAACACCGCGCCCGCCCGGCGCTCCAGGGCCGAATCTCCCCCGCTCCCGGTGGCGGGCGGCGCCGTGCACTCCTCGGGCGCTCACTGTCCGCGGCCTGCGTCCTGCTCGCCACCGCGTGTGCGACCGGCGCCGATACGGCGGAGGGTGGCACGGGGGCCGCGGAATCACGAACGCCCACCCCGAGCCCGTCGCCGTCCGCGAACCCGGTCGTGAAGGAGGTTCCGGCGGAACAGTGGCAACGGATCGTCGAGACCGGGGTGTGGCGCGAGGGCTGCCCTGTCACCCGCGAGGACCTGCGCCGTGTCGAGGTCAACTATGTCGACTTCGAGGGCGGGATACGGAGGGGCACACTGATCGTCAACGCCGATATCACCGAGAGCGTCTCGCGTGTCTTCACCCGCCTGTTCGACGAACGGTTCCCCATCTACCGTATGCGGCCGGTGGAAGCCTACGAGGGGGACACCAAGGCCAGTCTGGAAGACAACAACACGGCGGCCTACAACTGCCGTCGGCTCAACCAGATCAACGCTCCCGTGACGGAATCCCCTCACGCCAACGGCCGCGCCATCGACATCAACCCGTTGCAGAACCCCTGGAAGGATCTGCGCTGCACGTGCTGGTCCCCCAGCGCCAAGTACGCCGAGCGCGCTCCGGGCAAGGGCGCCATCCTCGACGGCGGACCGGTGTGGCGGACCTTCGTCGACGAGGGCTGGATCTGGCAGAACATCAAGGTGCCCGACTACATGCACTTCGACACCGGGTACCCCTCCGTCCCCGTCACCGGAGGAGTGCCGTCCCCCACCACGAGCGCGGCGCCCCCGTCCGCCGAGCCGGTGTCACCGGAGGATCAGCCGTCCGACGGAAGCGCCCGGGACGGCGGCCGTCGCGGCTCTGCCGACAGCTAACTCCTCTGGGCACCCGGCGCGGGCGCTGCTTGGCTGTTGGGCATGGAGATCTTGATTCTGGGCGGAACGGCCTGGGTGGGACGCGAGTTGTCGCGGGAGGCGCTGGGGCGCGGCCATCGGGTGACGTGCCTCGCGCGCGGCGAGAGCGGCGAAGTCGCGGACGGGGCGCGGCTGGTGGCCGCCGACCGGGGGGACCCCTCGGCGTACGAACCACTGCTCGACCGTGAGTGGGACGCGGTCATGGAGGTGTCCTGGCAGCCCGGCTTCGTTCGCGGGGCGCTCGACGCGCTGGGGGACAGGGCAGGGCACTGGACGTACGTCTCCTCCGTCAGCGCCTACGCGTCCCACGCCGTGCTGGACGCGGACGAGTCCACGGAGCTGCTTCCGCCGACCGAACGGGCCACGGTCGACCGCGAGGCGTACGGCGAGGCGAAGGTCGCCTGCGAGCAGGCGTCGAGGTCCGTCGTGGGTGGCCACCTCCTCGTCGCGCGCGCCGGTCTTATCGGCGGCCCTGGCGACCACAGCGGACGCTCGGGCTACTGGGTGGCCCGTGCCGCGCGCGATTCCCACGGGCCGATGCTCGTTCCCGGCACACCGGCGATGCCGACCCAGGCGGTCGACGTACGGGACCTGGCCGCCTGGGTGCTCGACTGTGCGGAGGGCGGAGTCACCGGGACGTACGACGCCGTCGGACCGGTGGTTCCGTTCGAGGAGTGGGTCGAGCTGTCCCGGACGCTCGGCGGGCACACCGGGCCGGTGGTCACCGCGGATTCGGCCTGGCTGCTGGCGAATGGCGTCGGCGAGTACATGGGAGAGGAGTCGCTGCCGTTGTGGCTGGTCGAGCCCGGCTGGGAAGGGTGGCAGGCCCGGAGCGGGGCGGCGGCGCGCGCGGCGGGGCTCCGCCCTCGGCTCCCGGCGGAGCTGCTGGCGGACACGCTGCGCTGGGAGCGGGAGGAGGGGCTCGACCGGGTACGGCGGGCCGGGCTGAGCGCCCGGCGGGAGCGCGAGTTGCTGGACGCTCTCGGCTGACGTTCCTCGGCCCGAATCGCACGCGTACAACGTTGGTCCCTGCGTGGGCTGCTCGGCACGGGCGACCGGCCGGCCCGGCTCGGCCGCTCGCGGCATGGCGTGCGGCAACTCGCGGAGGGTGATCACCAATTCGGGTGTCATGGGCGTGGTCCGGCATTCCATCAGGAGGCATGGCCCCCATGCTGAGGAAACCGCAACCAAGATCACGGAAGGATTCGGCCCATGACCACGATGGTGCAGGACGTCATCACCACCAAGCTTGAGCGTGAGTTCGACGCCATGGACGCCAACCACGACGGCTATCTGGACTGGACGGACTACCAGCAGTTCGCCGACCGCTACATCCAGGCTTACCGGCTCGGCAAGGACGACCGCCGGGCCAGGGCGCTCCACTCCTTCTGCCAGACTTACTGGCTGGAGCTGCTGCGCCACGCAGGCGTGGACGGGGACCGGCTCACGAAGGAGCAGTTCGTCACGGCCAACCGCCTCGCGGTCATCGACACCAGTCGGCTCAACGTGACCGAGGGCGGCGGCCATGTGTTCTTCGATGTCATCGATGTCGACGGCGACAACGAGATCAGCAAGGACGAGTTCGCCCGCTTCCTGAGGGACGTGCGGAGGATCGACGCGCCCGAGGCGATGGACTCGTTCACGAGGCTGGACACCGACGGGGACGGCGCGATCTCGCGCCACGAGTTCATCCGTGCGATTCGTGAGCACTTCCTCTCGCACGACCCGGAGGCGCCGGGCAGCCTGTTCTTCGGGCGCGTCTGACCCACCCGCTTCCCGGCGTTCGCCAGTTTCGGCCGGGAGCCGTCCACGGCCGCCCCTGGGGTCCGATCCCAGCGGGCGGCCGTCGCCGTGCAGAGGATGGGTGCTTGGGGGAGAACAGCCGAACCGGGGCCGATCAGGGGCACGCTCACGCGCCCCTGTCGGGGATTTCGGATCGGTACCGGGCGGTCCAGGGAGTCGAGCAGGACCCGTTCGCCGTCACCGGCCACGGTGAGCCCGAAGCGATGGAACCCGAGTTGGTTGATGTCGGTGCCGGTGTTGGTGCGACCGAGGCTGAGTCGGAGGGTTGCGCGGGCCTGGTCGCGGGTGAGGCCGATCGCGGTGAGGACGTGGGAGGATTCGCGACGGCTTCTGGTCCAACCAGAGCAAGGGGACCTTTCAGCGCGGCATCGACCCCGGCGAGATAACCGCACTGGCGCGCCGGGTCGGACTCGTCCTCGCCGATACCACCCCCGTGCTGCCGCTGCCCGGCGTCTGTCATGCTGTCCTGGCCAAACCCGAGGCGTGAGACGCATACATACGAAACGTCCCCCCTCGCGTATAGCCCTGGTGAGCGAAGCCGCGTACCAATCAACCTCCCCACACACGTGCGACGTTGTGCACGAAGTCGTGTACCGCAAAAACAGCCGGAGCGGACGGGCGGTCAGCGGTTGCCCGTCCAGATGATCCGGTCGGCGAAGCCTCCCCGCTGGCCCGCCTTGGCTTCGCGGATCTTCTCCAACTGGTCCGCGTCGACCCCGAGGTCCGCCGCGAGCGCGCGTACGACCTCCAGCACGTCCGCGAGTTCCTCGGGCGCCGACTCCTCGTCCGCTTCCAGGAACTCGGCGACCTCTTCGCCGAGCTTGTTCCGCAGTCGGCTGCGGTATTCCTCCGGGCCCGCGGTGTAGATGACCGGTTCAGCGCCGTTCTCCCGGACGATCTGCGGAATCCGGTCTCGCACCAACTTGCCCACCTTGCTGTAGCGGTCCACCGGTTGCTCTCCCGCGCCTATCGCTGTGAGGCAGTCGCCAGACGCCGCCCCTTCATGCCGACGCAGCCTAGGGAAGACGCCTCACGGCTCGCCATGCGAACCGCCAATCCCACCCGTTCGGGGTGTCATCCCCAGATCCTTGTGGAGCGTGTCGGTCTCGGTGTTGGGGCACGTGCTCACGGAAACCGAAACTGATCGGCCCGGCGACTCGTCTTGAGGGACAAGGTCAAGTGGACGGGAAGCCATGGGCGAGCAGGTACGGGCAGGCAGCGGTGTGACGTCTACGTCTACCGTGACGGTGAAGGCGGTGTTCCGGCGCGTGGCGGGCCGTGGGCGGGATGGCGGCGAGGGCCGGTCGGTCTGGGCCCGCGGGCGGGTGCTCGCCGTGCTGGCGGTGGTGACCGCCGGGGCGCTGGGGTTCCATCGGGCCGTGCCCAACTCCGTGGGCCGGCTGGGGAGTCTGCTGGAGGCGTTCCTGCCGTGGCTCGGCCTCGCGGTCCCGGTGCTGCTCGGGCTGGCGTTGCTGCGCCGTTCGGCGCTCGCGCTGGTGGCGCTGCTGCTGCCGGTCGCGGCGTGGACGTATCTCTTCGGCGGGCTGCTGCTGCCCGCCCCCGATCCCGGCCCGCGTGACCTGGTCGTGGTGCAGCACAACGTCAGCGACGAGAACGCCGACCCCGCGGGCACGGCCCGCGCGCTGGCAGGCGCCGGGCCCGATCTCATCGCGCTGGAGGAGCTGGTGCCGCCCGCGCTCGGGGTCTACGAGAGGACGCTCGCCGCGGAGTATCCGCACCACGCGGTCCAGGGCACCGTCGGGCTCTGGTCGAAGCATCCGCTGACCGAGGCGGGGTTGCTGGACATCAGTCCCCAGGGGATCGGGGAGGGGTGGCGGCGGGGGCTGCGGGTCGTGGTCGGTACGCCGCACGGCGAGGTCGCGGCGTACGTCGCTCACCTGCCCTCGGTCCGGGTCCGGGCGAGTGGTCTCGCCTCCGCCTGGCGCGACGAGAGCGCGGGGCTGCTGGGAAAGGAGATCGCCGCGGAGAAGGTGGAGACGGTGATCCTGCTGGGCGATCTCAACAGCACGGTCGACGACCGGGGGCTGGCCCCGGTGACCTCCCAACTGAACGTGGCGGAACGGGGCGTGGCCTTCAGCTTCCCCACGGCCTTCCCGGTGGCCCGGATCGACCAGGTCATGGTCCGTGCCGGAACGGTCGGCCATATACGTACCCTGCCGGCGACCGGCAGCGACCACCTGCCGGTCGCCGCCCGGATCACCCTGGACTGACCTCGGCCGCCGTCACCTCACTTCTTCGCCTGGCCGCCCGCCTCGGCGATGCCCCTCCGCGGGCCGTACGCCGTCAGGAAGCGGTCCCTGAAGGTGTCCATGCGCCAGACCGGGGCGTCCGGGCCCGGCTTCAGACCGTCCTGCCAGTCCCAGTCGGAGACCCGGTCCAGGACCTTCGGGTCGCGGGCGACGATCGATATCGGGACGTCGCGGCCCGCGCCGGGGCCCGTGACGGTCGCGTTGGGCTGGTGGTCGCCGAGGAAGACCAGGACGGTGTCGTCGGTGCCGTACTTCTCCACGTACGAGATGAGGCTGCTCAGCGAGTACTCGATCGCCCGGCGGTACTCGTTGCGCAGCTTCTCGGGGTCGGCCAGCACCTCCGTGGGGTTCGTGCCCTCCTTCTTGATGCCGTGGTAGATGGAGCCGTCCCCGATCTCGTCCCAGCCGACCATCTTCGGGATGGGCGACCAGGGGTTGTGGCTGGAGGCGAGGACGATCTCCGTCATCAGCGGCTCGCGGTCCTTCTTGCCGTGCTCCAGGCGCTCGTACGCGTCCAGGCTGTACTGGTCGGGTACGGGTGACCAGCTGAACTTCGGGCCCTGGTAGCCGATGTCCCGCGAGTCGTAGATGTTGTCGAGGCCGAAGTACTTCCCCTCCGGCCAGGAGCGGGTGACGCCCGGCATGATGCCCACCGTCCGCCAGTCTCCCGTGCGTCCGAAGGCGCCGGTGAGGGTGAGGCGGTCGCTCGACGTGGCGCTGCGGTAGCGCTGCTGGTTCTTGATCCACATGCCGGACATGAAGGTGGAGTGCGCGAGCCAGCTCCCGGCGCCCGCGACCGGCGAGGTGAGCCAGCCGCTCTCGGAGGCGAACCCGGCCGCCTTGAGCCTCTCCGTACCGTCGTCGAGCACCGCGCCGACCTGCGGTGCCATCGCCGGGTCCTCGATCGCGCTGCGGCCGTAGCTCTCGATGAACGTGAAGATGACGTCCTTGCCGCGCAGCGCCGTCAGAAGCTGGTCGGGCGGGGTGTCGCGGAAGTGGTCGACGCGGGCTTCCTTGGCGAACTGCTTGCCGTCCTTCAGGCCGGCGCTCACCAGGTCGGCGTGGCTCCGTACGAGATCGGCCGCGCTCCTGGACGTGACGGGCACCCCGGCGATCTGGACGCCGAGCGCCGTGCAGGTCACCCACACCGTCCCGAACAGCAGGGTGGTACGGGTCGTCGGGCCGCTGTGGCGGACCATGAGGCCGGCCAGCCGTACGACCGCCAGCGTGATCAGGACGACCACGGCGAGGGTGAGGATCACGATCCCGATCACGGCGGCGATCGCGCCGGCCCGGCCGAGCGTGTCCCGGAGGAAGGACTCGGCGTCGTCGAACAGGATCCAGTCGAGCACCAGGTCGAACGGCCGGTCCAGGACCGTGTAGAAGCCCAGGTCGAGGAATTTGAGAAGGGTCAGCAGGCCGAGGCCCGCGCCCGCGACGGCCGCCGCCACCCGGCCCGCCCTGGGCGGCAGCACGAGCAGCACGGCGGCGCCGATGATCATCTCGCCCGGCAGGTGCGCGAAGGCTTCGGGGGTGATGAGGGAGGCTTCGTTCGGGAGGAGGAGGGCGACGAAGACCAGCACGGCGGCCAGGCCGGTGAGCGTCCAGGAACCGGCCCTGACCAGGGACGGGTACCGGTCCCGCAGGCCGGTCGCTGTCGGTGTCGGCGTGGATGTCGGGGTGGGGGTCGGTGCGTCCGCCCGTTCTGGTGCGCCCTCCGGAGCGTCCGGTGCGCCCGGTGCGCCCGGTGCGTGCTCCGCTGTGGGCTCCGGAGCATCAGGTGTGTCCGCTGTGTGCTCCGGGGCCGGCTCCGGAGCCTTCGCTTTGTCCGTGTTCAGCAGCCGACGAGCGCGCGTCCAGGGCGACAACCTGATGGTCCTTCCGTGCGAAACCCCTTGTGGCAGGGCGGACCGGACCTCTCGGGCGGGACCGCCGCCAGACTGTACGGCCCGGCGGCGGTTTCGGTTCAATCGTCCACCTGCCGGGCGCGGGGCCACCGCCCGCCGCACCAGGAAGAGCCGGCGCGGCGGCGCGCCCCGCGGCGGGCCCGGCCACAGCATCAGGGGTACCAGGATGAGCCATCCACCGGAGTGCAGTATCTTGGATGGAACGTCCATCATGTTGGACTGTCGTGTTCGTCGAGTGTCCGTTTTACGTTTCCGTCTCGTTGAGACCGAGGGGAGGAAGTTGTGGTGGAGGAGTCGCGTACCGCCGCCGTGGGCGCCGCCGTACCGGTGCCCGAGGCCGTCGCCGTGGGAACTGCCGCAGGAGTTGCCGCAGGAGCTGCCGAACGCGTTGACGGTCGGGCCGGAGCCGAGGGTGTCGGCGCGGTGGGTTCCGGTGCGCCGGCCCCCGGGGCCCGGCGGGGGCCCCTCGGGCCCGTCGCCCTTGTCGTCGCGGGCGGGTTCTCCGTGCAGGTCGGGGCGGCCGTCGCCGTTCTGCTGATGCCCCGCACCGGCGCCGTCGGTATCGTCACGCTCCGCCTCGGGCTCGCCGCGCTCGTCATGCTCGCCGTGTGCCGGCCGAAGCTGCGCGGGCACTCGCGCACCGACTGGGGGACCGTCCTCGTCTTCGGCGCCACCCTCGCCGCCATGAACGGCCTCTTCTACCAGGCCCTCGAACGCATCCCGCTGGGCGTCGCCGTCACCCTCGAAGTCCTCGGCCCGCTCGCCCTCTCGGTGATCGTCTCCCGGCGGCTGGTCAACCTGTTGTGGGCGGTGCTCGCGCTCGGCGGCGTGGCGCTGCTCAGCGGGGGCGGCTTCGACCGGCTCGACCTCCTCGGTGTCGGGTACGCGCTCGCCGCGGGCGTCATGTGGGCGACGTACATCGTCTTCAGCGCGCGCACCGGCCGGCGCTTCCCGCAGGCGGACGGGCTGGCCCTGGCGATGGCGGTCGCGGCGCTCCTCATCCTGCCGCTGGGCTTCCTGGAGTCGGGGGCGAAGCTGCTGGAGCCGTCCACACTGGGGCTGGCCCTGGTGGTGGCGCTCATGTCGTCCGTCCTGCCGTACACCCTCGAACTGATCGCGCTGCGGCGGATGCCCGCGCCCACCTTCTCCGTGCTGATGAGCCTGGAGCCGGGCGTCGCGGCGGCCTGCGGGTTCCTCATCCTGGACCAGGCGCTCTCCGCGCTCGACGCGCTGGCGATCGTGCTGGTCATCGTGGCGAGCATGGGGGCCGTACGGACCCAGGTGGGGGAGCGGGCGCGGAAGCGGGCCCGCACCGGGGCACGAAAAGGCGGGGCGCTCGGGAACGAGTAAGTGTGCTTGCTTGTCAATTCGGGTACTGCCATGCTCCGGGGCACGCACATCGCCGTGCCCTGAGGGGAGCGCACCGTGTCCGACGCCGCCGCCGTGTTCGGGGACCTGAGCGTCGAGAGCGACGAACTCGACTTGCTGGTCAGCGGGTTGAGTGAGCCGGAGTGGACCGCGGCCACCCCCGCCCCCGGCTGGAGCATCGCCCACCAGATCGCCCATCTCGCCTGGACCGACCGCGTGGCGCTGCTCGCCGTGACCGACCCGGCCGCCTTCGCCGGGGAGGCGGAGAAGGCCGCCACGGCCCCCGCCACCTTCGTGGACGACGGTGCTCGGGCGGGGGCCGCGCTGCCGGCCCCCGTACTCCTCGCCCGGTGGCGCGACGGCCGCGCGCGGCTGCGGCGGGCCCTGGACGAGGCGTCGGCCGGTGCGCGTTTCCCCTGGTACGGGCCGCCGATGAGCGCCCCCTCGATGGCCACGGCGCGGCTGATGGAGACCTGGGCGCACGGCCAGGACATCGCGGACGCGCTCGGGGTGAGGCGTGCGCCGACCGCGCGGCTGCGACACGTCGCCAGGATCGGCGTAAGGGCCCGCGACTACGCCTTCCTGGTAAGGGGGGAACAGCCGCCCGCCGAGCAGTTCCGTGTCGATCTCACCGGCCCCGGAGGGGAGTTGTGGACGTACGGAGCCGAGGGGGCGGGCCAGTGCGTGACCGGGCCCGCGCTCGATTTCTGTCTGCTGGTGACCCAACGGGCCCATCGCGCGGATCTCGCCGTACGGGCTGAGGGCGCCGACGCCGGGCGGTGGCTGGACATCGCGCAGGCGTTCGCCGGGCCGCCGGGGGCGGGGCGCGCGCCGGAGGGCTCGGAGCCGGAGGGCCCGGAGTGAGCGGCGGCGGTACGGCCGGGCCCGGTGACGGCGGGTCCCGTACCGCGGGCGGGTCGCGTACCGGCGTATCCCGTACCGGCGTGCTGCGGATCGGGAACGCCTCCGGCTTCTACGGCGACCGCTTCGACGCCCTGCGCGAGATGCTCACCGGCGGGTCTCTCGACGTCGTGACCGGCGACTATCTCGCCGAACTGACCATGCTCATCCTGGGCCGGGACCGCCGGAAGGACCCGCGCGCGGGGTACGCGAAGACGTTCCTCCGGCAGTTGGAGGAAGGGCTCGGGCTCGCCCACGAGCGGGGCGTCCGGATCGTCACCAACGCGGGCGGGCTCAACCCGGCCGGACTGGCCGACGCTGTAAGGGAGTTGGCCGACCGGGTGGGAGTGCCCGTACGGGTCGCCCACGTCGAGGGCGACGACCTGCTGCGACGCCGGAAGTGGGGCGACGGCGTCCTCGCCGCCAACGCCTACCTCGGCGGCGCCGGGATCGCGGCCTGTCTGCGGGCCGGCGCCGATGTCGTCGTCACCGGGCGGGTCACGGACGCGGCGCTCGTGACGGGGCCCGCCGCCGCGCACTTCGGCTGGGACGAGGCGGCCGGCCCCGGGGCCGGCCCCGAAACCGGCCCCGGCCCCTGCCTCGACGCGCTCGCCGGTGCGGTCGTCGCCGGGCATGTGCTGGAGTGCGGCACCCAGGCGACCGGCGGGAACTACTCCTTCTTCGCCCGGCACGACGTGCGCCGTCCCGGCTTCCCCCTCGCCGAGATCCACGCCGACGGCTCGGCGGTCATCACCAAGCACGACGGTACGGGCGGGGTCGTGGACATCGGCACCGTCACCGCACAGCTGCTCTACGAGACCGGGGGCGCCCGGTATCCGGGCCCGGACGTGACGGCCCGGCTCGACACCGTACGGCTCCACCAGGACGGCCCCGACCGCGTGCGGATCACCGGCGTACGCGGCGAACCGCCGCCCCCGGGGCTCAAGGTCGGGCTCAACCGGATCGGCGGCTGGCGCAACGAGGTCGTCTTCGTCCTCACCGGTCTCGATGTCGAGGCCAAGGCCCGCCTCGTCCGGGCCCAGGTGGAGGACGCGCTCGACGGGCCCGCCCCGAGGCGCCGCCCGGCGGAGGTCCGCTGGGAGCTGTCCCGTACGGACCGGCCGGACGCCGCCACCGAGGAGACCGCGAGCGCGCTGCTCCGGCTCGTCGTGCGCGACGGTGACCCGGAGACGGTGGGGCGGGCGGTCACCGGGGCGGCGGTCGAGCTGGCCCTCGGCAGCTACCCCGGCTTCCATGTGACGGCCCCACCGGGCAAGGGCGCGCCGTACGGGGTCTTCGAGGCGGCGTACATCGACGCGGACGAGGTGACGCAGGTGGCCGTACTGCCGGACGGGACCCGGCTGCCCGTCCCACGTCGCTTACGTACGGCAGAGAGGGACGCCTCGCCGCCCGTAGGACCGTCCCCCGGACTTCCGCCGCCGCTGCCCGCCGGGCTGCCCACCCGGCGCGCCCCCCTCGGAGCCGTCGCGGGCGCCCGCAGCGGCGACAAGGGCGGGGACGCCAACGTCGGGCTCTGGACGGAGAGCGAGGCCGCGTGGCGGTGGCTGGTGCATGAGCTGACGGTGGAACGGTTCCGTCAACTCCTCCCCGAGGTGGCCGAGTTACGCGTCGAGCGGCACCTCCTTCCACATCTCCGCGCCGTCAACTTCACCGTCGGGGGACTGCTCGGCGAGGGGGTCGCCGCGCAGGCCAGGTTCGATCCCCAGGCGAAGGCGCTGGGGGAGTGGCTGCGCTCGCGCCATCTCGACATCCCGGTCTCGCTGCTCCCGGATGCTCCTCAGCTCACCGACAGCACCCACGGAGCCCGTGGAGCCCATGGAGCCCGTGGAAGCCATGGAGCCCGTACAACCCACGGAGTCCGTGGACGCCATGGATCCGACGCACCGGAGGCCCCGCAGTGACCGTGCTCCCCTCCACCCTCGACGTCACCTCCGCCGACTACGCCGCCCACCGCGCCGCCATGCTCACCAAGCTCGCGCGGCTCGACGCCGAGCACGCCAAGGCCCTCGCCGGCGGCGGCCCGAAGTACACCGCCCGCCACCGTGAGCGCGGCAAGCTGCTCGCCCGGGAGCGGATCGAGCTGCTGCTCGACCCCGACACCCCGTTCCTGGAGCTCTCCCCGCTCGCCGCCTGGGGCAGTGATCACCCGGTCGGCGCGTCCATGGTCACCGGGGTCGGGGTGGTCGAGGGCGTCGAGTGCGTGATCACCGCCAACGACCCGACCGTACGCGGCGGTTCGTCCAACCCGTGGACCCTGCGCAAGGCCCTGCGCGCCAACGAGATCGCGTACGCCAACCGCCTCCCCCTCATCAGCCTGGTCGAGTCCGGCGGCGCCGATCTCCCCTCCCAGAAGGAGATCTTCATCCCCGGCGGCGCGCTCTTCCGCGATCTCACCCGGCTCTCCGCCGCCGGGATCCCGACCATCGCCGTCGTCTTCGGCAACTCGACGGCGGGCGGTGCCTACGTGCCCGGGATGTCCGACCACACCGTCATGATCGAGGAGCGGTCGAAGGTCTTCCTCGGCGGGCCGCCGCTGGTGAGGATGGCCACGGGCGAGGAGAGCGACGACGAGTCCCTGGGCGGGGCGGCGATGCATGCCCGTACGTCCGGACTCGCCGACCACTTCGCGCGCGACGAACCCGACGCGGTCCGGCAGGCCCGGCGTATCGTCGCGCGCCTCAACTGGCGCAAGGCGGGCGCCGATCCGGCACCGGAATCGGTGGAGCCGCCCAGATACGACGAGGACGAACTCCTCGGCATCGTCCCCGGCGACCTGAAGATCCCCTTCGATCCGCACGAGGTGATCGCCCGGATCGTGGACGGCTCCGGCTTCGACGCGTTCAAGCCGCTGTACGGGCCCAGCCTGGTGACGGGCTGGGCCAGGCTGCACGGCTATCCGGTCGGGATCCTCGCCAACGCGCGGGGCGTGCTGTTCTCCGCCGAGTCGCAGAAGGCCGCGCAGTTCATCCAGCTCGCCAACCAGCGCGACATCCCCCTCGTCTTCCTGCACAACACCACCGGCTACATGGTCGGCAAGGAGTACGAACAGGGCGGCATCATCAAGCACGGGGCGATGATGATCAACGCGGTGGCGAACTCGAAGGTCCCGCACCTCTCGGTCCTGATGGGCGCGTCGTACGGCGCCGGGCACTACGGCATGTGCGGCCGGGCGTACGACCCGCGTTTCCTCTTCGCCTGGCCGAGCGCCAAGTCCGCCGTCATGGGCCCGCAGCAGCTCGCCGGCGTCCTGTCGATCGTGGCGCGCGCCTCGGCCGCCGCGAAGGGGCAGGTGTACGACGAGGAGGGGGACGCGGCGCTGCGCGCGATGGTGGAGCGGCAGATCGAGTCCGAGTCGCTGCCGGTCTTCCTCTCGGGGCGGCTGTACGACGACGGCGTCATCGACCCGCGCGACACCCGCACGGTCCTCGGGCTGTGCCTGTCCGCCGTGCACAGCGCCCCGGTCGAGGGCGTGCGCGGCGGCTTCGGCGTCTTCCGGATGTGAGGTGAATGAGGTGAACGGGACGGGTGGGGAGGGGAAGAGGGATGAGGCATGAGGCATGAGGGAGACACGATGATCGGTGCTGTTCTGGTCGCGAACCGGGGCGAGATCGCCTGCCGCGTCTTCCGTACCTGCCGGGAGCTGGGGATCACCACGGTCGCCGTGCACTCGGACGCCGACGCGGGCGCGCTGCACGTACGCGATGCCGACCTGGCGGTGCGCCTGCCGGGGGCCGCGCCCGTCGACACCTATCTGCGCGGCGATCTGCTGGTGCGTGCGGCGCTCGCGGCGGGTGCGGACGCGGTCCATCCCGGGTACGGATTCCTCGCCGAGAACGCGGAGTTCGCGCGGGCCGTCCGCGATGCCGGGCTGGTGTGGATCGGGCCGCCCCCGGAGGCGATCGAGGCGATGGCGTCGAAGACCCGGGCGAAGAAGCTGATGACGGCGGCCGGTGTGCCGCTGCTCGCGCCCGTCGACCCGGCCGCCGCCACCGGGGCGGACCTGCCGCTGCTGCTGAAGGCGGCGGCGGGCGGCGGCGGCCGGGGCATGCGGATCGTGCGCGCACTCGGCGACATGGAGCGGGAGGTGCGGGAGGCGTCGGCGGAGGCGCGGGCCGCGTTCGGGGACGGCGAGGTCTTCGCCGAGCCCTATGTGACCGGTGGCCGCCACGTGGAGGTGCAGATACTCGCCGACGCGCACGGCACGGTATGGACCCTCGGCACCCGTGACTGCTCGCTGCAGCGCCGCCACCAGAAGGTGATCGAGGAGTCTCCGGCGCCCGCGCTGCCCGACGGGCTCCGTACGGAGCTGGCCGGGGCGGCCGTTGCCGCGGCCCGCGCGGTCGGCTACCGGGGCGCGGGCACGGTCGAGTTCCTGATCTCGGCCGACGGCCGCCCGTACTTCCTGGAGATGAACACCCGCCTCCAGGTCGAACACCCCGTCACGGAGGAGGTGTTCGGCCTGGACCTGGTCGCCCTGCAACTCTCCGTCGCGGAGGGCATGCCCCTTCCTCCGGAGCCGCCGGCCGCGCACGGGCACGCGGTGGAGGCCCGCCTCTACGCCGAGGATCCGGCGGACGGCTGGGCCCCCCGGGCGGGCCGGCTGCACCTGCTGGAGGTGCCGGGGGCCGGGGAGCCCGGGGGCGCGCAGGGAGACGTGCCCCGGCTGCGCGTCGACGCCGGATACGCCGGGGGCGACACCATCGGCGTCCATTACGACGCGCTCATCGCCAAGGTCATCGCCTGGGCGCCCACCCGGGCCGCCGCCCTGCGCCGTCTCCGGGACGCCCTGCGCCGCGCCCGGGTGCACGGCCCCGACACCAACAGGGCCTTGCTCGTACGGTCGTTGGAGCATCCGGAGGTCCTGGCGGGGCGGCTCGACACCGGCTTCTACGACCGCCACCTGGCCGACCTGACCGCCCCCGCCCCGGGCGCCGGTGAGCGGGGCGCCGCCGTCGCCGCCGCGCTCGCCGACGCCGCCGCCCGGTCCCTGGGCGGGGCTGTCCCGGCCCGCCTCGGCGGCTGGCGGAACGTACCGTCGGCGCCGCAGACCAAGACGTACGGCGCGCACGAGGTCCGCTACCGGGCGACCCGCGACGGCTTCGTGGTCGAGGCTGCGGCGGAGGACGCGGAAGGGGCCGCGGAAGATGACGGGGCGGCCGGGGCGGCCGGGGCGGCCGGGGCGGCCGGGGCGGCCGGCGCCGTACGGGTCACGTCCGTCTCGCCCTCCCGCGTCGGTCTCGAAACCGGCGGTGTCGTCACGCACTTCGATGTCGCCGCGTACGGCGACGAGGTCCACGTCGACTCCGCCACCGGTTCGTACCGGCTGCTCGCGCGACCCCGGTTCGCCGGCCCGGGCCGGGGCGCCGAGCCGGGCTCACTGCTCGCGCCCCTGCCCGGGACCGTCGTACGGGTCGCGGAGGGGCTGGCCGAGGGGGTACGGGTCAGCGCCGGGCAGCCGGTCGTCTGGCTGGAGGCGATGAAGATGGAGCACCGCGTCGTCGCGCCCGCCTCCGGCACGCTCACCGCACTGCTCGCCGTCCCCGGCCGCCAGGTCGAGGTCGGCGCCCTGCTCGCCGTCGTCACCGCCACCGACGCACCGGAGGAAGATGCCTCATGAGCGGCACCCCGGACCGTACCGCTACTCGCACGAACGCCCGTACGAGTACCCGTAGAAGCTTCCTGACCGAGAGCGAGGAGCACACCGCGCTCCGCGCCGCCGTCGCCGCCCTCGGCCGCCGCCACGGACGCGGCTACGACCGCGAGACCCTGTGGCGCGAGGCCGGCAAACTCGGCTACCTCGGGGTGAACCTGCCCGAGGAGTACGGTGGCGGAGGCGGCGGCATCGCCGAACTGTCCCTGGTGATGGAGGAGCTGGCCGCAGCCGGCTGCCCGCTCCTGCTGATGATCGTGTCGCCCGCCATCTGCGGCACGGTGATCGCCCGCTTCGGTACGGACGACCAGAAGCGGCAGTGGCTGCCCGGCCTCGCCGACGGCTCCCGCACCATGGCCTTCGGCATCACCGAGCCCGACGCCGGTTCCAACTCCCACCGGATCACGACCACGGCACGCCGGGACCCGGACGGCGACGGCTGGATCCTGACCGGCCGCAAGGTCTTCGTCTCCGGTGTCGACATCGCGGACGCCACGCTCATCGTCGGACGGACGGGGAAGGCCGGACCTGGCGGTGCGGGCGGGGCCGGCGGCGGGCTCAAGCCCTGCCTCTTCATCGTCCCGCGCGACGCCGAAGGCTTCGGCCGTACCCCCATCGACATGGAACTCCACGCCGCCGAGAAGCAGTTCGAGCTGGTGCTCGACGACGTACGGCTCCCGGCCGACGCGCTCGTCGGCGACGAGGACGCCGGGCTGCGCCAGCTCTTCGCCGGGCTCAACCCCGAGCGCGTGATGACCGCCGCGTACGCGCTCGGCATCGGGCGGTACGCGCTCGGCCGGGCCGTCGAGTACGCGAAGACCCGGCAGGTCTGGAAGGCGCCCATCGGCGCGCACCAGGCCATCGCACACCCCCTCGCGCAGGCCCATATAGAGATCGAGCTCGCCGAACTGATGCTGCGCAAGGCGGCGTTCCTCTACGACGCGGGCGACGACACCGGCGCGGGTGAGGCCGCCAACATGGCCAAGTACGCCGCCGGGGAAGCCTGTGTGCGCGCCGTGGACCAGGCCGTGCACACCCTCGGCGGCAACGGCCTCACCCGTGAGTACGGCCTCGCCTCACTCGTCACCGCCGCCCGCGTGGCCCGGATCGCGCCCGTCAGCCGCGAGATGATTCTGAATTACGTGTCCCACCAGTCCCTGGGTCTCCCCAAGTCGTACTGAGACGGAGCGAGTCGTAGCGGAAGGGGATCGCCATGGAGTTCGACAGTTCGGACGGGTCCGGCGGGGGCCGGGTGTTCCGCAGTGAGTACGCGGAGGTCCCGGCCGTGGAGCTGCCCATCCACGAGGCCGTGCTCGGCCGTGCCGCCGCGTACGGCGACACCGTCGCCCTCGTCGACGGGACGAACGGCGCGACCACCACGTACGCCCAACTCGACCAGGCGCACCGGCGGATCGCCGCCGCGTTCGCCGACGCCGGGGTGTGCAAGGGCGATGTCCTCGCCCTGCACAGCCCCAACACCGTCGCGTACCCGGCGGTGTTCCACGCGGCGACCCGCGCCGGGGCGTCCGTCACCACCGTCCACCCGCTCGCCACCCCCGAAGAACTCGCCGCGCAACTGCGCGACGCCGCGGCCCGGTGGGTCGTCACCGTCTCGACGCTGCTCGAAGTGGCCCGGAGGGCGGCCGAGTTGGTCGGCGGGATCGAGGAGATCTTCGTCTGCGACCGGGCGCAGGGACACCGCTCGGTCCTCGATCTGGCCCGGTCGGCCGCGCCGGTGCCCGAGGTCGCCATCGATCCCGGCGAGGACATCGCGGCGCTCCCGTACTCCTCGGGCACCACCGGTGTCCCGAAGGGCGTCATGCTCACGCACCGCTCGATGGCGACCAACCTGGCGCAGCTCGAACCCGTCATGGAGATGAAGCCCGGCGACCGGATTCTTGCGGTTCTGCCCTTTTTCCACATCTACGGGCTCACCGCGCTGATGAACGCCCCGCTGCGGCACGGCGCGACCGTCGTCGTCCTGCCCCGCTTCGACCTCGGCCAGTTCCTCGCGGCCATCGAGAAGCACCGCATCACCGGGCTGTACGTGGCGCCGCCCATCGTGCTCGCCCTGGCCAAGCACCCGGCCGTCGCGCGGTACGACCTCTCCTCGCTCGACTACGTCCTGAGCGCCGCCGCGCCGCTGGACGCACGGCTCGCCGCCGCCTGTTCCGAGCGGCTCGGCCTGTCGTGCGTACGGCAGGCGTACGGCCTGACGGAGCTGTCGCCCGGCACCCATGTCGTCCCGCTCACCGCCGAGCACCCGCCGCCCGGCGCGGTCGGCAAGCTGCTGCCCGGCACCGAGATGCGCGTGGTCGCCCTGGACGGCCCGGAGCGCGACGCCGCCCCCGGTGCCGAGGGCGAGATCCTGCTGCGTGGTCCGCAGGTGATGAAGGGCTACCTGGGCCGCCCCGATGCCACGGCCGGGATGATCGATCCGGCGGGCTGGGTGCACACCGGCGATGTCGGGCGGGTGGACGGGGAGGGCTGGCTCTTCGTGGTCGACCGGGTGAAGGAGCTGATCAAGTACAAGGGTTTCCAGGTCGCCCCGGCGGAGCTGGAGGCCCTGCTGCTCACCCACGACGCCATCGCGGACGCGGCGGTGATCGGGGTGTACGAGGACGACGGCAACGAGGTGCCGAAGGCGTTCGTCGTGCGCCGGCCGGGCGCGGAGGAGCTGACCGGGGCCGAGGTGATGACGTTCGTCGCCGAGCGCGTCGCCCCGTACAAGAAGGTCCGCCGGGTCGAGTTCGTCGGCGGCGTGCCCCGTGCCGCCTCCGGCAAGATCCTCCGGCGGGAGCTGCGGGACCGGGAGGCGCGGGACCGGGCGAGGGAGAACACCTGACGCCCCGCCCCGCCCCGTCCGGCCCCGCCCCGTCCGGCCCCGCCCGCGCCGCGCCGCCCGCCCGGCCGCTCCCGCCGGGCGGGTCAGGCGATCCGCTCGATGTCGCCGAACCCCTCGATCTCCCGGGGGCTCCGGGTGCCCGGCCCCACGTACCGCGCCGACGGGCGGACCAGCCGCCCCGTCCGCTTCTGCTCCAGGATGTGCGCGGACCAGCCCGCGGTCCTGGCGCAGGTGAACATCGACGTGAACATGTGCGCGGGGACCTCCGCGAAGTCCAGCACGATCGCCGCCCAGAACTCGACGTTCGTCGCCAGCACCCGGTCGGGCCGGCGCGCGTGCAGCTCCTCCAGCGCCGCCTTCTCCAGCGCCTCCGCCACCTCGAACCGCGGCGCCGCCAGCTCCCGCGCCGTACGCCGCAGCACGCGGGCCCGCGGGTCCTCGGCCCGGTAGACCCGGTGGCCGAAGCCCATCAGCCGCTCGCCCTGGTCGAGGGTCCGCTTGACGTACGCCGTCGCGTCGCCCGTGCGCTCGATCTCCTCGATCATGCCGAGGACGCGCGAGGGCGCGCCCCCGTGCAGCGGCCCGGACATCGCACCGACGGCGCCCGAGAGCGCGGCGGCGACATCGGCGCCGGTGGAGGCGATGACGCGGGCGGTGAAGGTGGAGGCGTTCATGCCGTGCTCGGCGGCCGACGTCCAGTACGCGTCGACGGCCTTGACGTGCCGGGGGTCCGGCTCGCCGCGCCAGCGGATCATGAAGCGCTCGACGACCGAGTTCGCCTTGTCGATCTCGCGCTGCGGGACCATCGGACGCCCCTGGCCGCGCGCCGACTGGGCCACGTACGAGAGCGCCATCACGGCGGCGCGCGCCAGATTGTCGCGGGCCGTGGGCTCGTCGATGTCGAGGAGCGGCTTCAGGCCCCAGACGGGCGCGAGCATCGCCAGCGCGGACTGGACGTCGACGCGGATGTCACCCGAGTGGACCGGGATCGGGAAGGGCTCGGCGGGCGGCAGGCCGGGGTTGAACGCCCCGTCGACCAGCAGCCCCCAGACGTTCCCGAAGGAGACCTGCCCGACGAGATCCTCGATGTCGACGCCCCGGTAGCGCAGGGAGCCGCCTTCCTTGTCCGGTTCGGCGATCTCCGTCTCGAACGCGACGACGCCTTCGAGTCCGGGGACGAAGGAAGTGTCGAAGTCGGACATCGGGCGGCTCCTCGCGTTGTGTGCGGCGTCTGTGCGGTGTCTGTGCCGTGCCTGTACGTGTGACGGGTCGTGCCGGGTCGTGACGTGGTGCGTGCGGCTGTGCACGGCTGTACGCGGCGTTGTCCCCGCGGCGTACGGTCCCGGTGCGCGATGTTACGCACCGTGACGTGTGTGGCGTGATGTGTGAGAAGACCACAGTGGCGTGGCCGACCTGTCCCCAGATTTTGGCGGGTTTCGACGGTACGGAAAGACGCGGCGGTGCGTGATAACCGGCACACTGCCAGTTTTTGTCCCCCGAGGATTGGCGGTCCTCCGTGCGGGGCAAACTCGGCCCTGCGGCAGGATGATCCCGTGCCTCACGAGACCCCGGAACCCTCCGCCGCTCCTGCGGATTCGACGCCTCCCGCAGATCCCACCGCTCCCGCGGATTCCGTTGCCCCCGCGGACCCCGCCGCGATGCGCGAGCACTACCGCGGCACCCCGCTGCTGGACACGGACCTCGCCGCCACGCCCATGGACCAGTTCGCCCGCTGGTTCGAGGAGGCCGCGTCCTGCGCCTTCCACGAGCCGAACGCGATGGTGGTCTCCACCGCCACCCCCGAGGGCCGCCCGTCCTCGCGGATGGTGCTGCTGAAGGCGTACGACGACCGCGGCTTCGTCTTCTTCACGAACTACACCTCGCGCAAGGGCCAGGAGATCGCGGCCAACCGCCAGGTCTCGCTGCTCTTCCCCTGGCATCCGCTGGCCCGCCAGATCATCGTCACCGGTACGGCGGCCCGCACCGGCCGCGACGAGACGGCCGCGTACTTCCGCACCCGTCCGCACGGCTCCCAGCTCGGTGCCTGGGCCAGCGACCAGTCCACCCCGATCGGCTCCCGCGCGGACCTGCTCCAGCGGTACGAGGAGCTGGCGGCCCGCTACCCGGAGGGCGAGCAGGTTCCGGTGCCGCCGCACTGGGGCGGGTTCCGGGTCACGCCGGAGACGGTCGAGTTCTGGCAGGGCCACGAGAACCGGCTCCACGACCGGCTGCGTTACGTCCGCGGCGAGGGCCCGGACGGCCGGCCCGGCTGGCGGGTCGAGCGGCTCTGCCCGTAGCGGCGCGGGCCTCCTGGCGGCGCGGGCCCGTAGCGCCGTAAACCCGGTGCTACGGCCTTGCGCGGGGGAAGCCGCGGGAACAGCAGAACCCCGCAGGCTCGGGTTCCTCCGAGGAGGAGCCGGCCGGACGTACCGGCGAGCCTGCGGGGCGGTGACTGCTGTGGATTGGGCCGGCGCTTCACCGGCTCCGCACTGAGTGCGACGTCGGGCTGTCAGCCCGCAGCCACCTCACGAGTCCGGAAAGAAATCACTTCCGAATCACCTCCTTTCAGTGTGTTCCACACTCTAGGAAGGGGGCCGTCCCGGCTCAACCCATTTAACGGATCACTTTCGCGGCCGGTCGCGGGCGGCGATTTCGGGGAACGATGTGTGAGGTGGGCCACTTTCGAGTTGAATGATCGTAGGTGCGGCAGCAGAGTCAGCAGCACAGGCGGAGATGTCCCGCAGGGGGTACCAGCGTGAGTGCTTCTCGGAGTGAGACCACCAATCCTGCCGGGCCGGACGAGCCGGAGTCCGATGCAGGGTCGGACACCGGCCCGGGCCCCGGGGCGGAGGTGCCCGGCCGCGACGGGCCGGGATCCGATCTGCTCGCGGCGCTCCTCGACGGGATGGACGCCGCGCTCTGCGCGTTCGACGCGGGCGGCGTGATCACGCACTGGAACCGCGAGGCCGAGCGGATACTCGGCTGGTCCGCCGAGGAGGCCGTCGGACGCCGCGGCTTCGCCGGGTGGGCCGTGCGGACCGCCGACGCGGACGAGGTCCAGGCGCGGCTGATGGCCGTGATGGACGGCCCGGACCGGCAGGTGGACGAGTTCGCGCTGCTGCGCAAGGACGGCGGCCGGGTCCTGATCCGTACGCAGTCGTCCGCGGTGCGCGGCGCGGACGGTAAGCCCGCCGGGGTGTACAGCGCCTTCAGCGAGGTCCATGACCAGGTCGATTTCGAACGCTCCGTCGCGCTCAGTGAGGCGCTCTTCGAGGACGCGTCCTGGGGTGTCGTCCTCGTCGACGTCGATCTGCGGCCGACGGTCGTCAACCTCCAGGCGGCGCGGCTGCTCGGTACCGGACGCACCTCCGTACTGGGACGGCCGCTGGGCGAGCTGATCACCCAGGGCGTCGAGGAGCTGGAGTCCGCGCTCCACCACGTGCTGTCGGAGGGCGCGCCGTCCGCCGTCGCCGAGTTGTGGATGACGGTCCGGGCACCGGACGGCGAGCGGCGGCGCTGCTGGCGGTGCGGCTTCCTGCGACTGGCGTCACCGCTGGCTGAAGAACCGGTTCCGCTGGGTGTGGGCTGGATGTTCCAGGACGTGACCGACATGAAACTGGCCGTGCAGGAGGCGGACCGGCTGCGGTTCCGCGGCAGCCAGCTGCACCGCGCGGGCCGGGCGGCGGCCGAGTGCGAGGACCCGATGGAGGCGGCGACGGTCTATCTGGACTTCGCGCTGGCGGGCTTCGCCGACCACGCCCTGATCGATCTGGTGGCGGAAGGTCGCGCCTCCAGAGGGTACGTTTCCGGAGGGCTCGCTTCCGGCACGCCGGGACCCGTACGCCTGGTCCGTACGGTCGCGACGCCCGCCGGGGGTGCCTCGGGGCCGAGCACGCAGACCGGGTCCGGCTTCATACCGGTGCGGTACGCGGCCGGGCATCCGGCGCTCCAGGCGATGGACCGGACCGGCTCGGTCCGGGCGAGCGCCCCGACGGGCACGGGCGGGACCGCGGGCGGGACCGCCGGCGGGAACAGGGGCGGGACCGCGGGCGGGAACAGGGGCGGGACCGCGGGCGGGAACAGGGGCGGGAACGGCGGCGCGGGCGACGCGGCGCGGCAGCCGGTGCCCGCGCCCGCGTGGGCGTCGTCCCGGCAGTGGCCGGAGGACTCCGTCCACGCCCTGTGCACGGTGCTGCGCAGCCGGGGCAGGTCGCTGGGGGTGGTGACCTTCCTCAGGGGAGCGAGCCGCGCCGCCTTCGAACGCCCCGACGCGGTCTTCGCGGAGGACGTGACCGTACGGATAGCCGCCTGCCTGGACCTCTCGGCCCTGCTGCCGGACGCGGACGACTGAGAGCCTGTCGGGTGACCTCTGAGCGGACGCGCCGCGCCTGAGCGGACACGCGTACGGCCCGGACGCGTGCGGCGCCGGCCGGGGTTCACCCCGGTCGGCGCCGCACATCGGGCACCTGTCACCCGGCGGTGGGTCCGCGCCCCGAGCCGTTCTCCCCGGCGACCGAGGCCGCAGTTGTCGGTGCCGTTGCCGTTGCCGGTGCCGTCGGGGGCAGCATCCTGACCGGTTCGGTCTCCGCGTCGTTGTGCCGCAGCGCCCAGTTCTCCAGGGCGATACGGCACGCGTGGTCGACATGGCGCAGATCCGAGAGGTCCAGCTCGATCGGCCGGTCCTTCGGCAGGGCTTCGAGCTGCTCCATGATCCGGGGCAGCCGCAGGAACGTCGCGTTCCCCGTGACCGACACCACCAGCCGGCCGCCGGTGAGTTCCCGCACGTCCACATGGAGGTGCGAGATCTCCCACGCGGTCTTGACCACGGCGAGCAGCAGCCCCAGCACCACACCCTCGAAGAGGTTGGTGACCAGGACCGCGATCGCCGTGATGGCCAGGATCACGGCCTCGCCGCGGTGTTCCCGCCACAGCGGGGCCAGCTCCCGTACGGGCACGAGCTTGCACCCCGCGTGGACCAGGACGCCCGCGAGCGCGGCCAGCGGGATCACACCGATCGCCGCGGGCAGCAGCGCCGCGAAGAGCAGCAGCCACACGCCGTGCAGGACCCGGGAGAGCGACGTGCGCGCCCCCGCCTGGACATTGGCGGCGCTGCGCACGATGACGGCGGTCATGGGCAGCGCGCCGAGCGCTCCGCAGACCGTGTTGCCGACGCCCTGGGCCATCAGCTCCTTGTTGTAGTCGGTGCGCGGCCCGTCGTGCATACGGTCGATGGCGGCGGCGCTGAAGAGGCTTTCCGCCGAGGCGATGAGGGTGAAGGCGAGGACGGTGCCGAGCGCGGCGACCCCCGCGAGCTGCCCGAAGTCGTCGAGCCCGGGCGGGCTGACGGACTCCAGCAGGCCCTGCACCTCGACCTTCGCGATCGGCAGGTCGAACAGCAGGGTCACGCCGGTGGCGAGCGCCACGGCGGCCAGCGGTCCTGGCACCACGCGGACCTTCGCGGGGAGCCGGGGCCACAGGACGAGGACGGCGACCGTACCGGCCCCGACGAGGAACGCGGTCAGCGCCGTACCGTTCGAGAAGATCTCACCGGCCAGCCCGGGGAGGCCGGTGAGCTTGGGGATGCCGCCGGACGGCTGGGCGGTGTCGGCCATCGCGTACACCTGGCCCAGGACCAGCACCAGGCCGATGCCGGCCAGCATGCCCTGGACGACGGCGACCGAGATCGCCCGGAACCAGCGGCCGAGGCCGAAGGCCCCGAGCGCGAGCTGGAGCAGCCCGGAGACGAGGACGATGGCGCCGAGCACGCCGAGGCCGAACTCCTTGACGGCCTCGTAGACGAGAACGGTGAGCCCGGCGGCGGGACCGCTCACCTGGAGCGAGCTGCCGGGCAGGACGCCCACGACGATGCCGCCGACGATGCCGGTGACCAGGCCGAGTTCGGCGGGCACCCCGGAGGCGACGGCGACGCCGACGCACAGAGGCAGGGCGACGAGGAAGACGACGAGTGACGCGAGGATGTCGCGCCTGAGGACCTCACGGTCCTTCAAGAGGCTGAACATGAGGGATGTCCTAGCTGTGAGACGGGGCGGGCTACGCGGTGCGGCCCGGGAACGACGGCTCAGCCACGGCCGGTCGCCGTGGCTGAGGTCGCGCCCTGGGCCGTGCTCACAGCGGTCTGAACGCCCCGTCCAGCTCCGGCCGGTGGCTGCTCACCGCGCCGGTGTCCACCTCGTAGTACCAGGCGTGCAGCGAGAGTTGCCCGTCGGCGAGCCGCTCGCGGACGGCGGGGTAGCCGCGCAGGGTGTCGAGCTGCGCCGCGGCGTGGTGCTGCACGCAGTGGGCGAGGCCCTGCGCGGACGGCAGCTCGCCCCCGCCGAGGTCCAGCCAGCCGCGCACGGCGGGGACGGCGGACAGGTCGTCGCCGCGCACCAGGGCGCCGACCGCGCCGCAGTGCGAGTGCCCGCAGACGACGATGTCGCGGACGCCGAGCACGCGCAGCGCGTACTCGATGGTCGCGGCCTCGCCGCTGGGCCGCGCTTCGTCGTACCGGGGGACGATGTTGCCCGCCGTACGCAGTTCGAACAGCTCACCCGGGCGGGCACCGGTGATGAGGGACGGGATGACTCGGGAATCCGAGCAGGTGATGAAGAGTGCTTCGGGCGACTGCCCCGCGGCGAGTTCACGGAACTCGTCGGGGCGTTCCGCCACCCGCACGGAAAATGAACGAGCGTGATCGATGAGTGACTTCATGATGGCCTGCCTCCTGCACCCCCGGTCTTCTCTTGCCGGGGCGCGGTGTGGTCGGGTCAGTGGGGGGTGGAGCGAGATGAAGAGCCGCCGGGTCAGGCGGCGTGGATTCCGCGTCTGAGGGCGCACACGTGGTTCGGTCGGAATCTCACTGCTCGCCCTCTCCTTTGGTGGGTACGCGGAACACGTTGCTACGCGGCAACGCGGTGGCGGTTCCCATGATGACGCATGGCAACCCCCACTACTTTGCCTGAACATTACCTCCAGGTGAAAGATCAAAATTCCGCCAAGTGTGCCTTTCGTGACGCAAAGTGGCGGTTCTGGATCAAGTGTGCGAGCAACGTCACTCGGTGTGATTCCCGCAGGCCCCGGCATTCACAGGAGGCTCTGCGGTTATTCGATCGCATGGGCGAAGAGGCATTGCATTGGTGACGCGGAGCCACCCGGGCGCGTCGCGGCGATAGTTTCGGGAATGTGTCGCGCGTCCGCGAGGGCGGTCGGCGGCGGTCGGTGGCCGTCGGAGGCGGTCGGTGGCGGTCAGTGGCGGTAGAAGATCCGGTCCCGGTTCTCGGTCATCACCCGGCCGTTCCACTCGGTGCCGCCGTCGACGTTGCCCGACCGCAGCAGCGGCGGCTCGACGCCGCGCCCGACGAGCTCCGTGGCGGCCGTCGCCATCATCGCCTGCATCAGGGCGCTGGTGACGACCGTGGAGGCGGGTGCGAACGGCGCCTCGATGCCGGGGGCCGTCAACTCCGCGTCGCCGACCGCGATCCCGCTGTCGAGGACGATGTCGCAGTGGTCCTTGAGGAACGTCCCGGAGCGGTGCCGGGAGCGGGTCTCCGTCGCGTACGCCACGGACGTCACGCCGATCACCGTCAGCCCCAGGGACCGCGCGTTCAGGGCCATCTCGACGGGCAGCGCGTTCCGCCCCGAGAGGGAGATGATGACCAGCAGGTCCCCGGCGGTGGCGGGACTGGAGTCGAGCACGGCGCCCGCGAGGCCCTCGACCCGCTCCAGCGCCGAGCCGAGGGGGGCGGGCATCACGTCGACGCCGACGACGCCGGGCACGGTGAGCAGGTTCATGGTGGCGAACCCGCCGGCCCGGTAGACGACGTCCTGCGCGGCGAGCGAGGAGTGCCCGGCGCCGAACGCGAAGAGCCGGCCCCCGGCGGCGACGGTGTCGGCGACCGCCGCGCCCGCGGCGGCGACCGTGGCGGACTGTTTCTCCCGTACCCGCCGGAGCAGGCCGATCGCCGCGTCGAAGAACTGATCGGCAGGCGTGCTCTCGCTCATCGGGTGACCTTCCGGGAGTGGCCCAGGGGGCGGGGAATGTCTGTGCCGCCGATCACGTTGAGGTCTGGACCATTGCTCTGTCAATACTGCTGCCGGCCGCCGCGAAGGGCCCGGCGGAGCCCGGTCCGCGTCCGGTGCGGGCAAGCGTGTCCCCTTCCCGGTAAGGGTGGTGCTCTCCGGCGAGGCACGCTTGTCGGTGGTATGCGTCAGAATTGGGTCAGGGCCAGCGCACGATTTATTCGAGGGGCACGAATGTCCGGACTGATCGACACGACGGAGATGTATCTCCGCACCATCCTTGAACTTGAAGAGGAAGGCGTGGTCCCGATGCGCGCCCGGATCGCGGAGCGGCTCGATCAGAGCGGCCCGACGGTCAGCCAGACCGTGGCGCGCATGGAGCGCGACGGCCTGGTGCAGGTCGCGGGCGACCGGCATCTGGAGCTCACGGAGGAAGGGCGCAGGCTGGCGACACGGGTCATGCGCAAGCACCGGCTCGCGGAATGCCTCCTGGTCGATGTGATCGGCCTGGAGTGGGAGCAGGTGCACGCGGAGGCGTGCCGCTGGGAGCACGTGATGAGCGAGGCGGTGGAGCGGCGGGTGCTGGAGCTGCTGCGCCACCCGACGGAGTCGCCGTACGGGAACCCGATCCCCGGCCTGGAGGAGCTGGGCGAGAAGGCCGAGGCCGACCCCTTCCTCGACGCGGGGATGGTGAGCCTGGCGGAGCTGGACCCGGGCACCGAGGGCAAGACGGTCGTCGTACGGCGGATCGGGGAGCCGATCCAGACGGACGCCCAGCTCATGTACACGCTGCGGCGCGCGGGTGTGCAGCCCGGCTCCGTGGTGAGTGTGACGGAGTCGGCGGGTGGGGTACTGGTAGGGAGCAGTGGCGAGGCGGCGGAGCTGGAGTCCGGGGTGGCGTCGCACGTCTTCGTCGCCAAGCGCTGAGAGCGGGCGCATCGGTCAGGGCAGGCCGTAGGTAGGTACGTCACTGGGTGGGGCCGGCGAGACCAGCGCCATCGGGTCTGACGGGCAGGACGAGCGTGACGGGCGGGGCCGGGCTGTGTCCGGTACGGCCCGGACGGTCGGTGGTGCGGGTGCCTGCGGTGCCCGGGGTACCTGCGGTGCCCGGGGGGTGAGCCGCGGTGGGCGTGGGGACGTCCGCGGCGGCAGGGAGGGAGCGGCTGATGCGTGGCGTGATCTGTGCGTGCGGCGGTGGGGGCCGATGGCGTCCCGCCGCGCCCGGCGCCGTCCGGGCGCCTGTCCCCGGTGCCGTGCGCGAACTGTGCTCCGGCGCCGTACGCGAGCCGGGCCCCGGCGCCTTGCGGCACCGGAGCCCGGTCGCCCCCACGCCGACCCGGAGCCCCGAGCTCCCAGGGTCGTCCCCTTCGGACCGTCATCCCCGAGCGGCCCGCCTCCCGGAGAAGATCTCCCCTGAGGGCCGCCCGGCAATCCTGGACCGTGGTCACTCGAACGAGCGGTGTTGGGCGCGAAAACCGCGCGTTCGAATATAGGTTCGATAGCCTGGTGTGGCTGGTGCGGTGAGAGTCCGGGACGTGGCACGGGCCCGGTCCCCGCACCCGCGAGCAGGACCGTGCAGGACTCCGCAGGACCGTGAGCGAAACCGTGAGACCGAAGGGGGTGCCGGGACGCATGGTGCGGCGCATCGATGTGACCGGAGCGGACGGCGTACGCCTCGCTGCCTGGGAGTTCGCCGATCCGCCCGAGGCCGGACCGGAGGCGCGTGGACCGGGCGACGGCTCGGCGGTCCTGCTGCTGCACGGCCTGATGGGCCGCGCCTCGCACTGGGACGCCACGGCGCGCTGGCTCGCCGCCCGGCACCGGGCGGTAGCGTTCGACCAGCGGGGCCACGGCCAGAGCGAGAAGCCGCCGGAGGGGCCGTTCACGCGCGAGGCGTACGTCGCGGACGCGGAGGCCGTGATCGAGCAGCTGGAGCTCGCCCCCGTCACGCTCATAGGCCACTCGATGGGCGCGCTCACGGCCTGGCAGCTCGCCGCCGCGCGCCCCGATCTCGTCCGCGCCCTGGTCATCTGCGACATGCGGGCCTCGGCGCTGGGCGCCGCGTCGCAGCGGGAGTGGGGCGACTGGTTCCGCGCCTGGCCGGTGCCGTTCGCGTCGCTCGCGGACGTACGGAAGTGGTTCGGCGAGGAAGACCCCTGGGCCGAGCGCCCCACGCCGGCCCGGGGCGAGTTCTTCGCGGAGGTCATGGCCGAGCGCCCGGACGGCTGGCGCCCGGTCTTCTCACGCCGCCAGATGATGACGTCCCGCGAGACCTGGGTCCATGACGCGCACTGGGAGGAGCTGGCCCAGGTCCAGTGCCCCACGCTGGTGGTCCGGGGACTCGACGGCGAACTGGGCAGGGCGGAGGCCCACGAAATGGTCCGGGTGCTCCCGAGGGGCGAGTACGCGGAGGTGCTCGACGCGGGCCACTTCGTCCACTATGACCAGCCCGAAGCCTGGCGAGCGGCGATCGAGCCGTTCCTGGAGGGCGTACTGACGGGTTGACCGGGAGGGGGCGGGCCCGGCGCACCATCCACCACCGGAACACCCTGAGCGCGGCCCACGGTGAGCAACGCCGCCACCGGGTCACCACCTCCGGGAAGCGCTGTACGGCGCAGCGAAACGGGGCCGGTATCCGGGCGGCCGGTCGCCGGAACCGGTCGAACCACCTGGGCTTCCGGTGCCGTCGGCGACGGGCGCGGGCAACCGCCGGGGACGGTGCATGCGAAGGAACGTGCACAGGTAACACCTTGAGGGTGTAGCGCCCGCTGTGGTCCATGGCGCCGAAGGTGAACTCGGCGCCCGCGATGAGCTGGTTACGTGCCGCTTCTTGCGCCTCGAAGTCGTCGCACCAGGCGCGGAGTTCGGCGGGCGCGTCATACACGGCGGTTTCCTGGCGAGCGAGTGCGCCCGGAGCGGCCCACACGGAATGCGGGTCGGGGTCGAGGCCGTCGGCGATGCGCCGGGCCTGACAGCGCAGGATCGAGAGGGCGCGGTCCGGCGATCCGGTCCGGCGTGCGGCGAGGAGGACGCGTACCCAGGTGCCGGGGATCGGCCCCTCGCCGGTCACGGTCACGTGGTAGAGGCGCGTCGTCATGTCTGCTGTCCCGCAGGCCTCTGCTGCTTCCGGTGCAGCGTGGCCAGGGCGCGCAGTTGGACCCGTTCCCGCTGGGTCGCCGGACGGAGCGAGATCCGCGCCGCCTGCCAGGTGTGGCCTGCGGGGCGGATCAGCCGGACCGTCGGTCCGGCGAAGGACCGGATGACACCCGGCATATCCGCGCGGGGATCGAACACGGCCATGCCGACGCGTAGTTCGGGCGTTCTAGGGGACGGGTGGTCGGGCGGGGAGGTCACAGCACCTCCCCCCTGCTTCGCGCGTTCGCGCGGGCGGTCTTGGCCCGCAGGCGCTCTTCGGCGCTGGCCGGCCGGGCGTCCTCGGGAGCAACGGTCCACTCCGTTCCGCCGGTTACAGGGCGCAGGGACCAGAGCCCGCACCACTCACCGCGAAACTCGCCGACCCGCTCCTGTGCGTCGACCATCAGCGCCCCGAGGGCCGGGACGTACGGGGGTTCCTGTGTCTTGGCCCCCTTGGCGGGAACGTTCTCACCGGTCATGGTCGCTCCTCTCCGTAGTGAATGCACTACCCAGGGCGATCACCGTCGCGTATGGTCGAGATCTCTTCAAGCGGCCATAAGAGAAGGAAGGGATGGGTGTTCGATGGTTAACCGCAAGGAGTTGGACCCTGGGAACAGCCCGCGAGCGGCTTATGGGGCCCGGGTGCGCAGGTTGCGGGAGCAACGTGGCTGGAGCCAGGAAGAGCTGGCCGGGTATACGGAGTATTCCAGCCAGCATATTTCCGCTGTGGAAACTGCCCGCAAACCGCCGACCCTCCGGTTCTCACGTAAGGCTGACCGTGCCTTTGGGATTGCCGACGTCGCCGACTCGTTGGAACGTGAGTGGCGGGATGTGCAGCACGGCAGCCTGCTGGAGGGCTTCCCGGAGTACGTCAGCCATGAGGGGCGGGCTGTGGAGATCCGGTTGTACGAGGTCGGCATCATTCCCGGGCTGCTGCAGACACCGGAGTACGCCCGGGTTCTGGCGGACAGCGCCGTACGGCGTGGGGTGATCACGGCCGACCAAGCAGCCGAGCGGGTGTCGTTCCTGGCGGAGCGGCAGACCGCGCTGGCACGGCCCCAACCACCCACGATGCTGGTGGTGATGGACGAGAGCTGTATCCGCAGGCGCGTCGGCGAACCCGCCGTCATGGACGCCCAGTTGGCGCGTCTGGCGGAGTTCGCCGAGCTGCCGAACACCGTGCTCCAGGTCGCCCCGTTCGGCATCGGGGAGCGTCGCACGTTCAACTTGCCGGTGAACCTGCTGACGCTGCCGGACCTGTCCGTGATCGCGTACGCGGAATCCCAGATCCGGGGACACCTGGAACGCGAGACGACAGCGGTACTTCCCCTTTTGACGGCCTACCATCAACTACAGGCCGAAGCGCTGTCGCAAGCGGCATCGGTGGTCCTGATCAACGAGGCACGAAAGGGCACCCCGTGACGACCACGACCGAGTCCCCCCGCTGGCTCACGTCCTCCTACAGCGACAACGGCGGCAACTGCGTGGAGGTTGCCGCGCATCTCGTCGCGTCGCGCGGCATGGTTCCCGTCCGTGACTCGAAGGATCCGAGTGGTCCGGTTCTGGGCTTTCCCGCCGGGGTGTTCTCGTCCTTCGTCGCGGGCGTCAAGGCCGGGCAGTTCGGCACCGTCTGAGATCAGCCAGTTGCGAAAGGGCGCCCCGTGACGACCACGACCGAGTTCCCCCGCTGGTTCACGTCCTCCTACAGCAACAACGGCGGCAACTGCGTGGAGGTTGCCGCGAATCTCGTCGCGTCGCGCGGCATAGTTCCCGTCCGTGACTCGAAGGATCCGGGCGGTCCGGTTCTGGGCTTCCCCGCCGATGCGTTCGCCTCCTTCGTGACGGGCGTCAAGGCCGGGCAGTTCGGCACCGCCTGACCGTCCGGTGACGGGCCGGGCCGGGGTGGTCACGGGATGTCCCGCCCTGCCTGCCCCTCACCCCTTGCTGACCGCCGTCAGGATCTCCGGCAGGCGCCTTGCCGTCTGCGGGGCCGCCAGGCGGAGTCCGCCGAGGGCGATGAGGGCTCCGTACGCCGTGCCTACGGGCAGCAGGAGCCATGAGCGGTCGGCCAGGTCCGAGATGTGGAGCCAGATCGTCAGCGCCAGGACCGGGGCACAGAGCAGGGCCGCGCCCAGCATGCCGCCGAAGATGGAGATCCAGGCGAGCCCCGCCTGGCCCGGGGCGACGTTCTTGTAGCCGCTGTCCTGCGGGATCGAGTACGGGAAGCGTGCCGACGCCACCGCGCCCGTCGCCAGCATCGCGCCGAGCAGCGCGAAGGAGAGGCCGAGCGCTTCCGGCAGCGCGTGCCAGTTGCCCAGCACGGCCGCCGTGGCGACGGTGACCAGCGCCGAGTACGGCAGTGTGACCACCAGCAGGGCCAGTGCCCGCGCCCGCAGCTCCAGATAGGCGTCGCGCGTCGAGGAGATCGTCAGCGCGACCATCCAGAACGCCGAGGTGTCCTGGCCGAACTGGTTGTACATCTGGATGCCGAGCATGCCGGCCGCGAAGCACGCGAAGTAGATCGTGCCCCTGCCCTGGAGCGCGTTGAACAGCGGCACGATCAGGCCGATCGCCAGCGAGGTCGCCCACGCCGCCTTCGTCTTCGGGTCGCGCCACACGTACCGCAGGCTGCGCTTCATCACCGTGGCCGTACGCCCCTCCGGGAACACCCCGGCCAGTGCCCGCCCCGGGCCCCGGGCCGCCGCCGTCGCCTCCCTGCGGCCCGGCTGCCCGGCGCCCAGCGTCGAGCCGTCCGGGGCCGTCATCAGCTTCGTCAGCGACCGCTGCCACGCGTACAGCAGCGCCGCGAGCGCGCCCGCCGACAGCAGCAGTTGCGCGGCGGCCCGTCCGTACGCGCCCTCGCTCACCGAGCCGACCGCGCCGAGCGCCGACGCGGGAGGCAGCCACCGGACGGCGCCCGCCACCGGGTCGAGCGCCCCGAGGCCGCCCGCGTCGCCCAGCCGCTGCGCGGCGAAGTTGACGAACTGGACGCCGACGGCGATCACCAGACCGCTGAGCACCGCCAGGTCACGCCCCTTGCGCGAGGTCAGCAGCCGGATGTTGGCCGCCGCGACGGCGCGCGCGAGCGCGACGCACACCAGCAGCGCCAGCGGTACGGCGAGGACCGAGACGGCCACCGCGCCCGCGCCGTGCGCCGTCGCGATCGCCGAGCCGGTGAGCAGGCAGAGCGTGAACAGCGGCCCGATCCCCACCAGGGACGCCACCAGCAGCGCCCGCACCAGGGGGCTCGGCCGCAACGGCAGCATCACCAGCCGCGTCGGGTCCAGGGTCTCGTCACCGCTCGGGAAGAACAGCGGCATCACCGCCCAGCCCAGGGCGAGTACGGCGGTCAGCAGCACCACCACCGTGTCCGCGTGGGCGGTGTCGCGCAGCAGGACCAGGCCGAGGAACTGCGCCGCCGCGAGCAGCAGCACCACGACCACGGAGGCGATGTACGCGGCGGTCCTGCCGGACGACTGGCGCAGCCCGTTGCGCAGCAGGGCGAGCTTGAGCCGTACGAACAGGGGCGTGAGCGGGGGAGCCGATGGCACGGCGCCCGCCATTCCGCCCGCCGGGGCTCCCGCCGTGGCTCCGGCCGGGGTGCCGCTCATCGCGTACCGCCCAGCCAGTCGAGGTGGTCCCCGCCGCCGTCGTGCCCCCGCGCGCCGACGAGTTCGAGGAAGGCGCTCTGGAGGGACGGCGCGTCGCCCCGTACCTCCGCGAGGGTGCCGTGTGCGCGGATGCGGCCCGCCGCCATCACCGCGACCCAGTCGCAGAGCGACTCGACCAGCTCCATGACATGGCTGGAGAAGACGACGGTGGCGCCCGAGGCGGTGTAGCGCTCCAGGACGCCCCGGATCGTCTGCGCGGAGACCGGGTCGACGCCCTCGAACGGCTCGTCCAGGAAGAGGACTTGGGGGTTGTGGAGCAGTGCCGCCGCCAGCCCGATCTTCTTGCGCATGCCGGTGGAGTAGTCGACGACGAGCTTGTGCTGCGCGCCCGCGAGGTCGAGCACGTCGAGGAGCTGGGTGGCCCGCTTGTCGACCTCGGGTCCGGGCAGTCCGCGCAAGCGGCCGTTGTAACCGAGGAGTTCGCGTCCGGAGAGCCGTTCGAAGAGCCGCAGCCCCTCCGGCAGTACGCCGATCCGGGCCTTGACCTCGGCCGGGTCCCGCCAGACGTCGTGTCCGGCGACCACGACCCGGCCCTGGTCCGGGCGGAGCAGGCCGGTGATCATGGAGAGGGTGGTGGTCTTGCCCGCGCCGTTCGGCCCGACCAGTCCGATGAACTGGCCTGCGGGCAGCTCCAGATCGATGCCCGCGACGGCGATCTGTTCGCCGAAGCGCTTCCACAGCCCCTCGACCCGCACGGCCGCCCCCGAGACGGTCTCCGTCGGCGCCCCGACGACCGCTCCGGCCGCTGCCGCCGCTTCGGTCCGGGGCCCTGTGATCGCCTCCGCTTCTCCTGGTGCTCGGTCCGGCATGACGCACGACCCTTCCGTGTCCCGTTGATCCCCGATGCCCCCGATATCCCGATCAGGGGTACGGGGACCACCCTACGTAAGCCGCCCACATCTACCCAGGCTGCGCACGCCCACCCCTTACCGGGCCCTTTGCCCGGACCCTCCTGCCCGGACCCCCTACCCGGGCCGCCGCGCCCGTACCGCCGCCGCGTCCTGGCCGCACGCGTACGCCAGCGGGCTGATCAGCTCCGCGACATCCGGCAGCCAGCGGTTCGCCTGCGTCGGTCTGCGGGCCCACTGCACCGCGCCCCTGCCGCCCACCCGGGTCGGCGGCGCCGCCACGTACTGACCCTCGCCGCGCACGACCAGGTCCACCGACTCCGGGTCCCACCCCAGCTTCCGTACGAGGGTGTCCGCCTTCGCCGCCGCTCCCGTCAGCACGAAGAAGACCATCCGCCGGTCCGGGGTGCAGGTCACCGGCCCCAGCGCCAGCGACATCCGCTCCATCCGGGCCAGCGCCAGGAACCCCGCCGACTCCGACACCTCCAGCGCGTCGAAGGCGCGCCCCGTCGGCAGCAGCACCGACGCCCCCGGCTGCCGCGACCACAGCCTGCGCACCGCCGCCGGGCTGCCCGTCGCCAGCCCCGCCCAGCCGGGGCCCGTCGCGTGCGCCCCCGGCGTGGCGCACCCCGCCTGCTCGCAGGAGCACCGTTCACCGCCGGGCACCGGCACCAGCCGGGTGCCGGGGAACACGTCCCAGTGCCGCTCTTCCGCGTACCTCACCGCGCTGTCGAGCAGCAGGTCGCCCCGCTGCCCGGGGACCCGGGCGCCGCCCGTCACTCCAATGGTCTCTTCCACGCAGAGCACAACTCCCGCCATCAGCACGGGTTACGGGCGCGGGACGGCGCGCCGCACCCCCCGATCCCGCACATGGGGCGCATGGATGCAAGTACGGGGGCGCGCGGGAAGGGGTGGAGCGGTACGCGGGTAACCACCCCCGGGGGTCGGACACCATAGAGGCTGCGGGGGGCCGCACACGACTGTTGGCCGGTCGTGGTCACGGGGGTTTCCGGAAAGACCTAGATTATTTGCGTTATTGCCGAACATGCGCATTCTCCGCATATTTGCCGGGCAGTGTTCACAGAGTTGATCACTGCGGCCACAGGGGGTATCCATTGGCAGCCAGGCCACTCGTCGCGCGTCAGCCGAACGAACGGCTCCAGGCGCTCATCCAGGAAGCCGGGTGCTCCAACGCCGGGCTCGCGCGGCGCGTCAACATGGTGGGAGCGGAGCGCGGGCTCGACCTGCGCTACGACAAGACGTCGGTGGCCCGGTGGCTGCGCGGCCAGCAGCCGCGCGGCCGGGCGCCGGGCATCATCGCCGAGGCGCTGGGCCGCAAGCTGGGCCGTACGGTCACGATCGACGAGATCGGTATGGCCAACGGGAAGAACCTCGCCTCGGGGGTCGGCCTCCAGTTCTCGCCGACCGTCATGGGGGCGATCGAGCAGGTCTGTGAGCTGTGGCGCAGCGACGTCGGGCGCCGCGACTTCCTCTCCGGCTCGGCCGTCGCCTCCTCGGCGCTCGTCGAGCCCAGCAGAGACTGGCTGATCACCGGCGCGGACTCCACGGTCGCGCGCAACACCGGTGCCCGGGTGGGTGATTCGGACGTCGAGGCGGTACGGGCGATGACCCGCGCGCTCATCGAGCTGGACCACCGCTTCGGCAGCGGCCATGTCCGTCCCGTGGTCGTCCACTACCTGAACAGCGTGGTGGCCGGGCTGCTCGCCGGCTCGTACCGGGAGACGGTCGGCCGCCGGCTCTTCGCCGCTGTGTCCCGGCTCACCGAACTGGCCGGGTACATGGCGGTCGACACCGGCCAGCCGGGGCTCGCCCAGCGCTACTACATCCAGGCGCTGCGCCTCGCCCAGGCCGCGGGGGACCGGGGGTACGGGGGGTACGTCCTGGCCGCGTCGATGAGCCATCTCGCCGCCCAGCTCGGAAACCCGCGTGAGATCGCCCAGTTGGCGCGGGCGGCGCAGGAAGGGACGCGCGGTCAGGTGTCACCGCGCGCCCAGGCGATGTTCCACGCGGCCGAGGCGCGCGGCCACGCGCTGATGGGGGACAGCCGTACCTGCGAGACCGCGGCGGGCCGGGCGATCACGGCGCTGGAGCACACGGACGACGGCCCGGGGGAGGACCCGGAGTGGATCGAGCACTTCGACCACGCCTATCTCTCCGACGAACTGGCGCACTGCTACCGGGATCTGGGCCGCCCCGACGCGGCGGCCCGGCACGCGGAAGCGGCGCTGGAGGGCCATCCGGAGTCCCGCGCGCGGCGCCGGGCGATCGGCCTCGTCCTGCTGGCGACGGCGCAGGTCCAGCAGCGTGAGGTGGAGCAGGCCTGCCAGACCGGCACGCGCGCGGTGGAGTTGCTCGGGACGCTGCGCTCCAGCCGGGGGGCGGAGTATCTGGACGACCTCCAGCAGCGGCTGGAGCCGTACGGGGACGAGCCCGCGGTGCGGGAGTTCGGGGCGCGGCTGGAGATCCAGGCGGCCTGAGCCGGTCGGGGCCGGTCGGGGCTGGCTGAGGGGTGACTGTCCCGGGCTGTCCGGTGGGGGACCGGGCAGCGGGTTCGTGGGGATGTCGTGAGGGCGCGGTGTGGACACCGTGCCCTCGGTCAATTGAGGCGGGGTGTCCGCGACTTCACGCCTTCTACCAGCGTCTTCGCAGGCCGGGGTGTTACCTGCCCGACACCGGCCCGACGCGCGTGTTCGAAGGTGCGATTCACCCGGTAGCGTGAACCGATGATTCGGTAGGCCAGACGTTCCACATGTAGGAGTCCCGGTGACGCACAGCGGACAGAGGGATGAGCCGCAGTATCCCGCCGCTCGGACCGCGCACGAAGGCGTCGTGCTGCCCAGTGACGGCAGCGCGCCCCTGATCCCCGGCTCGGTCGACCGGACGCCGCCCGGCCTGCAGCCGCCGGCGCACCAGCAGCCGGGGCACCAGCCGCCGGGCGCTCAGGAGTGGGGCCTGCCGCAGCAGCCGCAGCAGGCGTACGGGCAGGATCCGGGCGCCCCGCATGCGCCCTACGGAGCGCAGAGCACCCCGCAGGGCCCGGCGCAGGGGTACGGGGCGCCCGCGGGAGCGGCGCCGTACGACCAGCCCTATCCGCCGGCGTATCCGCAGGCCGGCCCCCAGGGCGGCCAGGGAGCCTACGGGGCGTACGGCGGGCCGGAACCCACGCCGTCGTACGGGGCACAGGGGGGCGCTCCGTACGGCGCGCCGCAGCCCCCGCCGCAGCCGTACGGGCAGCCCGTACCGCAGTCCCAGGGGCAGCCGCTGCCCCAGCCGCACGGCGAGCCGCAGCCGTACGGGAATCCCCAGCAGCCCCAGCAGCCGCACCTTCAGCAGCCCCCGTCGTCCCCGTCGTCCCCGCAGTACGGCGAGCCGCTGCCTCCGGCGCAGCCGCAACCGCAGCCGCAGCCGCACTCCGGGACGCAGGGCGGCTACGGGCAGCCGATGCCGCTGCCCGCCGAGACACCGGCGCCCGCGCCCGGCAGCGCGGACGCCACGCAGTTCCTGCCGCCCGTCTCCGGCGCCCCCGGCGGGCCCGCGGGGGGCATGGGGGATTCCGACGCCACGCAGTTCATCCCGCCCATTCCTCCCGTCCCGTCGGCCTCGCCCGCCTCGCCCGCCGCGCAGGGGCCCGGGGTGCTGCCGCCCGAGGCGCGGGACAACGCGGCCGACGCGACCCAGTTCCTGCCGCCCGTCGCGGCGGCGCCGGGTTCGGACTCGGAGGCGACGCAGTTCATCGCCCCCGTCCCCGCGGCGCCTCCGGCCGCCTCCCCGGCCCCCTCTCCTTACGGTGTACGGCCCGGCGCCCCCGGTGACCGCCCGCCGCCCGCGGAGTTCGACAACCTCTTCCGCGCGGACGGTCAGGGTGCCCCCGAGTCCACCCAGAAGATGCCCCGGATCGAGACCCAGGCGCCGCCCGTCGGCGGGCGCCGGGCCGCCCGGGGCGGCGGGCCCGGCAACCAGCCGCAGCCGCAACCCCAGGCCCAGGCCGGGCCCCAGGCCCCGTTCCCGTCGCCGTCGCGCGCGGACCACGGCGGCGGTGGCCGCCGTAAGTCCTCGCGGGCCCCGCTGATCGCCGCCGTCACCGCCGGCATCGTCGTGCTCGGGCTGGGCGCGGGCGCGCTGATGAGCGGCGGGGGCGACGACACGTCCAAGGACGAGAGCAAGACGGTGGCGGCGACGACCTCGCCCGAGGCCACCGGGTCGGCGGAGGCCCCGGCACCCCCGGACCCGGTGAAGACCCAGGCGGAGGAGCTCGACAAGCTGCTCGCGGACAGCAGCAGCAGCCGTCAGACGGTGATCAACGCCGTCAACTCCATCAGGTCCTGCGACAACCTCGACCAGGCCGCCACCGATCTGCACGGTGCCGCCGAGCAGCGCCGGGGCCTGGTGACCCGGCTGGACGGGCTGACGGTGGACAAGCTGCCGCGCCACGGCGAACTGACGTCCTCCCTCACCGACGCGTGGGAGGCGTCCGCCTCCGCCGACGACCACTACGCGGAGTGGGCCAAGCAGGTGGGGAAGAAGAAGGGGTGCAAGGACGGCCAGGCGCGGGTGACCTCCGAGCGTTCCAAGGGCGACCGCGCGAGCGGCGAGGCCACGGCCGCGAAGCAGAAGGCGTCGGGCCTGTGGAACAGCATCGCGACGGAGTACGACCTGACGAAGCGTGCCCCGACGCAGCTCTGACGACGGGCGCGGCGGGGGCGGGGGACCGTCCCCGGGCTGGGGACCGTCCCCGGGCTGGGGAGTGACGCCCCCGCCCGGCCGTCGTCCCCGCGACCGCCCGTACGGTTACCGGTGCACGTACCCGTACGGCTACCGGTGCGATTCCCCCAGCAGCGTCTCGCCCACGCTGACGAATCCCTTGCGCTGGCTCACCAGACGTCCCTGCCGCACCACCTGGAACGTCACGTCCCCGTTGATGATCCGGGGGAAGTTCGGCGTCCCGAGCATGTCCTCGTACCGCCAGCGCAGAGTCGGTGTGAGGCCGCCGGTGTTCACCTCCAGGCCCCGGTCCAGGGTGTCCGTGATCCGGCCGGTGGTGATCTCGTCCGCGCCGATCGACTCGACGACCTTCTTCAGCACGGTGTACGCGATCCACGTGGTCTGCGCCCCCGGGTCCGCCGGGTCGATGTCGTTGTCGCCGAAGGCGTACTTGTCGATCACGCCCCGCATCTCCGCCCACGCCGGGTCGCTCGCCACCGGGTACCAGCCGGTGAAGTACGCGTTCTCGAAGATCCCGTCCTTGCCGCCCGTACGGTCGACGAGCGACTGGTCGACACTGCCCAGCACCGAGGAGACCCGGATGTTCCGGCCGTCGTCGGGGAGCCTGCGGTAGGAGTCGAAGAAGGTCTCCGTGCGGTCGCCGAGCACCGCCGTGACACAGCCGCCGTCCCCCGCGCGCTCGCGCGCCGTCCTGGCCTGCCGGGTGTAGTCGGTGGCATCCTCCGCCGCGCGGACATCGGAGACGGACCCGCGACCGCCCTCGGCGAGCCCGGCGTCCATCAGCTCGGCCAGGTCGTCGCCGGCGATCGTGTCGGGCCGTACCAGCGCGGTCCGGTCGCAGTTGCGCGCGACCTGCCGGCCGCTGCCCGCGAGGAGCGTGGCCACCCCGCCGTTGACGGGGTAGGAGAGGAAGCTCGTGAACTCCTCCTCGCTGATGCCGTATCCGCCGATGTACGGGATGCCCGCGGCCTCCAGCGGCGCCATGAACTCGCGGCCGAACTGGCTGTACGAGCCGACGACGGCGACCGCCTTCTCCTTCACGGCCCGGCGGGCGCACTCGGCCGCGCCGGCCGAGTCGTTGCGCTCGTTGCAGGTCAGGACGCGCAGCTCATGGCCGTCGATGCCGCCGGAGGCGTTGACCCAGCCCGCGTACGCCCGCGCCATGGCCGGCATACCGGGCAGGTTGGTGGCGTTGCTGCCGATCGGCGCCCAGGTCATGACGGTGACCGCTGCCCGGGAGCCGCCGGCGTCCCCGGGCAGCACACCGCAGCCGGAGAGGAGGGTGGCGAGGGCGAGCAGCGCACCGCTCCTCATGCCGCGGGTGCCTCGCGTACTTCCCGTACTTCCCGTACTACCCGTGCCCCCCGCACTTCTCGTGTTTCTCGCGCTTTTCGAGCAGAGGTGTCGCGCGCTGGACTGGAAGGGGCGGAGGGAGGAGAAACGTCGCCGACCGGTCATAGCCATGCACACTTCCGCGCCACGGGTAACTGCGGAGTGAGCACGGGTCAACGGTGGGTGACGTAGAGGTGAATAGCGGGGGCCCTGGGTGACATCGCCCGGCGGACCGTAAAGTCGGTGTTGTGCAGCAAGGTTCCGAGAACTCTTCCCGTCGTGCCCGTCGCTCCCCCACCATGGGCGGCATGCCGCTCAACGACATGCCGTGGTGGCGCTGGCGCAGCAATGTGCGCTCGGCGCTGCACATGCTTTCCGATCCCGTCTTCCACCAGGAGTACTGGCTGGCCGGCCGCGAGGGGTACGGGGACGTCACCGACGCCGTGTACCGGCTGGTCGAGGACACCTGGCTCGACAACTGGTCCGCCGAGAAGTACGTCGGAACGATATTCCGCGACTCCGGCGAGGCCGCGCTGGTCGACGTCGCCGTGCTGCGGGTGCTGCGCATTATGCACCAGGTCGGTGCCGACGCGCCGGTCTCCGCCTATCTGGACCACCACGGCTGGCCCGAGGCGGTCCGCGCGGCCCGCGAGGCGCACATACGGCTGGCGGCGGGCGACGGGGACGACCCGGACGCCCTGCCGCAGACCCTGGACGTGCTGCGCATCATGACGCGCTCCGGCTGAGCGGGTACGGCGATGTGGGATCCTTTGTGGTCATGAGCACCGCCGCGCAGCCACCCGCCCCGCCTGCCCCGTCCGGCCGCACCGACCGCCGGGACGGCGCCGATCAGTACGTGCTGACGCTGTCCTGCCCGGACAAGCAGGGCATCGTGCACGCCGTGTCGAGCTACCTCTTCATGACCGGCTGCAACATCGAGGACAGCCAGCAGTTCGGGGACCACGACACCGGGCTCTTCTTCATGCGGGTGCACTTCTCGGCGGAGGCGCCGGTGACCGTGGAGAAGCTGCGGGCGAGCTTCGCCGCGATCGGGGACTCCTTCCGGATGGAGTGGGCGATCCACCGTCCCGAGGAGAAGATGCGGATCCTGCTCATGGTCAGCAGGTTCGGCCACTGTCTGAACGACCTGCTCTTCCGGGCGTCCACCGGCGCGCTCCCGGTG
Source organism: Streptomyces sp. NPDC088124 (assembly GCF_040685895.1). Taxonomy (NCBI): domain Bacteria; kingdom Bacillati; phylum Actinomycetota; class Actinomycetes; order Kitasatosporales; family Streptomycetaceae; genus Streptomyces; species Streptomyces sp. NPDC088124. The sequence continues at coordinate 87,583 of NZ_JBFBJB010000012.1, read as the reverse complement.
GAGATCGCGGCCGTCGTCTCGAACCACACCGACTTCGCCGAGCTGGCCGCCTCGTACGACATCCCGTTCCACCACATCCCGGTGACGAGGGACACGAAGGCGGCGGCGGAGGCGGAGCTGCTGGAGCTGGTCCGGGCCGAGGAGGTGGAGCTGGTGGTCCTCGCCCGCTACATGCAGGTCATCTCCGACGACCTGTGCAAGCAGCTCAACGGCCGGATCATCAACATCCACCACTCCTTCCTGCCGAGCTTCAAGGGCGCGAAGCCGTACCACCAGGCGCACGCGCGGGGTGTGAAGCTGATCGGCGCGACGGCGCACTACGTGACCGCCGACCTCGACGAGGGCCCGATCATCGAGCAGGAGGTCGAGCGCGTCGGCCACCAGGTCACACCGGAGCAGCTCGTGGCGATCGGCCGGGACGTGGAGTGCCAGGCGCTGGCCCGCGCGGTGAAGTGGCACGCGGAGCACCGCATCCTGCTGAACGGCCACCGCACGGTCGTCTTCGCCTGAGTCCCGGTGCCGGGCGGCGGCGGTGGCCGTGCTCGGACGCCGGGCGGCGGCGGCGGACCGTGCTCAGAGGCGGCTCATCGCCGCCGCCGCGAACAGCACGTCCCTGATCGCCTCGCGGTCGCCGTCCTGCCCCGCCGCCGCGTCCTCCGGCGAGACGCGCCCGGCCACCACCTGGCAGAACTCGACGGCGTCGAGCGCGACCTGGCCCACGGACAGCTCCCGGCAGCCGACCGCCGCCGGGGAGTCCAGCGGGATGTACCAGTCCCCGCCGCCCGCGCCCTCGACCAGCAGATGCAGCGACCGGCCGGGCGAGCCCGCCGCCACGAGCTGCCGCGCCGGGCCGGCCAGCCCCGCCCGGCGGCGCAGCGCGAGGGCGCCCGGGAGCAGCCGCGCGCCGAGATCGATCATCGAGTGGAGATGGGGCCCGCTCGGCGGCCGGTACGGGTAGGCCACCGCCTCCGCGATGTCCGTGCCGTGGATCCAGCACTCGAAGGCGCGCTCCAGCAGCGCGTCGCGCAGCGGGAGGGCGAATTCCCCGTACGTCACGGAGAGTTCGGCCACGCCCCGGCCGGCGAAGGAGACCGTACGGATCAGGGCGTGGCTCTGCTCGCGCCAGGGCTCGTGGAGCGCGCGGGTGGGCGGTGGCGCGGCGGAGCGCCAGAAGGTCTCCGTACGGTCGGTCGGGTCGACGGGCGCGCCCTGGCCGACCGGGTCTTCGAGGCCGAGGGCGGCCGCGACCACGCCGTCCACGGTCATGAGGTGGCCCATGACCCCGGCGACCGTCGTCTTGCGGAAGGTGGTCCGGTCGTCCGCGAACCACTGGAGGCGTACGGGCGCGTGCCAGTCCTGGGAGCCGATGTCGCGCAGCAGCGCGTCGAGCCGGGCGGTCTCGGCGTCGTACGGGGCGGCCCAGCCGGGCACCGGGACACGGGCGGGGCGGCGGCCGAGGCACTCCTCCAGCACGCGGGAGCGCAGCCGCGGGTCGAGGTCCAGGTTCCCCTCGGCGTGCAGCAGCCCGACGGCGTCGCGCAGCCGCAGCGCCTCACCGGCGCAGGGCGCGCACTCGGTGAGGTGGTCCTCGACGAGCCCGGTCTCGGCGGTCGAGCAGGCGGAGAGCGCCCAGGCGCCGAGGAGCGACTTCAGCACCTTGTGGCTGAGCAGGGGCGGTTCGGGCGCGGGTTCCGTTGCCTGGTCCGGCATCCGGTCCGGCATCTGACCGGGCATCTGACCCGGCATCTGGTCCCGTTCCGGTTCTGGCTCCGGTTCCGGCTCGGGCTCCGGCGGGTCCAGGTCGTCGCCCGCCGTCCTCGGGCCGGGTATCCGGAGGAAGAGCGGCGGTTCGTCCGGTTCGCGGCCGTCGTGGGAGCCGCCGTCCAGCGGGCCGGTCACAGCGAGCGTCCGTTTCCCGGCGGCGGGAGGCCGTCCCCGGCCCGGCTGTTGGCCGTGGAGAGCAGTTGCAGCCCCAGCCGCAGCCGGCGCCGCGCCTCGTCCTCCGTGACGCCCAGGTCCTCCGCTGTCTGGCGGCAGTCCCGGCGCTGGAAGTACGCCAGCTGCAACGCGCTGAGCAGCGGCTTCGGCATCGACCTGACGATGTAGTCCGCCCGGGCCGCCGCCGAGGCCCGGCGGATCTTCTGCTCCAGCTCTTCCGGGGAGCCCTCGCCGCTCGCCTCGAACGCCTCGCGCTCGGTCTCGCGGAGCTGCCGTACGGCGAGTTCCTGTGTGACGTTCGCCACCCAGGAGCGCAGGGAGCCCTGCCGGGGATCATAAGTGTCCGGGTTCTCCCAGACATGACCGAATACGTCGCGGGTGACGCGGTCCGCCGCCTTGTCGTCGTCCAGCACGCGGTGGGCGAGGCTGTGCACGAGGGACGCGTACCGGTCGTAGAGCTCACCGAGCGCCGCCGCCTCACCCCGCGCGAGCCGCTGCTGCATCCTGCGGTCCCAGCGGGGCGGTGTGTTCTTCGCCATCCGACCCCCAGCCCTGTTCCTCTGGCTCTCGTGGTTCCCCGTGCCTGTCCGCTCTGCCTCTTTGTCCGTCCCCGCCACCGGCTTCCGCCACCATGATGCCGAAGTCCGGGCCGCGAGGGGCTCGACCGTCCCATCGAATGTAGTGGGCACCACGGGCAGCGCACGCCCCTTTGAGGTAAGTGCGCCCTTACCGCGCCCTGCGACGTTTCGGCTCGTGGTGAAGGGGCAGGCGCGGTCGGGAAGCAATACTTCCGGATCGTCCCATCCGTCGAGGAGAAGGGCATCAGACGCGTGGCGCTCAAGGTGAACGAGTCCGACCAGGGTGCGTGGACCGTGCTGCACATCACCGGCGAGCTGGACATCGTGACCTCGCCCGAGGTCCGTCAGCGGGTCCATGACGCGGTGGCCGAGGGGCAGCACGCACTGGTGCTCGATCTCTCGCAGGTGTTCTTCTGCGACTCCAGTGGTGTCGGTGTCCTGATCGCCTCCCGCAGGCTGCTCCACTCCTGCCGGGGCAGCCTCCGTCTCATCCTGCCCGCGCGGGGTTCGGAGGAGGGCTCGCACGTCAACCGCGTCCTCGCGGCGCTGGGCGTGCGCCGGCTCTTCGAGGTCTTTCCCGATGTGCCGAGCGCCGTCGACGTCGACGCGCAGCCGCTGTCGGCGTAGTGGCGCCGGTGTTTCTCGGCGTGGCCTCCGTACCCCTCGGCGCCCGCGTCAACTGCGCTTTCTCCGTACGGCTTCCGGGCAAGCGGGCACACGGCGCCCCTCGGTCGTCGTACGCTCCGGGCATGGACAGCGCAGAATACGAGGGCAAGATCGCCTCCAGGTTCGCGGCATTCGACCAGGACGGCAGCGGTTACATCGACCGGGAGGACTTCAGCGGGGCCGCGGCGGCGCTGCTCGCCGAGTTCGGCACGACCGCCCGCTCCGACAAGGGGCAGGCGCTCTACAGCGGGGCCGAGGCGTTCTGGCAGGGGATGGCCGGGATCGCGGACGTGGACGGTGATCAGCGGGTCAGCCGCCAGGAGTTCGTCACCGGCGCGGTGAAGCGGCTGCGGGACAATCCGGAGCGGTTCGCGGAGATCGCCCGGCCGTTCCTGAGCGCGGCGATCGCGGTCGCGGGCGGGGCCGGCGCGGCATCCGGCGACGGCCGCACCGTGACCCCGGCGGCGGCCGAGCGGGCGCTGCGGGTGCTGGGCGTCGAGCCCGAGGCGGCGGCGCGGGTCGCCCGTGAGCTGGACGCGGACGGCGACGGGCGGATCGGCGAGGCGGAGGTCCTGAAGGGGTTCGCCGCGTACTACGTGACGCCGGAGCCCTGATCGGGCCGGGGCGGATCGCGCCCGGTTCCGATCGTACGGAAAGCGTTGGCCTCAGCCCTCTGATGCGTCACCGTGCGTGGTGGGAGGGCGGCCGGTGCGGTCGATACCGGGTTGTGTCCTTACGGTTCGCCGTCACGCGCCGGAGTCGTGACCCGGCTCCGGTACGCTCCCTCGGGTGCGAGAGGTAGTGAGGCGCGAAGCGCGCGGTGGTGCCGTTACGGCGGCGCCCGCGTCGGGCGTGTGCGCCGCTCGGGCGCTGCGAATGCGCCGTGCGCGCCGGTGTTCGACTCCCCTCAGCGTGCGTCGCACAGTATGCACCACGCCTACTCCTTCGCGCTGGAATATGCCCGAAGCGCTTGTTGTGGTGACTGTACGTCAACCATGCTGTCTCGCAAGGGAATCACGTTCGGTGATCTCGTCGAGAACCCTGTCGAGGCGCGAGGCGATGTGTCCGCCGGTTCGGATGGTGTGAGCGGTGCAGGTGCTTCAGGTTCAGTTGGAGATCGGGCCCGACCCCGCGGAGGTGGGGCGGGCCCGCAGATGGGCCAGATCCAGGCTCGTCGGTTCGGGCATGGGGGATGACGAGCCGGTCGCGGAGACGCTGATCCTGCTCATCTCCGAGCTGGTCACGAACGCCGTGGTGCACACCGGCTGCCCTGCCGTGCTGCGGATGCTCTTCGGCTCGGGCGCGGCGGAGGCGGGCACCGTCCGGGTGGAGGTCGCCGACATCAGCGCCTGCCCGCCGCGCCCCCGCCACGCGGCCGGTGAGGACACCAACGGCCGTGGCCTGGAGCTGGTCGACGGCCTCGCCGACCGGTGGGGGTGGCAGCCGGAGGGCGCGGGCAAGCGGATCTGGTGCGAGGTGGACCGGGGCGCGCCGGACGCCGCCGCGGAGGACTCCCCGGGCAGGTCGCAGGCGTCGGGCGCACCAAGCGCCCACGGCACGGTCCCGGGCTCCGGCACCGGTGGTTACGGCACCGCGACGGGGTACGGCCCGGCGCCGTACCAGCCGTCGTACGGCATCCCGCGCCCGGCGTAACCCGACGCCCGGCGTGGGCTACCGCCGGTCGCCGGCCATGGCGCCGGAGCCGGTGGTGGCGCGCGCCCGGAACGTACGCCGGTACACCGTCGGCGGGACGCCCAGCGCCACCTGGAGATGCTGCCGCATCGACTGCGCCGTACCGAACCCGGAGTCCCGCGCCACCTGATCGACCGACAGGTCCGTCGACTCCAGCAGATGACGGGCCCGTTCGATCCGCTGCCGCACCAGCCACTGCCCGGGGCTGATGCCCGCCTCCTCGCGGAACCGGCGGGTGAATGTCCGTACGGACATGGACTCCCGCTCGGCCATGTCCCGTAGCTGGATGGGCTCGTGGAGGCGGGTGAGCGCCCAGGCGCGCGCCGCGGTGGTGGTCGCCGCCCGCGGTTCGGGGACGGGCCGCCGGATGTACTGCGCCTGGCCGCCGTCCCGGTGCGGCGGGACGACCGTCCGGCGCGCGACCTCGCCCGCGACCGCCGTGCCGTGGTCGCGGCGCACGATGTGCAGACAGAGGTCGATCCCGGCGGCGACCCCGGCGGAGGTGAGGATGTCGCCGTCGTCGATGAACAGCACGTCTGGGGCGACCGCGACGCGCGGGAACAGCCGCTGGAAGTGGGCGGCGGACGCCCAGTGGGTGGTGGCGGGCCGTCCGTCGAGAAGCCCGGCGGCGGCCAGGACGTAACCGCCGGTGCAGATCGAGACCATGCGGGTGCCCGGCCGGACATGGGCGAGGGCGGCGGCGAGCTCCTCGGTGAGGACACCGTCCGTGTGGACGGGACCGAGCTCGTGCGACGCCGGTACGACGACGGTGTCGGCGGTGGCGAGCGCCTCGGGCCCGTGCTCGACGAGGATCGAGAAGTCGGCGTCGGTGGATACGGGGCCCGGCGCCCCGGCGGTGCAGGTCACGACCTCGTACAGCGGCTCCTTCGCGGCACTGCGGGCGCGGCCGAAGATCCGCTGCGGGATGCCCAGCTCGAAGGGGATCACACCGGGGAGGGCGAGCACGGCGACGCGGTGCGCCGGGTCAGCCGGGTGCGCCGGGTCCCCGTGGTGCGGGCGGTGCGACGGTCGGTGAGGCATGGCCCGATCCTAGCGAAGGGTGTCCATCCGGCCACTCGTACGACCGGATCCCGCATCGGATGCTGTCCGACGTGACACAGTCGACGGACCTCACCCCGGACGGCGCGAAGGGCACCCCCGTACCCGTCCCCGCCCCCACCCTCACCCCTGCCCCTGCCCCTGCTCCGCGCGCGCCGGGGCGGATCCACCGGGCGTGGTTCGTCGCCGCCGTCACCTTCGTGACGATCATCGGCGCCGCCGCCTTCGCCTCGCTCCCCGGTCTGCTGATCGAACCGCTGCACACGGAGTTCGACTGGTCACGCGGCACGATCGGCTTCGCGGTCTCCGTCAACCTGGCGCTGTACGGGCTGACCGCGCCGTTCGCCGCGGCCCTGATGGACCGCTTCGGGATACGGAAGGTCGTCGCCGTCGCACTGACCATGATCTCGGCGGGCGCGGTACTGACGGTCTGGATGACCGCCACCTGGCAACTGGTGATGTACTGGGGCGTTCTGGTCGGCCTGGGCAGCGGTTCGATGGCGCTCGCCTTCGCGGCGACGGTGACCAACCGCTGGTTCGTGGCCCGGCGCGGTCTGGTCACCGGCATCCTGACGGCCGCGGGCGCCTCCGGGCAGCTGGTCTTCCTGCCGCTGCTGTCCTGGCTGGTCGAGGCGCACGGCTGGCGCCCGGCCGCCGTCACCGTCTCGCTGACCGCGCTCGCCGTGGTCCCGTTCGTCTGGCTGCTGCTGCGCGACCACCCGGCGGACGTGGGCCTGTCCGCCTACGGAGCACCGGAGTTCGTCCCGAAGCCCGCACCGGTGCGGGGCGCCGCGCGGCGGGCGCTGTCGGTGCTGGCGTCGGCGGCGCGCACGGGGCCGTTCTGGCTGCTCGCCGGTACGTTCGCGATCTGCGGCGCCTCGACCAACGGCCTGGTCAAGACCCATTTCGTACCGGCCGCGCACGACCACGGCATGCCGATCACGGCCGCCGCGTCGCTGCTCGCGGTGATCGGTGTCTTCGACGTCGTCGGCACGATCGCCTCGGGCTGGTTCACCGACCGCTACGAGGCGCGCCGCCTGCTCGCGGTCTACTACGCGCTGCGCGGCGTCTCGCTGCTCTTCCTGCCGATGCTGCTGGGGCCGGCCGTTCACCCTCCGATGCTGTTCTTCATCGTGTTCTACGGCCTGGACTGGGTCGCCACGGTCCCGCCGACGATCGCCCTGTGCCGGGAGCACTACGGCGAGGACAGCGCGATCGTCTTCGGGTGGGTCCTCGCCTCGCACCAGGTCGGGGCGGCGGTCGTCGCCTTCGCGGGCGGTGTGACGCGGGACGTGTTCGGCTCGTACGACGTGATCTGGTACGCCTCGGGCGCGCTGTGCGCGGTGGCGGCGCTGATGGCGCTGGTGATCAGGCGTGGCGTCGGAAGGTCTCCGTCCTGGTCTCGACCGCGCCTGGATCCGGGCAGTCCGTAGATGGCCACCGGCGTTCGCCAGCGGCTCCGGCCTGTCATCCGTAGGTCGTCGGTTCGAATCCGACAGGGGGCTCTTTCAGGACCGGGTCGGACGCTGTCCGACCCGGCCGCCGGCCGGGGTGGCCAAGGAGCGGATCTCCATGGCCTCACTGGGCTCTGAAAGCGCTGAACGCGATGAGCTGGCGCCCGCGTACCCCGCCCGCGGCGAGCCGCCGATGGGCCTCGCCGGCCTGGGACGGGCTGAGTACGGAGGCGGTGCGGACGGTGAGCGCGCCCTCGCAGGCCAGCGCGGCCAGTTCGGTGAGCACGGCGTTCTTGCCGGGGTACGCCTGGACATCGACCTCGTGGCGTACGATTCCACGCTCCAGGGCGAGTTCGCCGGGGCGGCAGGTGACGATCTGTCCCTGGTCGCGGACCATGCCGAGGACGGCCGCGCCCAGCTCGGCCGCGTCCACCACCGCGTCCACGCCTTCCGGGACGGCCCGGAGATAGCGGTCGGCGAGGCCCGCGGCCTTCGGATCCCCCGGCTGTGCTTCGCGGGGAACGACGATCTCCGCACCGAGTTGCCTGAGCAGTTGTTCATCCTGCGGTGCCGCCTCCGCGACGACGCGCAGGCCGCGGTGCACGGCCAGCTGGATCACAAAGCCGCCGAGCGCGCCGACGCCACCGGTGACGGCGAGCGTGGACCGGGCGGGCAGCCGCAGCAGGGCGAGTGCCTGGTGTGCGGTGAGGGAGTTCGTCGGCAGCCCGGCGGCGTCGATCGGGTCGAGTCCCCGCGGCACGAGCACGGTGTCCTCGGCCGAGACGACCACGTACTCGGCTTGGGCCCCGCCCCGTGTCCGGAACGGATTCACGAAGGCGATGACCCGATCGCCGAGCGAGAACAAGGTGTCGGCGCCCGCCGCGTCGACGGTCCCGGACACATCCATGCCGGGAACGTACGGGGGTTCGAACTGGGCTACGTACGGTGCGAGTTCGCCGGACCGCAGCATCAGGTCGGTCGGGTTGACGGCGGCGGCGGTCACGCGGATGCGCAGCTCGCCGGGGCCGGGGTCGGGAATACCGCGGTCGAAGACTTCCAGCACGTCCGGTTCGCCGAACTTCATGATTCCGACTGCGCGCATGGCGGGGGCTCCCTTTTCGGTGCGGGTGACATAACAGGAGGTCGACGGGGAGGTGTGGTGGCGGGATGGACACGTACGGGAACGTCCCCGGGTGCCTGACCGGTGCACCGGCCGGGCACTCGGGGACGTTCGGCGGCGCTTACGGGCCGGGCAGCGAACCGGGCGCGGACACCGGGGCGGGGAGCCGCAGCGGGGGCGCGGGCGGCGGGGGCGGCAGCTGCCGCCAGCCCATCCGCCGCGCCCGGTGCCGCAGTTCAGGCTCACCGCCGACGACAACGCCGCGCCCGGTCAGCTCCAGTAGCGGCAGGTCCGAGCAGTGGTCTCCGTACGCGGTGGACGCGGCCAGGTCGATGCCGTGCGCGTGCGCCCAGGCACGGGCCGCTGCCGCCTTGGCGGGGCCGATCATGGGCGTGTGCGCGCGGCCGGTGTACCGGCCGAAGAGGATCTCCGGCTCCGTGGCCAGCACCGCGTCCACATCGAGCAGCCGGGCGAGCGGCGCGAGCAGGGCCGGGAAGGAACCGGATACCAGCACCACAGGCTCCCCCGCCGCCTGGTGCTCGTACAACGCGGCTACAGCCGTCCCGTACAGGAACCCGCCGTGCGCCAGCTCTCCCTGGAACCACTCGGCGGACAGGTGCGCCACGTAGGACTCACTCAGCCGCGCGTAACTGGCGAAATAGGCGCGGTTGGTCTCTGTGCGCGGGACGCCCGCCACGGTCATCGCGCGCAGCCGCTGGCGTTCGTGGCGGTAGACGTGCGCGGGACGGGCCTCGGCGGCGAACCGGTACTCCAGGAACCGGAAGAGCGTGGTACCCGTGGTCAGCGTCCCGTCCACGTCGAAGAACGCGGCACCGCGTGACGTCGAGGCCGGCTCAGTCACGGGAACGCGCGCCCTTTCCGGCGAGCAGCCTGGCCGTCTCGGTGATGTCGGAGGCGTTCAGGATCTCGTCATCGGTGATCTCCACCCCGTACTCCTTCGACAGGTGCACCGCAAGCTCCAGCAGGACGAGAGAGTCGAACTCCATTTCTTCGTAAGGGGTTTCGGCGGTCGTGCCCTCGGGGGCCTCGAACTTGACGCGGACGGTGGTCAGTACGGCCTCGGTCAGCTGACGGGCAGCGGCGTCGTCTGCGGTCTGCGAGCTCATGGGTGTCCTTACCTGGGTGCCGGAATGGCGTCGGGTGGGTAATGGAACGGGCAGTGCGGAGGCGGAGTTCAGGTGGGTTTCAGGCGGCGACGATGTCCGGCCAGGTCAGCGCCGCGGAGCCCCAGGTCAGTCCGCCGCCGAAGGCGGTCAGCAGCACCCGTTCGCCCACGGCGAGGGTGCCGCGGGCAGCGGCGTCGGACAGGGCCAGCGGGATCGAGGCGGCGGAAGTGTTGCCCACCTGGTCGAGGTTGACCACCGCGCGTTCGGCCGGGATGCCCAGCTGTTCCGCGACCGCCCGAAGGATGCGGATGTTGGCCTGGTGGGCGACCAGGTGGCCGATACTGTCGGTGGGCCAGCCGATCCGGCCCAGCAGTGCCTGGGAGGACTCGCTCATGCGCTGGACGGCGGACAGGAACACCTTGCGGCCCTGCATGGTGAAGAACTCGTCGCCCGGCGCGGGCCGCGCACCGTCGGCGCGCTGGCGGGACCCTCCGGCGGGAATGTAGATCACGTCCTTCTGGGTGCCGTCGGAGCCGAGGTCGAAGCCCTGGAGCGCGCCGGGCTCCCCGTCCTCCCCGGCCGACACCACAACCCCGCCCGCTCCGTCTCCGAAGATCACCGACGTCGTGCGGTCCTCCGGGTTGAGGATGGTCGAGTACGTCTCGGCGCCGATGACGAGCGCGGTCCCGGCGCGCCCCGCCAGGACCGCGTTGGCGGCGGTCTCCAGTGCGTAGACGAATCCGGAGCACACCGCGCTGATGTCGAAGGCGGCGGCGCCGCCGAGGCCGAGCCGGGCCGCGACGTTCGGTGCTGTGGCCGGGCAGAGGTGGTCAGGGGTGGTCGTCGCCACGACGACCAGGTCGACGGCGCCGGGTTCCGGGGTGAGCCCGGCGGACTTCAGCGCGCGGTGACCCGCCTCCACAGCCAGGTCACCGGTGGATATTCCGGGGTCCGCCCAGCGTCGGGTGCGTATGCCGGTTCTGGCGGTGATCCATTCGTCAGTGGTGTCAAAACGGTCCGCGAGTTCTTCGTTGGTGACGCGTCGTGGCGGAAGGTAGGCACCGAGTCCGGTGAGTACGGCGGTCTGAGGCATGACGGTTCTCCCCCGAGAAGGTCCTGAAGGTCTGTGAAGATCCGCATGGAGCGGGAAAGGGCCGAACGGCTGAAAGCCGAGGAAGGGCCGATGACTGTCGTGGTGTCATGCCGGGAGCTGATGGGCGACGGAGCAGGTGAGCCTCTGTCCCGCGTACGTGGTGACCACGTCCGCGCTGCGCCAGGAGCCCTGCGCGCCGTTCAGCAGCCGTGGTTCGCTCAGGGCCACCTGGAACCGGCCGTAGCCGTTCCCTGACGGTTGTGTGCCGTCCGCGGGTCCGATGGCGGTACGCCGCATCCACAGCGTGTTGCTGTCGGACCGTGCCACGCCGTCCAGCGAGTAGAGCAGGACCTGGCCCAGTTGGAGCGCGGAGACGAACAGATCGACCATGGACGGCTCGCCGTCCGGGGCGAGGCCGAGGTCGGCTCGTGCCACCGAGGCGTCCGCGGTGATGTCGACCGACGTCAGGAACTGGCTGCGGTCACGGTGCGGTACGCCGAACGGCGCGTTGTTCCACACACCGGGAAGTTCGGCGGCGGTCGCGTAGCGCGCCTCCTCACCGGCGGGGTCCCGCGGCGGCCTGCCGGTCCCGGCGGCCGCCTCGACACGTACCGTCAGGAGTCCGATCCGGCATTCCAGGGTGATGGCGCCGTCGTCCGCCATGCCCAGCAGCCGCCCGGAGGCCTCGAAGGTGTCGAGATCGTCCTCCTGCGGCTTGCGTCCCGCCTTTATGGTGAGCGAACGGACGGTGAACGGCGCGTCCGGGCCGAGCCGGCCGGTGTGCGCGGCGTACAGGCCGGTCAGCTGCGCGCCGAACAGCATCACGTCAAGGGTGGACAGGTGCGGGCGCTGGTTGGTCTCGCCCTTGCGGGACCAGGACCCGGGGATCTTCAGGCCGGCCGCGGCGCTGATCGTGCCGTCGCCGATGGTGATGTCGGTCAGCGAGTGGTGCACCCGCTTGAAGCCCTCACCGAAGAAGCGCCCTTCCCGCGCTCCGAGGAAATCGTCAACGGAGTCCAGGGTGACGAGAGGTAATGCGGTTGTCATAGAGTTTCCTTCGTAGGCAGCGGCTCCCCTCGGGGCGCCGGCTGTTGAACGGCGACGGCGATGCCCGGGATCCTCCGCGACAGTGGACCGGGTATCGTCGACGTCCAGCAGGTGTGCTTTTCGGCTTCGCGACGTCGTGAACCCTGCCGGGTTCCTGACCTCCGGTTGCCGGGGAGCGGGATCAGGTGTTACGCGTGACCTGGACCGGTTCCGTGGCTCCGGCAACCGGCTCGGCCTCGGCCGGAGCGGTCAGGTCGGTGCCCGACGCCGGCTTGTTCAGGTTCAGCACCACCAGGAACGTCAGCGCGATTCCGACGGCGATCGCCCACGTGGCGGTGACGATTCCGTCTGTCAGCTGGACCAGGTCCTTCGAATCGCCTCCGTTCACCGAGTTGGTGATGGCGATCAGCACGGCGAGCCCCACCGCGCCGCCGATCTGCTGGCCGGTCGTGGCGATACCGGAGCCAATGCCCTGGTCCTCGGCCGGCACACCTGTGGTCGCGGCAGCGAACATGGTGGTGAAGACGATGCCCTGGCCGAGCGAGAGCACGAACAACGACGGGGCGAGAAGCCCGTACGACGCGTCCTGCGTCAGCGTCAGCGCGAGCACGACCGTGCCGACGACGCCCATGGCCAGACCGATGAACAGGGCATTGCGGACACCGAACTTGGTGGCCCACTTGCCGCCGACGATCGTGCCGATCAGGACACTGCCGGACGGCACGACGAAGGCGAAGCCGGTGGCCCAGGCGCTGTGACCCTGCACGACCTGCCAGAACTGGGTGAGGAAGTAGGCCAGCGCGCCGAAGGTGGCCATGAACAGGAAGGTGATGCCTGCCCCCGTCGACAGGTTGCGGTTGTGGAACAGCCGCAGCGGGACCATCGGGGCCCTGGACCTGCTCTCGATGAACAGGAACAGCAGCAGGGTCACGACAGCGACGGCGAGCGTGATCAGCACCAGGCCCGAGCTCCAGCCCGCCTCCGGCCCCTGGACCAGGGCGAAGACGAACAGCGTGGAGGCGATGGTGCCGGTCAGAGCCCCCGGCAGGTCGAACGAGCCGGAGTTCTCGCCACGGTCGCCCGGCAGCAGCGACGCCGCTACGAACATCGCGGCGCCCGCCAGGATGACATTGACGTAGAAGACCGAGGGCCAGCCGAACGCGTCGGTCAGCAGACCACCGAGGATCGAGCCGAGGACCATGCCGGAGCCGCCCGCGCCACCCCACACGGACAGGGCGCGGTTACGCTCGGCTCCCTCCGCGAAGAGCGTGGTCACCAGAGAGAGCGTGGCGGGGGCGAGGAACGCGCCGCCCAGGCCCTGCACCGCGCGGGCCGCGATCAGCAGCCACGGCTCCTGGGCGAGACCGCCGGCCAGCGAGGAGGCCGCGTAGAGAAACAGGCCGAGGATGAACATCCGCTTGCGGCCGAACAGATCGGTGGCCCGGCCGCCCAGCAGCAGGAAGCCCCCGAAGGCGACCGCATAGGCGGAGACCACCCACTGGAGGTTCTGCGTGCTGAACCCGAGGTTCTCGCCGATCTCCGGCAGAGAGACGAAGACGATGTTGTAGTCGATCGCGATGATCATCTGGGCGAACGCGAGCAGAGCGAGCACCGCTCCCAGACGACGCGGCTGTGTCGGGATACTGCTGGACACGCCGGATTCCTTTCGTAGTGGACGGAAAAGGGGGGAAAGGGCGGGGGTCAGTAGCGCATGGCGTACGCGATGCGGCGGGGCAGCGACTTGTCGCGCTGCGCCTCGTGAAAGCGGGCGTCGGCCTTCAGGTCCTCGATGTCGGCCTTGACCCGGCGCTGCGCCTCCTCGATGGCCTCCTCGATCGGGACGATCACCGGCAGGTCGAAGGTCTTCACGATCTTTTCGATGCGGTCCGGGATCGGGCCGCCGACAACGCGGTACGGGATGTCCATCCGGTCCAGCGCCTCGATCAGCAGGTCGTCGGAGAGGCGGCGGAACTTCTCGGAGACGGGGCGGTGGCCGTCGGGCTCCATGTCGAACTCCACCGGCAGATGGACGTAGGCGTCGTAGACGCGCTTGGCGCGGGCGCGGGTGATCTCGCCCAGGGTGTCGGTGTAGCGCTGGTAGAAGTGCTTCACCGGAAGCCCCACGACCTTCTTGATGCCCTTGAACCACCAGTCGGCGCCCGGGTTGATACCGACGCGCATACGGGCCTCGAAATAGACCCACTCGTGGAAGACACCGCCGTCCGAGATGAACGCGTTCCCGCTGGACTCGTTGTGCACCCGCTCTTCGAAACGGCGCAGGCCGAGCTTCACCAACTCCATTGCGTTGAGCTCCATCACGGTCTTCCCGGGTACGAGATCGACCAGGAGCTCGCGGGAGGTCTTGGCGTGGGTACGCGGTATTCCGGTGGCGATGGAAAGGGCCTCGGTGGTGGTCGACTTTCCGGTCGAATAGGTTCCGGATATGGCGATCTTGAGCTTGGGGTTTTCCTTGAAACTGGGAACTTCGAGTGCGGTCACGGGAGTTTCCACCTTCACAGACAATGCCGGGTAGGCCTAATGGGATGGACGGTTGCTCGGGGGCGGGGCGGTGGTGAGTCGGACCGCCTCTTCGGTGGTCACGACCGTCGCGTCGCCGAGCCCCAGGTGCTCGGTGATCTGTTCCAGCCGGTCCGCGAGGTCTCCGCGGGCGGTGTACACCGGGACACCCGTCGCCTCCAGCGCCGGCAGCAGCAGATCGTCGGAGAGGCGGCGGAAGTTCTCGTTGACGGGCCGGTTGTCCGGGGCGAGTTCGAATTCGATGGGGACGTGCACGAACGCTTCGTAGTTGTTGCGCGCGTGGTACTTCATCAGCAGCCCGATGTCATCGACCGCCCCCTCCAGCGCGGCTGTCCCGGTGCTGCGATGCCGGTTCTTCAGGGGGGCGTCAGTGCCTGGAAAGGAGCCGGCGACCAGCCGCAGCTTCGCGTACACCCATTCGTGCACCGTGGAGCCGTCGGAGATGAACCCCCGCGGGCAGCCGGCCTCGCCGAGCAGCCGCTCGGCGTACCGGTTGACGGTCAGCTGCAGCAGCTGGCTGTCGGTCCAGTTGTGGACGCTGCGGCCTTCGCCGCCGATCGGCTCCTTCATCGGAGATCCGTGGGTGCGCGGCAGGCCGGTCAGATGGGCGAGTGCCGTGGAGAGAGTCGTCTTTCCCGATCCGTAGGCGCCGACTACGGCGATTCGCTTGTTCACGGTCCGAGTATCACAGTGGACTTTGGTCCGTACCAGTGGGTATTAATGGTATTGCCAGGACCAATAGGCAAGGTGGTCGGATGCTGTGATCGGGTGGCGTGCGGGTAGTGAAAAGCCTGCGGGAAACGCCCGTCCGGGATTTTCCGCAGGCTTCCAAAACGTTTCCGGATGCTTCTGTGTTTCCTGTGGGTTTCCGGGTGGGATTGCCCGTTGTTTTGGAATTAAGAATTCCGTAACGTTACGTGGTGGGGGCCGTTCCGGTTCGGGCTGCGGGCGTCTTCAGCTCGCGGCGTCGCCGAGGCGCTTGCGCAGCGCTTCGGTGTGCGGGAAAACGGCTCGGTTCTCCACGCTCCAGCGAATGGAGTCGAGGCCACGCTCGGCCGATCCTGAGAAACGCGGGGCCACTTCGCTCGCCAGCAGTTCGAAGCTGCGCCTGACCTTGTCGAACGAGGCCCAGTTGACGACGTAGGTGAGGAACGTGCCGAACCCGCCGGTGGTCTCCTGGAGCTGTTGGATCGCCTCGACGGCATCATCGACCGAGCCCACGATCGCGCGGCCCTGCTCGACGGTCGCCTCCAGCTCCCGCGACTGAGGCACACCTTCCAGACCCGCGGCGACATCGGCGCCGACGGACTCGCCCCAGTAGCCGTGCAACCACTTGCCGAATCCGGCCCGGGAGTCGCGGAACGCCTCCTCGCGGGTCTCCGCGATGTGCAGTGGCACAGCGATACGCCAGTCGCGCCGGTCCACGGTTCGGTTGTGCTCCTCGGCCGACTCCTCCGCGTACCGCCACTGCTGGGCGAGGTCCACGGCCGGCCACCCGGGCGGCGGCGCGCCGAAGGAGAGCAGGCTGAGCCCGTACTTGCCCGCGAGCTGGGGGCTGTTGGGCGTACCGACACTGGAGATCGCCATTTCGATGCCGGGCTTGCTGTAGCGCGGCAGCTGCATCTTGGCGTCCTGGAGTGTGTACCAGTCCGTCTTCTCGGAGATCCGCTCGTTGCCGTTGACCAGCTGCATGATGGTCGGCACGGCCTCGCGCGCCATGCGCTTCAGCTCGCCCGGGTCGAGGCCCAGCATGTGCGCGTCGTTGGGCGTGGCACCGGGGCCGACGCCCAGGATGTACCGGCCGCGGGTGAGGTGGTCCAGCAGGATCGCCCTGGTGGCGACGTGGAACGGGTGGTGGAAGGGCAGCGTCACCACGCCGTTGGCGAGCTTGATCTGCCGGGTCCGCTGGGCCGCGGCGGCGATCAGGGTCTCCGGGGCGCCTACGGTCGGCCAGGACAGTGAGTGGTGTTCGCCGAACCAGCACTCGTCGAAGTTGAGTTCGTCAAGGTGGTCCACGAGCTGGAGGTCGCGACGGATGGTCAGATGCGGGTCCTGGCCTGGTGCGTGCAGGGGGGAGAGAAAGGCCCCGAAGCCAGTGTGCATGGTGTTTCTCCTGAGATCGTAGGGATGCTGGGGACGTGAGCGGGCGTTGTCGCGCGGGCGTCGGCGGCAGGTGGCCGATCCGGTGATGCGCAGGGGTGTCTCATGGGCGGAGACGTTTGATCGCCGCGACACCGCGGGATGCCCGGAAGGCCGGGTATGGGCGAGGGGTGCTGGACAGGCGAGGGCGCCCCCTCGGCAGGGTCCGCCTACTGGCGGGTACCGGTCTCGGCGGCCCGGGTGATGCGGTCCAGCAGGCGGTGGTGTGCGACGGCGTGCGCGAAGTCCGGTACGTGGTGCGTGCCTTCGGCAAGGTCTGCGCGCAGCTGGGCGTAGGCGTTGGCGACAATCCCGGCGGGCCCTTCGAGGCCGGGCGCCAACTGGTAGCTCTCCGGTACGGCGAGCGGTCGCAGCGCCTCCTCGTCACCGCGTGAGCCGCGCAACTCCACCTGACCGAACTGGAGATGACCCGTCCCGCCGGTCACCACGAGGTCGCCCTCGGTACCGTTGATCTCCCACAGCAGGTTGGTGCCGCGCGACGAACCGCCCCGGTAGTGCAGGGAGGCCACCGCACCGCTCGCCAGCCGTCCCGTCACCGCGATCTGGTCCTCGGCGGTCATGGCCAGCGGCGCCCCGGTCTCGGCGATCCGTACCTCGGGGCGGCGGGTCGCTGTCGTCGCGGTCAGAGAGTCGAAGCCGGACAGCACCATGGTCAGCGCGTCCAGAGTGTGCCCGAACGGCACGGTGAGCAAAGTGGCGCCGTTGGCCCGGTCGGCCACGTAGGCGGTCCGTTCCGGCACTGCCCGGCCCCAGCCGCCGCCCGAGCCGACCAGGGTGGTCGACAGTACCTCGCCGACGTAGCCGTCGGCGATCAGGTCGCGCAGATAGCGGACCACAGGCGCGGAGCGGGCCTGCAGACCGACCGCGGTCCGTACCCCGGCCCCGGCGGCGAGCGAAGCGAGTTCCTCGGCCTGAGCGAGACCGTTGCCGAGCGGCCACTCGCTCAGCACTGTCTTGCCCGCTTGCAGGACCGGGAGGATCAGCTCCCGGTGCCGGGGCACCCGCACGGTGACCACCACGATGTCGACGTCATCGCGCGCGGCGAGTTCACCGGCGTCCGTTCCGGCCGCGGATTCGGGCAGCCCGAACGCGGAGGAGGCCTTGCGCGCCGACTCGGGCGTGGACGCGGTCAACGCGCGCAGTTCGTATCCGGCGACGGCCGCGAGCGCGGGCAGATGCCCCCGCGCCCCCCAGCCGCCGTCCGCGCTGAGTCCGACGATCCCCACTCCGAGCGGGGCTGCGTTGAGTGCCACGGAGACTCTTCCTTCTGCATGAGAGGTCGTTGTTCGTTCACAGCTGCGTGTAACGCCCATATAGCCCACGGAAGAAGAGCAGCGGAGAGTCTTCGTGATGGGCGCCCAGGTGATGCACCCGGGCGATGACCACGTCGTGGTCCCCGGCCGCGATCTCCTCCTCGACGGAACACTCGATCCAGCCGATGGAGCCGTTGAGGACGGGGGCGCCGCTCGGCGACGGGGTCCAGACCGCGCCGCCGAACTTGTCCGCGCCGCTGGTCGCGAAGCGGGCGCTGAGCTCGCGCTGACTCTCGCCGAGTATGTTGACGCAGAAGCGTTCCGTGGACAGTACGTCGGGCCAGCTGGTGCTGGTCCTGGCCACGCAGAACAGCACGAGCGGTGGCTCCAGGGACACCGACGCGAATGAGTTCACCGCGAGCCCCACCGGAGCGGCGTCACCTTCGCGCAACGCGGTTACGGCCACCACCCCGGTGGTGAACCGCCCGGCGATGGACCGGAACCGGTGGGGGTCGACCGGCGAGGCTGCGCATGTCGGGGTTGTGGCCGTCGTGGTCATGCCCCAAGCGTCCGCGCGGTCGGCATCCCTTGCCAGTGCGTAATCAACATATTGGCCGTGGCAACAGACGGCCGGCGCGCAGGGTCCCCGGAGCGACGGGAACAGCGCGGATCAGAGGAGAGGGGCCAGCCCGTCCCGGACAGTGAGCGGTTCCCAGCGGGTCCGCCGTCCTGCCGGCGGCGCGACACCTTCGGACGTCGTGGCGGAACCGGACAGCCGGCCGAAGACCGCGCCCGCGAAGTGGCCCGCGAACCCGATGGTCCCCGGGCGGGAGAGTTCGGCGACGGTCCGCTCACGGCTGCGCACCGCCTGCGCGGGGTCGATGTCGGATGCCGCCCGCCAGGAGAGATCGGTGAGTTGGAGGGGAGAGTGGAGTACGTCGCCGACCACGACGGCACGGACGGCGTCCGGTCCCCCGTCGATGACATACGAGAGATGGCCGGGCGTGTGACCAGGCGTGGCCAATGCCGTGACGCCCGGGAAGACCTCTTCGCCCTCCCGTACCGCGACCGCGTGTCCGGCCGGTACGCGGTGCGCACCGCGCCACTCGGCGGCCGAGGCGGCGAACCGCGCCCCCTTGAGCCGAGGTTCGACCGCCCATCCGACGTGGTCGTCATGGAGATGGGTGAACGCCACGGTGTCCACCGACTCGAAGTCACGGCCCGCGGCGGCCAGACTGGCAGGGAGGGCGCCGCCCTCGATCCGGCCAAGGGGCGGGATGGTGTGCTCGGCGGATATGCGCGCCGGGCCGAATCCTGTGTCGATGAGCATCGCCCGGTCCGCGTACTCCACCAGCAACGCGCCCACCGATCCGGTGAGGTAGCCCTCGTCGTCGAGGTGGTCCCCCTTGTCCGCCCAGAACGAGGCGGGGGACTCGGGATACCACGCGCGGGGGTCCAACTGCACGTACCCGTCGGGCAGATAGGTCAGCCGGTGCGCACCGACCACGACACCGACCGGCTCCATGAATGACGTTCCCGTTCTGTTCATCGCGACTCACAGGCCGGGACCAGGGAGTTCATCCGCCGTGACAGCGTCACATGGGACAGCTTCGACAGCGCTGCCTCCGTGCCCGTGCCGGGCGTGGGCAGGAAGACGGTCATCCGCATGGCGATCCGGCGGGTGAAGTCCAGCGTGGCCCGGGTGAAGTGGAGATCGCCGACCTCGCGGTGGCGGAAGAATTCGGGACCGCAGGAGTCCTCCAACACCTCGTGCCGCTCCCACAGTTCGGCGAAATACCGGCTGGTCGAGCTGAGTTCACGCACCAGGTCCGGGATCGCCGGCCCGTCGATGTGCTGCGCCGCCTGACTGCGGAAGCGGGCCACCACGGTCGGCGCGACCTGCTTCCAGCGCGGGTAGGCCTCGCGTACGTGCTCGCTGGTGAAGAACTCCCTCAGCACGTTGTACGGGCGGCCGCAGCCGTCCCGCTGGTCGTCCTCCATGGCCAGCAGCGCCTCGGCCGCCGGGTTGGCGACGACGACGTTCCAGGCGTGATCGGCGATATAGGCCGGACTCGGCCACCAGTTCTCCACGAACGGCCTCATCGAGTCGGCCTGGGGAGAGCTCACCGGTAACGGTGGGACGGCCTGGACACCGGCCAGCTGGCGCAGATACAGCCGCTGGTTCTCGTCGAGCTGGAGTACGTTGGCGATGGAGTCCAGTACCTCCCCCGAGACATTCTCGGCACGGCCCTGTTCGATCCACGTGTACCAGGAGACGCCCACTCCGGCGAGCAGCGCGACTTCCTCTCTGCGCAGCCCGGGAGTGCGTCGCTTGCCCGCATCGGGCAGCCCGACGCGGGCTGGAGGAACCTCGGCACGCCGGGCCATCAGAAATCGGCCGAGTTCGACGAGTCGCGGTGAGACGGCGCGTCTGGTCGGATAAGGGTTCCCCATCAGTTCCAGTCCCTTCTGTTCGTGACGGAGCAGAGGGATGCGCCCAGGTCTTGTGCGGCTCCCCCCGGGCCGCCCTACGCTTCCAACAAACCTACTCGCCTGTTTATTGCAGGGGGTCCACACTTTTGTGAACAGGACGCTGTCTCGACGTGGGACGGCGACTTCGCGGCCGCCGGGAGCCCGCGGCGAGGTGCTGACCGCTGCGACCGGGGCTGCGTCGGCGGTCGGAGCATCGCCGCGGTGAACGGGAATCCGTGGTTGACGCTCGTTGTCGGCCTCCTGACGGCCGTGCCGGCGGTGTTCGTATACGGATGGAGGCCGACGGCCTGGCACCGCCGACGGGCGCGGAGCCCTGGCACCGCCGACGGGCGCGGCGCCCTGGGCGGACGCCCTTCTAGCCCCGGCTACGGTTCTTCACGGCCCGGCTCCGGCGGGCGATCGCCTTGCCGATCCGGTGCGCGTCGAGGGCCATCTCGCGGAGGTTGCCGCTGATGGGGTTGGTGAAGCCGGTGAAGTACAGGCCGGGCGCCTGCTTCGGGGTCCGGCGGCCGCGTGTCACCGGGCGGCCCCGGGCGTCCAGCACGCCCAGATGGCCCACCAGGCCTTCCAGCGCGCGGTGGTAGCCGGTCGCGGCGATGACGGCCTCGGGGGTGATCCGCGAGCCGTCCGCCAGGACGATTCCGTTCCCCTCGAAGGACTCCACCGCCGCCACCGGCTCGACTCTCCCTTTCCGTACGGCCTTGATCAGGCCCACGTCCTGCACCGGGATCGCGCCCTCGCGCGCCCGTGAGTAGAGCCCCGTGTCCGGGCGCGGCAGCCCCTGCGCGGCCAGGTCGGGGAGGGCGACCCGGGCCAGGACGGCGGCCGCCGCGTCGACCAGCCGGGTCGGCAGCCGGCGCACCAGGATCCCGGTCAGCTGCGCGGGCCAGCCCAGCGTGGAGCGGCGCAGGATGTGCGGAACGGTCCTGATGGCGAGGCGCACGCGGGCCGCGCCGCCCTCGGCGAGGTCGACGGCTATCTCCGCGCCCGTGTTGCCGACGCCGACGACCAGGACGTCCTTCCCGGCGTACGGCGCGGCGTTGCGGTACGCGGCGGCGTGCAGCAGGGCCCCGCCGGCCTCCTCGTACGCCTCGCGGCCCGGCCAGGAGGGCACGCGGGGCGTGTGGTTGAACCCGGTGGCCACGACGACCGCGCGCCCGGTCAGCTCCCGCCCGCCCGTGGCGCGCAGCAGCCAGTCGGCGCCGTCGGGGGAGCGGTCGATCCGGGTGACCTCCACGCCGGTGACGATCTCCAGCTTGTGGTGGGCCGCGTACACGTCCAGGTACCGCACCACATCGGCGCGCGCCACCCAACGCCCGAAGGAGCGCGGCATCTTGAGCCCCGGCAGCCCGGACCGGGCCCGCGTGGTGTGCAGCCGCAGCCGGTCGTAGTGGCCGCGCCAGGAGGCCCCGACGGCCCCCGACTTCTCCAGGACGACCGCCCGTACGCCCTGTTGACGCAGGACGGCGGCGACGGCGAGCCCGCCCGGGCCGCCTCCGACGATGTACACAGGTCGTTCATCGGCGAGGTCGAAATCTGCACACATGAAACCTGAGCGTAATTGCCTGCCCACTTGTTGGGTGCCGGTCAAGAAGGAAACCGATTGCGAATAGATCACGCCCCGCCCGCGTGGGGCGGTGTGGGCGTACGCGGTTGAATGTCCCGGTGAGTGAAGACCCGGCCGTCGGCCACCCCGAGTCAGGACACCTCCCGCCCAGGACCGAACTGCGCGGCCACGGACTGCGGCTGCGCGCCTGGCGGACGGGCGACGAGGCCACCCTGGTCCGCGGCCTCACCGACCCCGAATTCCTGCGCTGGAACAGCCCGCTCGTCCATGTCACGACCGAGGCCGAGGCGAGTCGGCTGATCCAGCGGCGGGAGGACGGCTGGGCGCGGGGCACCATGGCGAACTTCTGTGTGACGGAGGACGCGGGGGAAGACGCGGACGGGCGCGACGGCGTGATACTCGGCCATGTCGGCCTCGGTGTGCTCGATCTGCGGCTGCGCGTGGGCCGCGTCGGCTACTGGGTGCTGCCGGAGGCGCGCGGCCGGGGCGTCGCCGGCCGCGCGCTGGACCTCTGCGGGCGCTGGGCCTTCGAACAGGCCGGGGTGCACCGGATCGAGTTGGGCCACGCCGTGGGCCACGCCGCCTCCTGCCGGATCGCCGAGCGTGGCGGCTACCGCGGCGAGGGCATCCTGCGGGACGCGACGCTCCAGCCGGGAGGTACCTTCCGGGACGTCCATCTCCACGCCCGGCTCGCCACCGACCCGGCGCCGCTCCGCTGACCGGGGGGAAGGGGCGCGCGCGGGCTCACGGCCACAGCAACTCCCGTACCCACGGGCCCGTCGGGGGCTCCTCGGCGGGGCGGCGGTAGCGGAGGCGTACGTGGCGGCGGTGCTCCTCGCCCTGGAAGAACTCCACCTCGTCCGGGACGAGGGTGTACGCCGTCCAGGTGGGGGCCTCGGTGGACGGGGCGCGGCGGGCCTGGTCCCAGGCCGTTCGGCTCGCTTCCGCCAGTTCCTCCGGCGAGGCGAGTACGTCGCTCTGGCGGCCCACCAGGGCGGCGGCGAGCGCGCCCGTCGAGCGGGCGTGGAGGTCGGCGCTGCTCGCCCGCGGGGTCGCGGTCCGCACCGGGCCTCTCAGGCGTACGGCCCTGGCCTGCGCGGGCCAGTAGAAGCCGAGGGCGGCCTCGGGGCGGGTGGCGAGGTGGCGGCCCTTGCGGCTGGTGGCGTGGGAGGCGAAGTGCCAGCCGTGGTCGTCGGCGTCGTGCAGCATCAGTGTCCGTACGTCGGGACGGCCCTGCTCGTCGACGGTCGCGAGCGTCATCGTGTGCGGCTCGGGCTGGTGCGCGGCCACCGCCTGCGTGAACCACCGGTGGAAGAGCGTCAGCGGGTCGTCGGGTGCCGTGGCCGGGTCGAAGGCGGGCAGTGGGGCGCCGCCCGTGTCCCAGACGCGCTGGGCGTGCAGGAGGGCGCGGAAGGATTCCTGGGGGCGGTCGTGGCCGGTGTCGGTGCCGTCCATGGGGCGGTTTGCCGGATCGTTTCGGCGCGCTACTTCGTGGGCTTCTTGCCGGTCATGCCGAGGTGGACCAACAGGGCGAGATTGGGCTTCAGTTCGGCCTGCTTCACGCCCCAGCTCTGGAAGCCCTTCTGGTGCGAGGCGACCGAGGCGAGCATGACGACCAGCGAGCCGGCCACCGCCGCCGGGCTGACGTCCTTGTCGACGCGGCCCTTGGACTGGAGCTCGGACACCGACTCCGTCAGGGAGTTGGTCACCGAGTTGAGGATCTTCAGGCGGATCTTGTTGAACCGCTTGTCGCCCTCCGCCGCGCCCAGATCCACCACTCGGAGGATCGCGTCGTGTTTGCGCCAGAAATCGAGGAACCCCTCGACAAGCTCCTCGGACGTCTGCCACCCGGCCTTGCCGATCCAGGAGCGGCCGGAGACCAGCCCGGTCAACCCGGTGCCCTCCTTGGCCATTTCCTCGGCGATTTCGAGGACCGCGCCCTCGACGTCCGGGAAGTACTGGTAGAACGTCGCGGGTGAAGTGCCCGCCCTGCGGGCGACGTCGATGACTTTCACGTCCCGGTACGGCGAGGAGCTGAGCATCTCGCCGAGACAGTCGAGCAGCTTCTGCCGCGTCGCCTGTCCGCGTCGACCAGCCACGCGGCCGTCGACGGTGCGCACTTGTCCTGTCATGCCGTCAGCTTACCGAGGGGTGATCGGAGCGCGATTCGGCCGAGTGCAAATGGGGAACCGGCCATCTCCCGCACGGGACCGCGAGGGGCCGGTCCCCAGGTTGTGCACAGGAATAGTGTTATCAACAGCCTGTGGACAACTTCGGTGGATAACTCGGGGTGGCGACGGCTTCACCCTGGGATAATGAACCAATTGTTCGATTTTATCCGCTGCATTTCCGGCCAACCCGCATTAGCTTTGCTGTGACGGGCGCCACACGCCGCAGCCGTACGTCCGTACGTCCCGTACGTCCGTACGGCCGTGCACAGGGAAGGACCGGTCCATGGCCGCATTCGCGGAGGGCACGCCGTGCTGGGTGGATGTGTCGCTCCCTGATCTGGAGGCGGGCAAGCGCTTCTACGGGGAGCTGTTCGGCTGGACCTTCGGCCGGGCCGCCGGGGCGGAGCGCGGGCACTACACGGAGGCGTACAGCGACGGGAAGCGGGTCGCGGGGCTGGTCGCCAAGCGGGACGGCAGGATGCCCACGGTCTGGGGCGTCTACTTCGCCACCGACGACGCGGTCTCCCTCAGCCGGCGGATCAGGGAGGCGGGCGGTCAGCTCGTCCGGGAGCCCGTGGCGGTGGGGCGGTCCGGTGTCATGGCCCAGGCGGCGGATCCGGCCGGCGCGGTCTTCGGGCTCTGGCAGGCGGGCGAGGAGACGGGGTTCGAGAAGAAGGGCCTGCCGGGGTCCTTCTGCTGGACGGAGGTCTACACGAGGGACAAGGCGCGGGTGGACCCCTTCTACGAGAGCGTCTTCGGCTTCCGCGCCGAGGACGTCCCCGGGGGCGGGGGCCCCGGAGGCGGGGACTCCGGTGTCGATTTCCGCAGGTGGTACCCGGCGGACGCGGCACCGGGCGAGGCGGGCGCCGTGGGCGGGCGCAGCGTGATCACGGACGCCTTCCCCGCGGAGCTGCCCGGCCACTTCCTGAGCTATTTCTCCGTCGCCGACTGCGACAGGACCTCGGGTACGGCGGTCCGGCTCGGCGGCCGGATCACCGCGCCGCCCTTCGACATCGCGTCCGGGCGGATGGCGGTCCTGGTGGACAACCAGGGCGCGTCCTTCGCCGTATTGGAGGAGCGCCCGGCGGAAAAGGAAGCGCCGGATGCGCCAAAAGCGCCGGAGGCGCCCCTGACGGAATCCGCTCCGGAATCCGTATCAGAGCCCGAGTCCGGATCGGAGCCCGAGTCCGGCAGAAAACGGCGGCTGGGCTGGAAACGGACTTAGGGTGTGTCCGTCGCGGGGCCTGGGCCGTGAGGGGACTGCGACCGGCGATGCGGGGGACAATCCCCGATAGGCGGGCGTCGCGGCGGTGGAGATGTGGGTGGTTGTCCGGAACGGGACGAGACACCCCGATCCGCCCCCGGGTTCGCAACCGCCGCCTCCGGCAGGAAGAATCAGGGCGCACGGGGGCCGTACCTAGTGGCCCGTACGGGGAGGTGGCAGGCAAGTGGAGCAGCTGACGCAGCACGACCCGAGGCGTATCGGCCCTTTCGAGGTGCTGGGGCGGCTCGGGGCCGGCGGCATGGGGCTGGTCTATCTCGCTCGATCGGCGTCCGGTCGCCGCGTGGCGATCAAGACCGTTCGTACCGAACTCGCCGAGGACCAGCTCTTCCGGGTCCGCTTCACGCGCGAGGTGGAGGCGGCCCGCGCCGTCAGTGGCTTCTACACGGCCGCCGTGGTGGACGCCGATCCACGGGCCGCCGTGCCCTGGCTGGCCACGGCGTACGTGCCCGCGCCCTCGCTCGAGGAAATAGTGAATGAGTGCGGTCCGATGCCGGCCCAGGCGGTGCGCTGGCTGGCCGCCGGGATCGCGGAGGCCCTCCAGTCGATCCACGGTGCCAGTCTCGTCCACCGCGACCTGAAGCCGTCGAACGTGCTGGTGGTCGAGGACGGTCCCCGGGTCATCGACTTCGGGATCGCCTCCGGTGTCTCCAACACCCGGCTGACCATGACGAACGTGGCGGTCGGCACGCCCGCGTACATGTCGCCCGAGCAGGCCAGGGACTCCCGCAGCGTGACCGGCGCCAGCGACATCTTCTCGCTCGGGTCCACCCTCGTCTTCGCCGCCACCGGACACGCCCCCTTCCACGGGGCGAACCCGGTCGAGACGGTCTTCATGCTGCTGCGCGAGGGCCCGGACCTGGAGGGGCTGCCGGAGGAGCTGAGGCCGCTCATCGAGTCCTGTATGCAGATGGACGCCGGGCTGCGGCCCACGCCCGCCGACCTCCAGGCGCAGCTCGCCCCGCATCTCTTCGCCTCGGGCAGTGACGACAGCGGTACGGCCTCGGCCTGGCTGCCGGATTCCGCCACCGCGATGATCGAGCGCCGCCGCAACGGCGGCCGGGTCGCCGCGGTCGCGCGCCCCGCGGCCCCTCCCGTACCGCCGCAGCCCCAGCACCGGCCGCCGCGGCCCGCGCAGGCGCCCGACTGGGATGCCGCGTGGCGCCCGGACGGCGCCGGCCGGGCGAGCCAGGGCGGCGGACCCGGCGGTGGCCACGCCGCCGCCCACGCCGCCGTGCCCGGCGGGCAGCACGCGGCGCGGCCCGTGGGGGCGGGCGCCGCCCTGCCCGCCGCCGCGCCGTCCGCCAGCCCGGTCCGGCTGCCGGGCGCGCCGGTCCCGATCGGCCCCGGGCCGCGCGTCGCGGACGCGCACGCCGTGGCGGACGCGGGCCCCGCCACCGGCTGGATCCGCCCGCCCGCCGGGCTGACCGGCGCGGAGCCGCCGGGCGCCGCGCCGCACCCGGGCGCCCCGCCGCTGCCCGTGCCCACCCAGCCGCCCGACATGCCCGGGGAGGCCCAGCGCTGGCGGCCCTGGCGGTTCCGGATGTCCAACGACGTCTGGGGGACCCCGGTCGTCGACGGGGAGCTGCTCTACGTCACGTCCTTCGAGGTCCACGCCCTGGACGTGGCCAGCGGGCGCCGCCAGTTCAAGACCCGGGACGTGGCCTGGGCGATGGCGGTGGCCGGCGGCCGGATCCACGCCTCGGACGGCCCGACGCTCTACGCGCTCGACGGCACCAGCGGCACGGAGCACTGGCGCCTGCAGACCACCTCCTGGGTGTACTCCCTCAAGGTCGACCGCGGCACGGTCGTCACCGGCACCCGCGGCGGCGGCGTCCAGGCGTGGGAGGCGTCCAGCGGCGAGCGGCTGTGGGAGATCGCGGGCGCCCAGACGGACTTCGAGACCCCGGAGTCGGGCCCCACCATCGTCGACGGCACGGTCTTCGTCTGGAAGGACGCGCGGCTCCAGGCGCTGGACGCGCGCTCGGGCACGGAGCTGTGGTCGTACCCGATCGGTGACGCGGCCTCCTGCGGCGGCGTACCCGTACGGGTGAGCTCCGGCTCCGACGGTCACCTCTACGTC
Organism: Streptomyces sp. NPDC088124; assembly: GCF_040685895.1. Classification (NCBI taxonomy): domain Bacteria; kingdom Bacillati; phylum Actinomycetota; class Actinomycetes; order Kitasatosporales; family Streptomycetaceae; genus Streptomyces; species Streptomyces sp. NPDC088124. The sequence goes on along the minus strand of NZ_JBFBJB010000012.1, from coordinate 60,262 downwards.
GCGGCGGGCACCCGGGTGCTCCGCATCGACCTCGCCACCGGCCATGTCCGCTGGCACTTCGAGGCGCCCGCCGTCTTCCTCTCCCCGCCCGCCTTCGCGCCGGGCCCGGCCGTCACGGGCGGCGGCGTCTACCTCGCCGACTACCTGGGCACGGTGTACGCGCTCGACGCGACCACCGGCAAGGACCGCTGGCGCATCGCGACCGAGTCCCGGCAGTCGATCGAACCGGTCCTGGTCGCCGACGGCAACGTCCATGTCGGCAGCGGCAGCGCGCTGTACACCCTGGACGCGGTGACGGGCACGCCCAAGTGGCGCTTCGCGGCGGGCGGCGAGGTGATCGGCGCCCCGGTCGTCGCCGATGGGCGGCTGCACTTCGGCTCGGCCGACCACGTGCTGTACACGCTGGACGCGAGCGGCGGCCAGCTCCGCTGGAAGCTGGCGACGGGCGGCGAGATCACGGGGTCGCCGGTGGCGCGGCGGGGCGTGGTGTACGCGTGCAGCAAGGACCGGTGCGTGTACGCGCTGGACGCGGTCAAGGGGACGGCGACGGGACGCGGTTCGCGGTAGCCCGCGCCGCGCCGGCGTCGGGAGCCCCGGTCCCGCGGCCGGCCCCGGTCCCGCGCCGCCGGGGTCAGTGGCCCCGGCGGGAATTCCGGGGCCGGTTGCCGCCGCGCGGGTCGTTGCCGGGCTCTTCGTACCACTGGCCGGTGACGGGCAGGGACTGCGTGTCGCCGTCCTGTGGCTGGGGCTCGGGCCAGGGGTCGGGCTCGGGGCCCTGCTGCCCGTACTCCTGCTGCCCGTACCCTTGTCGGCCGTATCCCTGTTGCCCGTATCCCTGTTGCCCCTGCTGCCCGTAGTCCCGCGGGTCGTACGGCTGGGGTTCGTAGGGCCCTGGCTCGTACTGCTGGGGCTCGTACTGCTGCGGTGCGGGCGTCCGCTCCCAGTCGTCGCGCCCGGCGCGCCGGCGGCCGGACATCAGGAGCGCGGCCAGCAGCAGCGCCGCCCCGCCGCCCGCGGTGTACGCGACCCCGATGCCCAGACCGGAACCGTTCCCGCTGATGGTGAGGGAGCCGGCCGCCTGTCCCTGACGCACCATCCACAGCACGGTGAAGCCGAGGACGATCAGCCCGGCCAGCGCCACCAGCAGACGGGAGCGCGCCACCACCCCGACCAGGGTGACCAGGGCGGCGAAGGCGAAGGGCAGCAGGAGCGAGGTGACGAGTCCGGCCCCGTTCGCGGTGACACCGTCGAAGAGATCGGCGACGCGGTAATCGCGTCCGGCACGCCCGTCGTACCAGGCGCGGAACGGCCCGAAGACGGCGGCCGCGGCCCCCGCCAGAGCGAGGATCGAACCGAAGATGTTGCGGACCATCGCCCGGCCTCCTTGGCTGTGCGGAATCCTGCTCCAGGTGCCGACGCTACGCCGGGTGCCTGGTGTGCGCCATGTGGCGCCTGCGGCTGTCCGTACACGCTGCTACTCTGTCGCGCGCACTTGGCAGGTTCATGCGAGCCCCACTCCATGGGGCCCGTGGGGGCCGCCGGGCGGTGCTGAGTAGTTGTACGTTTCCAACGGGGGGAGTGACTCGGCCTTGATGCGTCGACGTCTGAAGTTCGCGGCCGTACTGGTCGTGGTGGTACTGGCTCTGACGGGGTTCTCCTCGTCCAAGGCCGGCAAGCGGGGAAGCGGAAGCAAGGGGAAGTCGAGCAGTAGCGGCAGCAGCAGCGGCGGCGGCTGCTCGAACTCGAAGAAGAGCAACGGGTCGTCGGGGTACAACGCGGGCTCGCAGCAGCACGCGTACGACAACGACAACGACGACAACAACGGCTCGTCCGGCGGTACGTACGACGACCCGACGCCGACGCCCGCCGTCACGGGGACCGCGGACGGTGTCGAGGCGCGGATCGTCACCTGCGTCCGTCAGGCGAAGGGCAAGCGCAAGGCGGTCACGTACGCGACCGTACGGGTGGAGACCGCGGTGGGGGCGGCCGACCGCTACGACATCGACGTGACGTTCACGGACGCCACCGGCCGGGTCGTCGACTCCGGCGAGACGGAGGTCGACCTGGAGGGCGGCGGGACGACGACGGTCAGGGTGGCGATGGACAGCCCGCGCCAGGTGTCACGCGTGCGGAAGTGCGCGGTGAGCACGGCCCTCGACACCTGACCGGCCGGCGACGGTGACAGCGAAGAGGGCCGAGCGCGAAGCTCGGCCCTCTTCGCTGGCGCCCCGCCGGCCGGACGGCTGGGCGTCGGGTACGGCGGGGCGTCAGGTGACGTGGACATCCTGGGTTTCGACGCTGACATGCGAGTCCCGGGGGTGATCGGTGACGTGGTTGTCACCGGCGAGAGCCGGCGACGCCGCGGTCGCGCCCGCGGCGACGATCAGGGCGGCGGTGACCAGGATTCTCTTGGCGAGGGTTATCTCAAGTGTCATGTCGAAATTCTTTCCGGTAGGCACTGCCGCAACCGTCGACGGCGCATCGGTAAGTGGTAGAGGCGGTTCCGGCCCCTGACACGCCAGGGCCGCGGCGGCTCCCCCTCCGCGCCGCCGCGGCCGATACCCCCGTCGAAGAGGCTTGATCAGGCAGGCTCGCTGGTGACGTGCGTGTCACCCTGCGGCTTGACGTCCCCACTCGTGACGTGTGTGTCCAGCGGCTTGGGCGTGGTGTCCGGCTCGTCGGTGACGTGCGTGTCGCCCTGCGGCTTGACGATCTGCTCGGTCTTCTTCTCGCTCATGGCCTGAACTCCCTCGTATAGAGCGATGCGGTGGGGCATGAGGCCCGTCCGGCCGTTCCCCCGAATGACCGGACGGGCGTCTCAAGGCCGCTCACCCTAGGGGTTCGGCCTCACATCGATCCGTCTGCCCCCCGACGCAACGGATTCGACGGGGACGACAATGCCGTGTCGTGCTAAACGAATGATGAACGTGCAGCCCAGACCGGTTATGCGACGACGGCGGAGCTGATGAGGCTGTGTACTTCCGTTGCCTCCGGTGACCCCAGTTCCTCGAAAATGGTCAGTGCTTCCTGCCAGCAGACCTGGGCGCGTCCCGTCTGCCCTATGCCGTTCAGGGCCCGGCCGAGCGCCGTCAGCACCTGCCCGCGCCGCCACTCCCCGCCGATGCCGCGCAGCACGATCAGCGCCATCTCCGCGTTGGACGCGGCCGGCGCGGGCCGCCTGCCCGCCAGATCGACCTCGGCGAGGCGGAAGAGCGTCATCCCCTCCCAGAGCCGCTGCCTGCTGTCCCGGAAGGTCTCCAGGGCCTCCGAGAACTGCTGGGCCGCGTCGGAGAGATGGCCGATCTTGGTGAGCGCCATGGCGAGCGCGTAGCGGGCGTTCGCGGCGCGCAGGGCGTCGCTGCCCATCTGCTCGTAGATCCGGATGCCCTCCTTGGCGAGGGAGACCGCGCTGGACGTACGCCCCATCGCGAGATGCGCGCGGGAGAGGTTGCAGAGCGCGGACGCCTCGCCCGGCAGGTTCCCGTCGGCCCGGAAGTCGTCGATCGCGCGCTTCAGATGGACCTCGGCGTCCGCGTTCCGGTTCTGGTAGAAGGCGATGGCACCGCGGAGGTTGCTCACCCAGCAGACGGTCAGCGTGTCGCCCGCGGGCTCCGCCAGCGCCATCGCCTGCCGGGTCCCCTCGTCGGCCTCCTCGAACCGGCCCGTGGACAGCCGGAGGTTGCTCAGGGCGATGAGCGCCCGGCCCTCGGCCCGGTCGTCGCCGAGGGCGTGCGCCGCGTCCCGTACGGCGGTCGCCGTCGCCTCGTACTCCTTGGCGTTGGCGCCCGACTCGCCGAGGTCGAGCGAGGCCCAGAGCAGGTCCACGGCCCGGCGCAGACCCTCCGCGTCGGGACCGCAGGCGGACTGGCGTACGCACGCCAGCAGGCAGTTGGCCTCCGCGTACAGCCAGTCCCGCGCGTCGTGCCGGTCCGTGAACGACAGTCCCTCGTACGACGCCGGCTCCAGGTGGTCGACCAGCCGGTCGCCGGGCCGCTCCAGCGCGTACACCCGCGCCGAGGTCGTCAGGTAGAAGTCCAGCAGCCGGGAGAGGGCGGAGCGCCGCTCCGAGGGGTTCTGCTCGTCGCGCTCGGCGCAGGCGCGCGCGTAGAGCCGTACGAGGTCGTGGTAGCGGTACCGGCCCGGCGCGGCCGATTCCAGCAGCGACGTGTCGACCAGCGACTCCAGCAGGTCCTCCGCCTTCCGCGGCGCCAGGTCGAGCAGCGCGGCGGCGGCCGCCAGGGAGATGTCGGGGCCGTCGGCGAGGCCGAGCAGCCGGAAGGCGCGGGCCTGGGCGTGGTCCAGCGCGCCGTAGCCCAGTTCGAAGGTGGCCGCGACCGCCAGATCGCCCGCCTGCAGCTCGTCCAGCCTGCGCCGCTCGTCCGCGAGCTTCGCCGCGAGGACCGACACCGTCCAGGTGCGGCGGGAAGCGAGGCGGGACGCCGCGATCCGGATGGCGAGGGGGAGGAAGCCGCAGGCGGCGACCACGTCGAGGGCGGCCTCGCGCTCCGCGGCGACCCGTTCGAGACCGACGATGCGGGTGAAGAGCTGAAGCGCCTCCTCCGGCGACATCACATCGAGGTCGACGAGATGCGCGCCCACCAGGTCGACCAGCCGGACCCGGCTGGTGATCAGCGCCGCGCACCCGGTCGTCCCGGGCAGCAGCGGCCGGATCTGCGCCGCGTCCCGGGCGTTGTCCAGCAGCACGAGGACGCGCCGGCCGTCGAGCACGGAGCGGAAGAGCGCGGAGCGCTCGGCGAGCGAGTCGGGGATCTCGGTGTCCGGGGTGCCGAGCGCGCGCAGGAACGACCCCAGTACGGCCTCCGGCTCCGCCACCCGCGTCCCGGCGCCCTGGAGGTCGACGTACAACTGGCCGTCGGGGAAGTGCGCGCGGGCCGCGTGCGCGACATGGACGGCGAGTGTCGTCTTGCCGACGCCGCCGATGCCCGCGAGCGCGGAGACCGCCATGACGGACCCCTCGGCGGTGGCCAGCCGGTTGCCCAGCTCCCGTACGAAGGCATCGCGGCCGGTGAAGTCGGGGACGGTCGCAGGGAGTTGAGCGGGACGCGGCACGGCGTGCACCGGCTCGGGCTCCTCCGGCGGGCGCGCCAGGTCCTCGTCCGCCTGGAGGATGCGGCGCTGCAGCTCCGACAGTTCGGGCCGGGGGTCCACCCCCAGCTCGTCGGCGAGGAGCCGGCGCGTGTCCGCGTACACGGCGAGCGCCTCCGCCTGCCGGCCGCTCCGGTACAGCGCCACCATCAGCAGCTCGCGGAGCCGTTCCCGCAGCGGGTGGGCGGCGGTCAGGGCGGTCAGCTCGGAGACGGCCTCCGTGTGGGCGCCGACCTCCAGATCCAGGTCGAGGAGGGCCTCGGTGAGCTGGAGGCGCCACTCCTCCAGGCGGGTGCGCTGCGTCTCGGCGTACGGTCCGGGCACGGAGGCCAGCGCCTCGCCGTCCCACAGGTTCAGCGACTTGCTGATCAGGGAGCGCGCCTGGCCGCGGTTGCCGGCGGCGCGCGCCTTGTCCGCGTCGGCGGCCAGCTCCTGCGCCACATTGAGGTCGAGGGCGTCGTGGCCGGTCCGCAGGGCGTAGCCGCCGGACTCGCTGACCAGCACGCCGGGGGAGAGGACCTTGCGCAGGCGGGAGGCGTACGTACGGACGGCGGCGAGCGCCTGCGAGGGCGGTTCGTCGCCCCAGAGCCCGTCGATGAGTTCGGCGGCGGTCGCGGTGCGGCCCTCGCGCAGCAGGAGCGAGGCGAGCAGGGCGCGCTGCTGCGGCGAGCCGGGGGGCAGCGCCTCGCCGCCGCGCCAGGCGCGTACCGGGCCGAGCACGCTGAAGCGGAGGAGCGCGGACTCGTTGGGTTCACCGGCCACGGTGCTGTCGGCCTTTCCGCCCATCACCTTGTCGAACGTGCCGAGTCTATCGGGCCTCATCGACGTGCCGTTGCCGTTGCGGGTCCCGTTATTGGGCCCGTTGCCGGTCTTGTTGACGGTCTCGTTGACGTGGCCGGTCCGGTTGATGTGCTCGCCGATCGGCGCCGCGGTGGTCCCGGTGGGCGCGGTGGCCGCCGCCGTAGCGGTGGTCGCGGTCGTCGCGTGACTCCGGTCGGAATCAACGCCGTTGGCGTGTCCCACGCCGCGCACGGTGTCGGCGCCGCTGCCGTTGGTGCCCCTGCCGTCATTGGTCGCGCCGGTCCTGTTCCTGTCACTCGGCGCGGCCGGAGCCCGTTGCTCCGGTACGCGCGGCCCGCCGTCGAGGCCCATAGCTCCCCCTGCCCGCCACTCACCGGTATCGCCCCGGACAGTCTGCCTTGCCGGAGGCTGTCCGTCAGCAGTGAGCAAGGCTCTGCACAAGCCCTCGACAGGATCAGGACCCCAAGTGGCCGAAGGGCTACGGGGTGAGCGAGGGGGCGGAGTGGCCCGCCGCCTCCCCCTTGGTCTTCCTCGGTCTTCCTTTCACTTCCCCCTCTTCCCGCCCGTACGAAACTGTCGTGTGAGAATCACGGACCGGGTGAGGGATGCCCGGCGAGCGACGCGCGGTGCACGACGCCGAGGGAACAGGGAGTGGAGTCATTGGAACCGCTGGACGCCCAGGATCCGCGCCGGGTGGGGGAGTTCCGGATACTGGGCCGCCTCGGTGAGGGTGGTATGGGACGCGTCTACCTGGCCCGAAGCCCTGGTGGCCGGGCCGTGGCGGTCAAGTTCATCCACGCCGACATGGCCGCGACGCCCGGGTTCCGGGAACGGTTCCGGCGTGAGGTGGACGTGGTCCAGCGGGTCGCCGGCGTGGCGGGGGCCGCCGGTGCGCCCGGCACGGGCACCGTCCCGGTGGTGGCCGCGGGCGTGGACGAACGCCACCCCTGGTACGCCTCCGACTACGTGCCGGGACCGTCGGTCCAGGAGGCCGTGGACCGGTTCGGACCACTGCCCGAGGAGACCTTGTGGAGGTTCGCGGCCGATCTCGCGAAGACCCTTCGGCACATCCATGCCGAGAGCCTGATCCACCGTGACCTCAAGCCGTCCAACGTGCTGCTGTCCAGCGCCGGGCCGCGTCTCATCGACTTCGGGATCGTGCACGCCGCGCTGGAGAGCGCCCTCACCATCTCCGGCGCCCGGATCGGCACGCCCGCGTTCATGTCGCCCGAACAGGCGTACGGGGAGCGCGTCACCCCCGCCACGGACATCTACAGCTACGGCCTGACGCTGGCCTTCGCGGCGACCGGGCAGGTCTCGCGCCGGGCCAGCCAGGAGGTCGATCTCGGCGGTGTGGACGAGCGGTTGAGGCTGCTGATCCTGCACTGCCTCGACCCGGAGCCCGAACGCAGGCCGACCGCGGCGGAGGCCCACAGCCGGGCCGCGGCCATGGACCGGACGACCGACACCTGGCTGCCCGCCCCGATCGCCTCGGCGATCGCGGGCACGTCGGAGCGGCTGCTCAACCTGGAGTCGCGGGACGACGGAGAGCGGGAGCAACCCGGGACCGTACGGGACGAGTTCCACCACGTGCGGACCCAGGGCCCGCAGTCCCCGCCCCCGCCGGCGTACGGCCCGCCGCCGCACAGCGCGCCGCACCCTGTGGGCCCGTACGGACAGCCGCTGTACGGCTCGCCGACGCCGCCCATGTACGGACCCGGGTACGGCTACCCGCAGGCGCAGGCGCAGGCGCACGCCCACCCCCAGGCGCAGGCCCACGTCCGGACGCCGCCGCCCCCGCAGCCCGCGACCGGCGCCCTCGGCTGGGCGTACGGCGGGCTGATCGGGCGCCCGGCACTCGGGCTGCTCTGGCTGGCGCCCCTCAGCCTCGGCTCGTTCCTGCTCCTCTTCGCCCGGTTCACCCTCCTGGGCGGGCTCACGGCCATGCTCCTGCCGGGGCTGCTCGTGCTGGCCGGCTGGCTCACCGTCACCAAGGGCCGCACGGAGCACCGGGTGTGGCACCGCTGGAACCACCGCTACTGGCTGCTCCTGGCCTACGTCGTGGTCCAGGGGTGCTGGGACCTCGTCACCTACGACACGCAGGACATCCTGCTGAAGCGGGGAAGGGCGTCGGCCTATCAGGAAATGATGATCCCGGTGGCAGGCCTGCTCGGCGCGCTGCTCAGCCTCGGCGTCCTCGCCCTGATCTACGTGGTGCCCACGGTCATCTCCCACCGACGGCGACTGCGCGCCGAGGGGCTCTGAGCCGCCGGACGGGCCCGGCCCCGTGGCCGGACCCGCTCCGCCGTCACTCCCCGAGGAACACCGGGTTCGTGAACGCCGCCAGCGCCCCAGGCAGCCCCGTCACCTTCGGGGCGTGCCGCACCTCCGCGCGTACGTAGGCGGCGTACGCGGCGGTCGTACGCCACTCCACCGTGCCCGCGCCGGACTCGGGGAGCGCGGAGCTGTACAGCGGCCCCTGGTCGGTGACGAAGTACACGGTGCACCCCGGGGCGCCGGTCACCTCCAGGCGTACGGTCACCGGGGCGTCCGGGGCGACGCCCAGCCGTTCGCCGATGCCCGCGTGGCGCCCCCGGCCGCCCGCAGCGCCGAAGGCCAGCGAGACCGCCGCGGACTCGGCGACGTAACTGCGGCCCGCCCGGATCCCGGCGAGGATGGCCTCGCGGGTGAGGTCGTCGGCGAGGACGACGGTCTGCGGTGTGCCGACCGGATCGGGGTCGCGGTGCGCGTCGCTGTTCCCCATCGCCGGGGTCCACTTCCGCCCCGTACCGCCCGAGCGGACCGACGCCACCAGGAGGTTGTCCCACTCGGCGAGGGAGATCTCGTCGTCCGGCGTGTACGCGCCGTTCCAGACCTCCACCGCGTCGGCGTCCGCGAAGCCGAACTTCCAGTTGCAGCCGATGCAGGTGCCGTGCGGGTGCGCGGGCACGACGAGGCCGCCCGCGCGGCCGATCTCGCGGGCGAAGCGGCCGAAGCGGTTCTCGCGGGCGCGGTAGCGCCAGTCGATGAAGGTGCCCGGGTCCGTACCGACCGCGAGGACATGGCCGTTGCGGGTCGTGACCTCCTCACCGGTGAGGATCAGCAGGTCGTCACCCCACAGGCCCTCCCAGGCGCGGTGCCCGGAGTATGTGTTGTGCTCGCTGGTGTTGATGAAGTCGAGCCCGGCCGCGCGGGCGAGCGCGGCGATCTCGGCGGGGGTGCGCCTGCCGTCGGAGTGCACGGAGTGGAGATGGCAGTCACCCCGGTACCAGGCCCGGCCGCGCCCCTTGGCCCGCAGCGGCGGGTGGACGGGCGGCGGGGTGGTGCCGGGGGCGCCGAACGTGAGCGTGATGGTGACCTCGTACGGCAGCCCCTCCGGCGCGACGGTGTACGGGCCGAGCGCGATGTGCCAGACGCCCGCGCGGACCGGGCCGGGGATATAGCCCGGGGTGGCCGCGTCGGCCCGTACGAAGAACTCGGTGCGGGCGCCGCCGGACCAGCCGCGGAAGCCCTTGCCGCCCAGCTCCGTGCCGCGCTCGTCGAAGAGGCCGATGTCGAGGGCGTTGCCCTGGGTGCCGGCCGGGACGGCGGGTCGCTCGTACGAGTAGGCGACATGGATCTCGTTGACGCCGCGCGGTACTTCGACGGGGAGGTACACGAAGTCGGGGGAGCCGGTCGGCAGGGTGCCGCGGACGGTCCTGGCCTGTCTGCCGTCGGCGGGCGGGCCTGCGGAGGCGGGGTCGGGGGAGTCGGCGGAAGCGGCGTTCGCGAAGCTCACGGTACTCAACGTAAGCGCGGTGGCGGCTCCCGTCACCAGGAGTCCGCGTCGTCCGATGGGCTGGCTCGTACTCATACCGGCTGCTCCAGAAGGCGAGAGGGGCGAGGATGGCGGCGGGGCTGAGGGGCTGAGGGGCTGAGGGACTGAGGGGCTGACGGAAACGGTGAGACGTTCCGTCACTCTCGTAGCCCGGGGTGAACCGGGGTACAAGGGTTGGCGGGTGGCGGATTGCGGGCAGACACCGGGCGGATGGCCCGGCGTGGGGTCCCGCTCGCCCCCGACGTCCGGCCCGGGGTGCGGTTCACGTCGCCTCCCCCGTGATGCCGAGCATCCACTTCCGGCGTGGGAAGTCACCCGGGGAGGATCAGCGGCCAGCGCCTTCTCGTCCAGTTCGGACGACCGGTCGAAGGGGACCTCGCGTTTGTCGGCGAAGTGGCGGAAGAAGGTGCGGGCGGTCACGCTGGCCCGGTCGGCGATGTCGGCCACCATGGCCTGTTCGAAGCCGGGTTCGATATACAGGGCCGGCGCGGCCTCGCGCAGTCGGTCACCGGCTCCAGGCTCCCACCCCCCATTCGCCGGTCGGTCTCAGTGCGGTCCTTTAGGCCCAGGCGTGGGCCCACGGGCCCTGTCGCTGGGCCCGGGCCGGACCATAGCCTTCGTCGTGCTCCGGGGGACTCGCAAGCGGGGGGAGCGAACAGAGCGACGGCTCACGTGAACTGACGGGCTGTCAGTTCTGACGCGACCATGTGTGTGAGTGCAAGTCAATTCACTTACATAAAAGTTGGGTGAGTCACTTGTCCGGGCTCGGTCTCCAGTCGCACACCGGAATCCTCGCGCGGTTCGCCGGCGATCAGGGGAAGCACGAACTCCCGCCGCCCCTCCGCGCCGCGCGTGTCCTGCTGCACGTGCTCTTCGGGCTCACGGCCGTGGGCGGGCTGGGGCTGGCAGGCGAGGCCGTGTCCACGGGGCTGATGACCCCGACGCTCTTCTTCCTCGCCCTGTACGCGGCGGCTCCGGGGGTGCTCGCCTGGGTGCTCACCTGGCGGCTCCGCGAGGGTGCCAACCGGGTCTGGGGCGGCCTGGTCGCCGTACAGGTGTGGCTGGTCTGCGGCGGCCTGTTCAACATCGCGAGCGGCTCGGTCCGGGGCCTCACCCAACTGGTGCTGCCGCTGGCGATCCTGGCGTTCCTGACCCGGCCGGGGAGCCGTATCTGGCTGGGGGTGCCGCTTCCCGCGAAGACCCTCCGGGAGCTGTTCTCCCGGTTCTCGTTCACGCGTGTGTTCTTCCGGCGGGGTGACCGGGCCCAGACGGCCGTGGAGTACCTGGGGATGATCGTGGTCGTCTCGGTGATCATCCTGGCGATGGTCACCGGGGGCATCTCCAGCCGCTTGACCGGCGGACTCCAGGAGGCGGTCTGCAACCTCGTCGGCGAGTCGTGCGAAGGGTCGGGCGGCACCGGCGGAGGTGCGTCGGGCGGTGCGTCGGGCGGTACGTCGGGTGGTTCGACGGGCGGAACCACCGGGGGCGCCAGTGGCGGCGCCACGGGTGGCTCGACCGGCGGCGAGGACAACGGCGGTACGACCACCGGCGGCACGGCCAACGGCGGGGGCGACAACGGGGGCACCACCGCTTCGGGCGGTGCCGACGGGGGTACGACCGGCGGCGACTCTGGGGGCGATTCCGGGGGAGCGAGCGGCGGCGCCAACGGCGGTGCGAACGGCGGTGCCAGTGGCGGGAGTTCCGGCGGTACGAGCAACGGCGGCCGCGACAACGGAGGCAGCACCGGCTCCGGCGGCGCGACCGGAGGTGCGAACGGCGGCGCCACGGGAGGCGATTCGGGAGGCGACTCCGGCGGTGATTCCGGGGGCGCCGCCACCGGGGGCACAGCTTCGGGCGGCAGCGGCTCCGGTGGCTCGGGATCGGGCGGCTCGACCGGGGGTGCGGTCGGAGGCACGAACAGCGGCGGCCCGTCGTCCGGCGGCTCGACGGGGGGCGACAGCGGCGGGAACAACGGTGGAAGCACGGGCGGCAGCACCGGGGGTGACGACGACAGCGGGGGCGCCGTCGGCGGCGTGGTCGGCGGTACGTCCGGGGGGACCAGCGGAGGGACGAACTCCGGTGGTGCCAGCGGGGGCGCGAGCGGCGGGGACAGCGGCGGCTCCGATTCGGGCGGCGCGACCGGTGGGGCGAGCGGCGGTTCCAGTTCCGGTGGGGCCAGCGGCGGTGCGAGCGGCGGGGCTAGCGGTGGAGCCAGTGGTGGGGCTAGCGGTGGAGCCAGTGGTGGTGCCAGTGGCGGGGCCAGTGGTGGTGCGAGTGGTGGTGCGAGCGGCGGGGCTAGCGGTGGTGCGAGCGGCGGTGCGAGTGGTGGGGCCAGCGGCGGTGCGAGTGGTGGGGCTAGCGGTGGAGCCAGTGGTGGTGCCAGTGGCGGGGCCAGTGGTGGTGCGAGTGGTGGTGCGAGTGGCGGGGCCAGTGGTGGTGCGAGTGGTGGTGCGAGTGGCGGGGCCAGTGGTGGTGCGAGTGGCGGGGCCAGTGGTGGTGCGAGTGGTGGGGCCAGCGGCGGGGCCAGCGGCGGGGCCAGTGGCGGGGCCAGCGGCGGGGCCAGCGGTGGTGCGAGCGGCGGTGCGAGCGGCGGTGCGAGTGGTGGGGCCAGCGGCGGGGCCAGTGGTGGTGCGAGCGGCGGTTCCAGCTCCGGTGGGGCCAGCGGCGGTGCGAGTGGTGGGGCGAGCGGCGGTTCCAGCGGCGGAACCAGCAGCGGTGGTTCCTCGTCCGGAGGTCCCTCGCCCGACCCCTCCAACTCTTCGGACGAGCCCGACGACCCTGACGACGAGCCCGAGGAGAAGCCCAAGGACGACTGCGACACCGCGCCCAGGGCCGCCGGCTTCCCCGCCGTGATGGACGCGGGATCGACCGGTCATCTCATCCTGGCGACCGGTGCCAAGCCCGGCCTCGACGCGCAGGCTACCCAGTCGATGCTGGAGCAGGCGGCCGCCGCCGCCAAGCAAATGGGCAGTTCCGCGGTCCCCGGTTACGACACGTACCAAGAGGCCGAAGATGCCGCCAAGGCGGCCTTCGGCAATGAGTGCAACAAAGACAACAAGGACGCCGACAAGGAGCAGGACAAGACCAGCGATGAGCTGGACAGGGCGGGGAGCGACAAGGACAACCGTCCGATGCAGGACCCGATGCACGCCCTGGACGGTATCCCGGACTACAAGCCGGGACTCGCCGCGCGCAAGGAGTGGGCCCGGGAGGTCGAGGAGATCGCCAAGAAGAATCCTCTGACCGAGAACTTCACCGCCAAGGACGCCCTCGTCATCGCGGACTACACCGGTAGTTGGGCCGCCGACCTCAACAAATACCTGCGGACCGGGAGCGCGCCCGGATCGTTCAGGAACCCCGATGCCAAGGTGCAGGCGATGGACGAGGCGCTGAGCCATCTGCCGCCGGTTCCCGATCTCACCGTCTACCGGGGCACGTTCATGCCGGAGAGCATCCTCCAGCAACTGACCGGCGGTAACGAGGTCAACTTCCCCGAGTACCTGAGTACGTCCACGGACCTCGGCAAGGCGGAAACCGCCCTGGGCCGGGCCAACGGCGGAGGTATGGCCGGTGAGAAGGTGCTGCTCGAAATCGAGACGAGCAACGGCCGCAACATCGACCCGCTCTCCCGCTACCGGGGCAAGGAGTCGGAGGTCCTCATCCCGCGTGACGGGAAGTTCACGATGACGAGTCAGGAGACGCGCGTCATCAACGGCCAGGAGGTCAAGGTCATCAAGGTGACGCAGACGGGCTGACGGCGGACCCCGTGCGGGCGGGCCGGCCGAGCCGGTCGCGTCCGCACGGGGCGGGCGGCCCCGACGCTCAGGCGGGGGAGCCGGCCGGGCCGTCCTTCTCGCCCAACTCGGCGAAGTGGTCGAACTCTCCGGCCATGACGCCCTTCACGAACGCGTCCCACTTCACCTGCGTCGTGGTGACGATGTTGTCGGGGTCGCTGGTCTCCCGGAGATGAATGAGATCCCCGGCCCCGGCGGCCACCTCGATCCACGGCCCGGGGCCGTCGTCGCCCTCGGCGGTGGCGCGGACCCATTCGAGACCGGTGGGTACGTCAGCCATGGTGATCGGACTCCTTGAGTGAGCGGATGAAGCCGGCCCAGGTGGCCGGATCCGTCGTCAGTATGGATTGCGTGGGGTCGGCGCTCTCGGTGAGCCGTATCGCGCGGTCGGGTGTCGCTGCGACGCTCAGACAGGCCTCGCCCTGAGCGCAGTACGACGACTTCTGCCAGGCGGACTCCGCCACGGTTTCCCCTTTCACAGGCACTTGACGATCTCGTGGATGAAGTCCCGGGACGCCGGCTCCGCCAGCGCCACGGAGTCCAGCCGCTCGAAGAGCAGCCGGTACTGGTTCAACTGGGCCTCGGCGTCGATGAACGCTACGCCGTGGGCCTGGTCGAGTTGCACTGTGTCCAGCGGAGGCACAGGCCCGTATCCGTAGTACGCGGTCTGCCCCGAGCCAGGGAAGGACCCGTGCGCGAAGGGGATGACGCGGATCGTGACCTGCGGCAGCTCACCCAGCGAGAGGAGCTGGCGCAGCTGTGCCCGTGTCACGTCGGTGCCGCCGAACCGCATGCGCAGGGCGGCCTCGTGGATGATCGCCCGGTACGGAGCGGGGTCGTCCCGGTACAGGACGGCCTGGCGCTTGATCCGGTGCGAGACGCGGTGCTCGACGTCCGGTGGGGTGAACGGCGGTACGGCCTGACGGTAGATCTCGCGCGCGTGTTCTCTGGTCTGCAACAGGCCGGGAATGTGTGAGGTGTGCACCGTGCGGAATCCGGTGGCGTAGTGCTCGAACTCCGAGAGATCGAGGAGCCCGGCGGGCAGGATGCCCCGGTACTCCTCCCACCAGCCGCGTGTCCGGTCCTGCGCCATGTCGACCAGCGCGGAGATGAAGGGCTCGTCCTGGCAGCCGTAGGCCAGGGCCATCGCGCGGACCCGTTCGCCGCCGACGCCGAATCGGGCCGTCTCGATATTGCTGATCTGCCCCGGCCGCGTACCGAGGAGCTCGGCGGCCGCTGTTGACGTCAGCCGGGCACGCTCCCGGAGCCTCCGCAGCTCAACGCCCAGGCGTACCCGCCGAGCCGTGGGGTCGGGCTTGGATGCCATTGCTCAACTTGCCTTTCGGGACCTACGGACGCACAGGGACGGGGCATCACTCACACGGGTGAGATCTGGGAGTATTACTTGGAACGCTATCAAGTATTCCTTTTTCTCGGTCTGGTCTCCAGGGTAGGCCACCGCCTGGAAGTACCCCGCTCGACGGAGCGACCTGGTCACCGGGCGCCGCACATGCCGCCCCCATATCTGGGCAAATCCCCGCCGTAAACGGAGACCTCCATGCAAACCGTATCCCCGCACTGGGCCTACACGCTCCAACTCCCGCCCGATCCCCGCGCCCCCGGAATCGCCCGTGGCACCGTGCGTAACGTGGTCCAGGCGCACCGCCTGGCCGAACTCGCCGACACGGCGGAGCTGCTGGCGAGCGAGCTGGTCACCAACGCGTACCGGCACGCGCCGGGCCCGTACGCCCTGCGCATCCGCGCCCTGGAACCGCACCGGCTCCGGGTCGGGGTCTGGGACAGCAACCCGGGGATTCCGCCGCCGTTCAACGGTGAACCTTCCCCCGGCGTGCCCGCGACGGACTCCCTGTCGGAGCACGGGCGCGGGCCTTCTCGGACCGGGAGATGACTTCGACCGCGAGCGCGAGCCCTACGTCCCGTGGGTCCGCGAGCCAGTTGTCGTCGTCGTCCCACGCGTCGGGCAGGACGATCAGATCCGGCGTCGCGTAGTCGGTGCGGGGCAAGTACGGCGAGGAGGTCCGCCTGCCCGCGCCGTTCTCCCTGGAGCTGGCCACGGACGGCCTACCGGTGTACGGGACGCCCGGCCCGCGCTGAGGGGCCTGCGTCCGGGCGGCCGTTCGGGTCACCAGGTCACGGGGATGGTCTCCGGGATGCGGAAGGCGACATCGGGCCGCCATGGCACCTCCGCGTCCGGTCCGGCGAGGCGCAGGGTGGGGGTGCCGGGGGCGGTCAGGGCTTCCAGTACGGCGGCGATCTGCATCCGGGCCAGCCGGTTGCCCGGGCAGTGGTGCTTGCCGTAACCGAAGCCCAGGTGCGGGCAGTGCTGCCGGTCGGTGGAGAAGCGGCCGGGGTCGAAGCGCTCGGGGTCCGGGAAGGCCACGGGGTCGTGGTTGGCGGATTCCAGGGAGAACAGCACGCACTCCCCGGCCTTGATGGTCAGCCCCTCGATCTCCACGTCACGCGTGGCGAGCCGCTTGGCGCCGCCGGTGGCCATCGGTGTTCTGCGCAGCAGTTCCTCCACCGTGGCCGGGATGAGTGCGGGGTCGACCCGGACGGCGGTGACGATGTCGGGGCAACGGGCCAGGGTCACCAGGGCGTTGGCGAGGAAACTGGCGGAGGTCCGGTATCCGGCGATGAGGAACACGTTGGCGACCTGGGCGAGTTCGGAATCGCTCAGCCTGCCGCCCGCTCCTTCGCGCCCCGCCGGGATCTCGGCCTCGGCGAGCCGTCTGAGCAGATGGTCGCCCGGGGTGGCGACCAGGCCGGGGAGCCGCCGCAGGAAGAAGTCGTACATGCGGGCGATCGCCGCCGTCATCGCCTCCGTGCCGGGGCCTCCCCAGGTCAGGACGGTGTCGCAGGCCTCGTTGAGCAGGCGCTTCTCCTCCTCGTCCAGCTCGCCGAGGAGGACCTGGCAGGCCACCAGGTAGGGCAGCGGTACAGCCAGCCCGGTGTACAGGTCGGCGGGCGGTCCCTTCCGGACGAGGCCGTCGATCATCGCCGTGGCCTGGCGGCGGGTCCAGGCGTGGTAGCGGCGTACCGCGCGCGGGCCGAGCGCGTCGCTCATGACCGAGCGCAGCCCGGTATCGCGGAGGGTGGCCATGATGTCGCCCCGGGTGCCCTCGGCGCGCGGGGCGATGGGTTCCTGGCGCGGGGCGCCCGGTCGCAGGGCGGCGGAGAGGCTCAGCCGGGGATCGCCGAGGAGGGCGCGGGCCACGTCGTACCGGGTGACGAGCCAGGCGTGATCGCCGGTGACCGTCCTGACCCGGGTGGCGGGTTGCGGGGTGTCCCGCAACAGGGCGTACACCGGGGAGATCGTGTCGCTCCAGTCCCCGAACGGGAAGTCGAGGGGCGGCGGTTCCGTACCCATGGTCAGCCTCCCGTGCGGGGTCGCGGGAGCGTGACGCCCGGCGCCGGGGCGGGCGGCGGGGCCGCGTCGGCGGGCCGTACCACCGCGAACGCCTGGCCGGGCGAGGCGAACAGCTCCTCGAACATCAGCGGCATGGTGGGGATCATGTGGTGGTAGATGTGCACGGAGGAGGGCACGCCGAGGATGGCCGGCGTGTCCGCGCACACGGGCAGCTCCGCGATCAGATAGCCCATGCCGACCTCCAGTTGCCGCTCGCTGGGCTCGACGCCCTTCAGGTGCGAGGCGAGGGCGAGCCCGCTCGCCTGGCGGAACACGTTCCGTACGCGGGGCTTCTCCGCCACCACCTGCTCGATGCGGCGGAGCAGCGACCGGTACGCGGGGTGCTCGGTGAACTCCGAGAGCACACGCACCCGGTGCCGGTACGCGGGCACCCCGGCGGCCGCCCAGGCCCGCGCGATACGCCGCCGCAGCCGCCGGGTCTCGCGCTGTGTGCTCGTCCGCACGCGCTCGGGGTCCCAGCCCAGCGCGCGGTACGTGTGGGTGAGCGACGTGTCCGGGATGACGGGGTCCACCTCGTCGAACACCGAACTGGTCCATCGCAGCAGGGCGGTGAGCCGCTGCTCGTTGAAGTACCCGTTCCCCGGGCTGACCCCGATCAGGGCGTGCTCGCCCCGTTCGCAGATCTCCCGGCAGTGGTCGGTGTACGGCTCGATGGTGAATTCGGGCGGGATCCTTCGTCCGGCGACCTCGTGCATGGGTTTCTCCCGTACATCAGGAAAAGTGATGACACGTGGCAGTGTGTTCGGCGCCGGGAGCGCGCGACAGCTTCCGCCGGGAGACTCCATTCGAATGAGTGGCCACCGCTGATCAAACGTGCGAGACGTGGCGTGTACTCGTCAAGTTCGGGCGGCGTGGTGGCCCACGGCCCGGCCCGTCAGCGCTCCCGGCGGGCGTTGAGCCGGGCGGCCTGGCGGGTCAGGTGGTCGCGTTCGGCGAGGTTGGTGGCCTGGTGGGCGGCGTCGGCGTACAGCCGTGCCGCCGTCTCCAGGTCGCCGTCGCGCTCGTGGAGGTACGCCGCCACCGCGGTGCGGCGGGGCAGGGGGTGTCTTCCCTTCGGGGCGGCCGGGGCGGCCGGGGAGGAGGACTCGTCCAGTGCCGCGAGCGCCGCCAGGCCCGCGCGCGGCCCGTCGGCCTCGCCGACGGCCACCGCGCGGTTGAGCCGGACCACCGGGCTGTCGGTCAGGCGGACGAGTTCGTCGTACCACTCGACGATCTGCACCCAGTCGGTCTCCCCGGCGGTGGGCGCGTCGGCGTGGAGGGCCGCGATGGCGGCCTGGGCCTGGAACTCGCCCAGCCGGTCCCGGGCGAGAGCCGTCTGCAGGATCCCGATGCCCTCGGCGATCGCGACGGTGTCCCACCGGGCCCGGTCCTGCTCGGCCAGCGGCACCAGGCTCCCGTCGGGCGCGGTCCGGGCGGCGCGCCGGGCGTGGTGGAGCAGCATGAGGGCGAGCAGCCCCGCCACCTCGGGATGGTCGATCACGGCGGCGAGCTGCCGGGTGAGCCGGATGGCCTCGGCGGCGAGGTCCACATCGCCGGAGTAGCCCTCGTTGAAGACGAGATAGAGGACGCGCAGCACGGTGGCGACGTCGCCGGGCCGGTCGAACCGTATCCCGGAGACGGTGCGCTTGGCCCGGCTGATGCGCTGCGCCATGGTCGCCTCGGGCACCAGGTAGGCCCGGGCGATCTGGCGGGTGGTGAGCCCGCCCACCGCGCGCAGGGTGAGGGCGACCGCGGACGTCTGGGGCAGCGACGGGTGGGCGCACAGGAAGTAGAGCTGGAGCGTGTCGTCCACCGCGGACGCGGGCCCCGGCGCCGGTTCCTCGTCGACGCGGTCCTCACGCCGACGGCGGGCGGCGTCCGCCCGGGTCACGTCGAGGAACCGGCGCCAGGCCACGGTGACCAGCCAGCCCTTCGGATCCCGCGGAGGGTCGGCCGGCCAGACGCGGACCGCCTCGACCAGCGCGTCCTGTACGGCGTCCTCGGCCGCCGCGAAGTCGGCTCCGCGGCGGACGAGGATCCCGAGCACGCTCGGGGTGAGGCTCCGGAGCAGGACCTCGTTCACCGGGGAGGTCACTCCGTGACGGTGGGCGGCTCGGTCAGGAACGGGCGCAGTTCGAGCCACTCGTGGATCGGCTCCCCGCCCGCGCCGGGGGCGGCCGACAGCTCCCCGGCCAGTTCGACGGCGCGCTCGTAACTGTCGACGTCGATCACCATCCAGCCGGCGATGAGGTCCTTGGTCTCGGCGAACGGGCCGTCGGTGACCGGCGGGCGGCCCTCGCCGTCGTACCGCACCCACGTCCCCTCGGGGGCGAGCGCCTGACCGTCGACGAACTCGCCGGTCTCTGTCAGCCGGTCCGCGAAGTCCTGCATGTACCGCACGTGGGCCGAGATCTCCTCCGGCGTCCACCGGTCCATGGGCACGTCGTTGGCCGGGGCCGGGGCGCCGCGGTAGTGCTTGAGCAGCAGGTACTTGGCCATGGTGTTCTCCTCGGTGCTGGTGCGGCCCATTGTGGCCGCGTTCACCCCTGGGACGGAGCGGGCCACGGGTTCTCGACATCCCCGTCCCATCTTTTTTGGTTCTCCTGGCCGAGCCCTCTGCCGGGGAGGCCGGGACTCTCGTCGTGGGAGCCGAGTCCTCCGCCCCGGAGGCCGGGCTTTCCGGCTCGGAACCTGGGCTCTCCGCCCCGGAGGCCGGGCTCTCCGTCCCGGAGGCGGGGCTCTCCGTCCCGGAACCGGAGCCTCCGTCACGGAGAGAGACATTTGCCACCACTTGGCGCAGATCCAAGTTCCAGGCGCGCGCTCGTATCCTCGGAGCTATGACAACCAGCAGCGCACCCCAGGGCCCCGGGACCGGGCAGCCGACCGCCAACGGCATGCGCCGCGCCCTCAAACGGGCCCGGGACGGTGTCGCGCTCGATGTCGCCGAGGCCACCGTGCTGCTCCAGGCGCGCGGGGCGGACCTCACCGAGCTGGCCCGGTCCGCCGCGCGGGTGCGGGACGCCGGGCTGGCGGCCGTCGGGCGGGCCGGGGTCATCACGTACTCCCGCAACGTCTTCATCCCGCTCACCCGCCTCTGCCGCGACAAGTGCCACTACTGCACCTTCGTCACCGTCCCCGGCAAGCTCCGTCGCGCCGGGCACGGCATGTTCCTCTCGCCCGACGAGGTCCTGTCGATCGCCCGCGACGGCGCCGCCATGGGGTGCAAGGAAGCCCTGTTCACCCTCGGCGACCGGCCCGAGGACCGGTGGCCCGAGGCGCGGGAGTGGCTGGCGGCGGAGGGGTACGACGACACGCTCGCCTACGTACGCGCCATGGCGATCCGCGTCCTGGAGGAGACCGGGCTGCTGCCCCACCTCAACCCCGGGGTGCTGTCCTGGACCGACCTCCAGCGGCTCAAGCCCGTCGCGCCGAGCATGGGCATGATGCTGGAGACCACCGCCACCCGGCTCTGGTCCGAGCCCGGCGGCCCGCACCACGGCTCGCCCGACAAGGAGCCCGCCGTCCGGCTGCGGGTCCTGGAGGACGCCGGCCGTTCCAACGTGCCGTTCACGACCGGTGTGCTCATCGGCATCGGCGAGTCGTACGAGGAGCGCGCCGACGCACTCTTCGAGCTGCGCCGGATCCAGCGGGCCTACCACGGCCTCCAGGAAGTCATCGTGCAGAACTTCCGCGCCAAGCCCGACACCGCCATGCGCGGCATGCCCGACGCGGAGCTGGAGGAGCTGGCCGCGACCATCGCCGTCGCCCGGCACATCCTCGGCCCCGCCGCCCGCATCCAGGCGCCGCCGAACCTCGTCGCGGGCGAGTACGCGCTGATGGTCGGCGCGGGCATCGACGACTGGGGCGGGGTCTCGCCGCTCACCCCCGACCACGTCAGCCCCGAGCGCCCCTGGCCGCACATCGACGAACTCCGCGCGCGCACCGCCGAGTCCGGCTTCGAGATGCGCGAACGCCTCACCGTCTACCCGGAGTTCGTCCAGCGCGGCGAGCCCTGGCTCGACCCCCGGCTGCTGCCGCACGTACGGGCCCTCGCCGACCCGGAGACCGGGCTCGCCCGCGAGGACGTCACCCCGGCCGGGCTGCCCTGGCAGGAACCGGACGAGGGCTTCACCGCCACCGGCCGCACCGATCTGCACCGCACCATCGACACCGAGGGCCGCACCGCCGACCGGCGCGACGACTTCGACGAGGTGTACGGGGACTGGGAGGCGCTGCGCGAGGCCGCCGCCCCCGGCATGGTGCCCTCCCGTATCGACACCGACGTACGGGGAGCCCTCGCGCAGGCCGCCGACGACCCGGTGAAGCTCACCGACGACCAGGCCCTCGCCCTGCTCCACGCCGACGGGCCGGCCCTCGACGCGCTCACCAGGATCGCGGACGAGCTGCGCCGCGACACCGTCGGCGACGACGTCACGTACATCGTCACCCGCAACATCAACTTCACCAACGTCTGCTACACCGGCTGCCGCTTCTGCGCCTTCGCCCAGCGCCGTACGGACGCCGACGCGTACACCCTCTCCCTCGACCAGGTCGCGGACCGCGCGCAACAGGCGTGGGAGGTCGGCGCCACCGAGGTCTGCATGCAGGGCGGCATCCACCCCGACCTGCCCGGCACCGCCTACTTCGACATCGCGCGCGCGGTGAAGGAGCGCGTTCCCGGTATGCACGTCCACGCCTTCTCCCCGATGGAGGTCGTCAACGGCGCCTCGCGCACCGGCCTTTCGATCCGGGAATGGCTGACGGCCGCCAAGGAGGCCGGACTCGACTCGATCCCCGGCACGGCGGCGGAGATCCTCGACGACGAGGTCCGCTGGGTCCTCACCAAGGGCAAGCTGCCCACGGCCACCTGGATCGACGTCGTCACGACCGCCCACGAACTGGGCATCCGCTCCAGCTCCACGATGATGTACGGCCATGTCGACCAGCCGCGCCACTGGCTGGGCCACTTCCGTACGCTCGCCCGCATCCAGCGGGAGACCGGCGGCTTCACCGAGTTCGTGACGCTGCCCTTCATCCACACCAACGCCCCGGTCTACCTGGCCGGTATCGCCCGCCCCGGGCCCACCGACCGGGACAACCGCGCGGTGATCGCGATGGCGCGGCTGCTGCTGCACCCGTACATCCCCAACATCCAGACCAGTTGGGTGAAGCTCGGCACGGAGGGTGCGGCGGAGATGCTGCGCTCCGGCGCCAACGACCTGGGCGGCACCCTGATGGAGGAGACCATCTCCCGTATGGCGGGCTCCAGTTACGGCTCGTACCGCTCGGTGCGGGACCTGGTCGCCATCGCGGAGGCGGCGGGCCGCCCGGCGAAGCCGCGGACGACCCTGTACGGGGAGGTCCCGGCGGAGCGGGTCGAAGCGGCGGCCGCGTCGGACGGACACCTGCCGGAGTTGCTGCCTCTGCTGGCAGACTGAGAGCCAGGGAGTTGAAGAGCGGGACGGCGCGGGAGCGCGCGATCGGGGGAGTACGTACGTGGCACAGGCGCGGGCGCATCAGCCGTCGATGGCCGAACTGATCGCGCGGCGCCGCAGATTCATCGGCCGCAGCGCCGAACTGTCCGCGTACCGCGACAACTTCGGCTATCCGCCCGAGGACGAGCGGCACCGCTACCTCTTCCATGTCCACGGCAACGCGGGCGTCGGCAAGACCTCCCTCGTACGGGAGCTGGAGCGCACCGCCCGGGAGTGCGGCGCGCTGACGGCGTACGTGGACGAGTCGGTCAGCAGTGTCCCCGAGGCGCTGGCCGCGATCGCCGAACAGCTCGACCGGCAGGGGCATCCGCTCAAGCAGCTCGACCGGCAGCTCGCCACCTACCGGCAGCGGCGGCACGAGGCAGAGGCCGTGTCGAGCGCCGCTCAGGCGGGCCCCGGTGCCGTGGGAGCGGCGCCTCCCGCCCCGTCCGCCGGGTCCACCGCCGCCGTCACGGCCGGGGTGATCGGGCTGCGGATGGTCCCGGTCGTCGGGGCGTTCGCGGACGCCGTCGACACCCAGCAGCTCGCGTCGGGAGCCGACCGGCTGCGGGCCACGCTCAGCGCGCGCTTCCGCGACCAGGAGGACGTCCAGCTCGTCCTCAAGCCGGACCAGGTGCTCACCCCCGTCCTGGTCACCGAACTGACCGGGATCTCCCGCGACATCCCCTGGATCGCGCTCTTCTTCGACACGTACGAACGCACCGCGCCCTTCCTGGACACCTGGCTGCGGGACCTGATCAAGGCCGGCCGGTTCGGGGACTTCCCGGCCCGCGTCGTCGTGACGCTCGCCGGCCAGCGCCCCCTCGACACCGCGGTCTGGGGCGGTTACGGCGGCTTCGCGACGGACCTGCCGCTCGCGCCCTTCACCGAGGGGGAGGCGCGCACGCTCCTCGCGGCGAAGCGGGTCACGGACGAGTCCGTCGTCGAGGAGGTGCTCAGGCTCTCCGGCGGCCTGCCCGTCCTCGTCTCCACCCTCGCGGAGAACCAGCCCGCCGATCCGGGCGACGTGGGCGACCCCAGCGCCAGCGCCGTCGAACGCTTCCTCAAGTGGGAGCAGGACCCCGTGCGGCGCGCCGCGGCCCTCGCCTGCGCCCTGCCGCGCCGACTGGACGAGGACGTCTTCCGCGCGGTCACCACCGAGGACGTCCTCGGCGCCGTCGTCGCCGAGGACCCGGCGGGGCTGTACGACTGGCTGCGGGCCCTGCCCTTCGCCATCCGCAAGGACGGCGCGGTCACCTACCACGGCGTCGTGCGCGCCCCCATGCTGCGTCTCCAGCGCACCCGCTCCCCGCGCGGCTGGCGCGAGCGGCAGGCCGCGCTCGCCGCGTGCTTCGCCCGCTGGCGCGCCGAGACCGAGGGCGAGCTGCGCGCCGACGAGGTCTGGGAGAGCGCCGAATGGCGCGCGCTGCGCTTCGAGGAGACGTACCACCGGCTGTGCGCGGGACCCCGCGGCGCGCTCCCCGGGGCGCTGCGGGACGTCGTGGAGGGCTGCCGCGAGAGCCCGGCCGCGGCCCGCCGCGCGGCCCAGGTGCTGGCGGAGGCCGGCACGGACACCGGCGACGAGGTGGCCCGGGAGTGGGGACGGCGGCTGGTGGCCGCCCTCGACGACGAGGAGGACGGCGCCCGGGCCGCCCTCGGCGCCCTGCTCGACCGGCCGGGACTGGACACCCCGGGCCGGGCGGCGGCGCACACCGTACGGGGCCGGGAACTGCGCGAGGCGGGCTCGCACGAACCCGCACTCGCGGAGTACGACCGGGCGCTCGCGCTCGACCCGCGGGCGCCCCTCGCGCACTTCGGCCGCGGCCTCACCCACCAGGAGAGCGGGGCGTACGAGCCCGCCCTGGCCGATCTGCGCCGCGCCGACGAACTCTCCCCGGACACGGTCTGGATCCTGGAGGTGTACGGGGAGACGCTGCGGATCGTCGGCAGGAACGACGAGGCCGTCGCCCTGCTGGACCGCGTCCTCGCGCTCGACCCGACCGACGCCTTCGCGCTGGCCTCCCGGGGCGTCGCCCAGCACGCGCTGGGCCGGCACGACGCCGCCCTGGCCGATCTCGACCGCGCCCTGGAACTGGACGACGAGTATCTGTGGGCCCTGGTCCGCAGGGCCCGCCTGCTGCGCGACCTGGAGGAGCCCGACCGGTCCTTCGCCGATCTGGACCGCGCGGTCGAACTCGCCCCGGACAACGCGTGGATCGCCTCCGAGCGCGGCGAGGGGTACCGGCTCGCCGACCGCGACGAGGAGGCGGAACGGGAGCTGACCCGTGCCCTGGAGCTCGACGCCGAACACGCCTCGGCGCTGGGCGGCCGGGGGCATGTCCGCCACCAACTGGGGCGGGACGCCGAGGCGCGCGCCGACCTCGACCGGGCGATCGAACTGGACCCCGAGTACGCCTGGGCGCTGGCGCACCGCGCCCGGCTGCGGCGGGAACACGACGATGCCGCCGGCGCGCTGGCCGACCTGGAGCGCGCCGTCGAGGCCGACCCGGACGTCCTCTGGATCCGGCGGGAGCGCGGCGAGGCCCGGCTGGACGCGGGACAGCACGAGGAGGCGCTCGCCGACCTCACCGAGGTGCTGGACCGGCGGCCCGAGGACATCTGGGCGCTCACGCTGCGCGGCCGGACCCATCACGTACGGGGCCAATACAGTGACGCCTTCGCGGATCTGGACCGGGCCCTGGAACTCGATCCGGACGACTCCTGGGCGTACTACTGCCGGGGCAGGACGGGCCAGGCCGCGGGCCGCCCGGAGCAGGCGTACGCCGATCTCGTACGGTGCGCCGAGCTGTACCCGGAGGCGGACCACGCCCGGCGCAGGGCGGCGGGCATCTGCCTGCTCCAGGGCCGGCCCGAGGAGGCGCTGCGCCTGCTGGACGAGGTGACCGACCCCGGCGACAACAGCCCGGTGGACCGCTGCGAGGCACTGCGCCGCAGCGGACAGTGGGCCGAGGCGCGCGCGGTGGCCGAGCGGCACAGCGCCGAGGCGCCGGTGTTCGGCACGCTCCAGCTGGCCATGACGGTGACCGTGGCCGAGGGCGCGGAGGCCGGGGTCCCGGTCTGGCGGGAACTGGAGCGGCTGATGGGCGAGGCCGGTGACCTCCCGGCCGACACGACCGCGTACGCGGCCATGCTGAGCGGGGCCGTACGGGGGGACTGGGCGGCGCTCGACACCGCGCTCGCCGCCCTGTTCGACACCGCGGACGCGTGGGACGACCTCGCGAACATCGCCTGCGACCTCGAAGAACTGCTCCACGCACCCGGCGTCGACACCGCCGGCCTGACCCCCCGCCTCGCCCGGGTCGTCGCCGCGCGCGACGCGTTCGCCGCCCGCTGGGCATGAACCGGGGACGGGGCCGGGGAGGAGGAAGACCGAAGAGAACCGCCGCGCTACTTTGGTCGGATGCGGCACCGCGCCCGCCCTCCGTAACGTCGTACGGTATGACAGCACCGTTTCCCGCCCAGTCCGCCGGCGGACCGCCCGCGCCCGGCCCGCAGGTCGGCGGTTGGGCCGCTCCAGGTCCGCAGGTCGGCGGAACGCCCGCCCCCGGCAAGTCCGCCACCGCGCGCCTCGCGGATGTCGACGCGCTCCGCGGCTTCGCGCTCTTCGGCATCCTGATGGTCAACATCCCGTTCTTCGCGAGTGGTTACACCCTGCTCGACGTGGCCGACCCGGCCAGGACCGCGTGGCACGACCATCTCGCCACGGACGTGGTCCAGTTCCTCTTCGAGTCGAAGTTCTACCTCCTCTTCTCCTTCCTCTTCGGCTACAGCTTCACCCTCCAGCTCAACTCCGCCGCCGCGCGCGGGGTCTCCTTCCGCCCCCGCTTCCTGCGGCGGCTCGGCGGGCTGCTGCTGATCGGGGTCGCCAACGCGGTGCTGCTCTTCTACGGCGACATCCTGGTGACGTACGCCTTCCTCGGCCTGCTGCTCTTCTTCGTGCGGGGCATCTCGCCGCGCCGCGCACTGTGGGTGGCCGGGATCATCACCGGTGCCGTCACGTTCGCCTTCCTGGCCCTGGCCGTCCTCGTGGCCCTCATCGACGAGGCGTCCGCCTCCGCGACCCCCGCCGAGCGGCTCACCATGCTGGCCGACGGCCACGCGGCCACCGAGGCGATGCGCGGCGGACTCGGGGAGGTGCTCGGGGAACGGGGCTCCTCGCTGTCGACCGCGTTCCCGCTGATCTTCTTCTTCCAGGGCCCGCTGGCCTTCTCCGCCTTCCTGGTCGGGCTGGCGACCGGCAAGCACCGCGTGCTCGACCACACCGCCGCCGCGGACCCGGACGCGTACCGGCGGAAGCTGCGGCTCGTCCAGCTCATCGGCTTCCCGGTCGGCCTGGCGGGCGCGTTCTGGTACGCCGCCGCCGGCCCCGAGGACCTCTTCGCGCCCGCCGTGCACCTCGTCACCGCGCCCTGCCTCACCGCCGCGTACGTCGCCACCCTGCTGCGCTTCTTCCGCACCGCGCGCGGCGCCCGGCTCGCCGAGACGCTGGCCCGCCCCGGCCGCATGGCGCTCACCAACTACCTGAGCCAGTCGCTGCTCTGCGGACTGATCTTCACGGGTGTGGGCCTCGGCCTCATCGGGCGGATGCCGTACGCCGCGGTGATCGCCGTCGCGGTGGGGATCTTCGCCGTCCAAGTGGGGTGGAGCGCCTGGTGGACGCGGCGGTTCCGGATGGGACCGGTGGAGTGGCTGCTGCGCGCCGTCACGCACCTGGAGCGGCCGACACTGCGCGTCTGAGTGCGCCCTCAACCCACTGTTCCCGTTCGATTACAGTGCTGCGCAACCGTGCGCAGTCCGATCGGGGGCCGACAGGGGAAGGGGCCGCGTGAGCACACCGTCCGGAGTCGTCTGGGGCCGTGCCGAGCAACAGGACTTCCGCAGCCGGGTACGGGGCACCCTGCTCGGCGGCGGGCTGGGCGACGCGCTCGGCGCCGGGGTCGCCACGCTCACGCTCGACGAGATCAGAGCCGCGCACGGCGCCGCCGGTGCCACCGATGTCGTCTCCGCGTACGGCCGGCGCGGCGCGGTCACCGCCAACACCCAGCTCACCCTGTTCACCGTCGACGGGCTGATCCGCGCCCAGGTGCGCCGCGACATCGGCGCCTGGCACCCGCCCACCGATGTGCACCGCGCGCATCTGCGGTGGGCCGCGACCCAGCGGGACTGGGGGCCCGACCTGCGGCGCAAGGACAACGGGTGGCTCGCCCAGGAGGAATGGCTGTACGTACGCCGCGACCCGACCATCTCCTGTCTCACCGGCCTCGGCGACCAGGTCATGGGCACGCTCGACCAGCCGAAGAACCCCATCGCGCGGGACGCGGGCGCGCTCGTACGGTCCGCGCCGTTCGGGCTGCTCGTCGGGTGGGAACCCCAACTCGTCTGCCAGCTCGCGCTGGAGTGCGCCGTCCAGACGCACGGCTGTCCGGGGGCCTACGTCTCGGCAGGCGCCTACGCCGTGATCGTCCACGAGATCGCGCGCGGCGGGACCCTGGAGGCGGGGGTGGAGCGCGCCTGCGTGCTGATCGCGCCGCGCACCGGCCACGAGCCCGTCACGGCGGCCCTGCGGCAGGCGCTCGACCTCGTCCGGCGGGGCGTGCCGGGCCCCGAGCAGATCGCCGCGCTCGGCGACGGGCGCACCGCCGAGTCGGCGCTCGCGGTCGCCGTCTACTGCGCGCTGGTCGCCGAGGACGTACGCCAGGGGCTGCGGCTCGCCGTCAACCACGACGGTCCCTCCGCCGCCACGGGCACCCTCTGCGGCTCGCTCCTGGGGGCGATGCACGGTGAGACGGCCCTGCCGCCCGCCTGGCTGGCGGAGCTGGAGGGCCGGCCCACCCTGCTGGAGATCGCCGACGACTTCGCGATGGAGATGACCCAGGGGCCGGCCCTGCACAGCCCCGATGTCACGGAGTCGGGCTGGCTGACCCGCTACCCGCGCGGCTGATCCCGTTCCCCTTGCCGTTCGCGTCGCCCGCCCCGTCGGTCTCCTCGTGGCCGTCCCCGTCGATCCGCCCCAGCAGCGCGTCACGCTCCGGTGTGTCCTCCGGCTTCAGGAAGCCGATGACGATGTACAGCACGAGCGACACCGCGAGCGGCACGGAAACCTGGTACTGGAGCGGCACGCCGCCGTCCACGTTCCAGTTGATGGGGTAGTTGACCAGCCAGAACGCCAGCAGTCCCATCGCCCAGCTCACCAGCGCGGCCGTCGGCCCGGACTTGCGGAACGGCTTGAGCAGCCCCAGCATGAACGGGATCGCGATCGGCCCCATCAGCCCCGCCACCCACTTGATGACGACGGTGATGATGTCCTTGAACGTCGGCGAGTTGACCTGGGTGGCGATCGCCATCGACAGCGCGAGGAACGAGATCGTCGACAGCCGCGCCGCCAGCAGCCCCGCCCGGTCCGACCAGCTGCGCGCCGCCCGGGAGAGCACCGGGGCGATGTCCCGGGTGAAGACCGCCGCGATGGCGTTGGCGTCCGACGAGCACATCGCCATGGTGTGCGAGAAGAAGCCGACGATGACCAGGCCCAGCAGCCCGTGCGGGAGGAGCTGTTCGGTCATCAGGGCGTACGAGTCGGACGCGTCGGGCTTCTGCGCCTCCACCAGCAGCGGCGCGCACCACATGGGGAAGAACAGGACCAGCGGCCACACCAGCCACAGGACGGCCGAGAGCCGCGCCGAGCGCGTGGCCTCGCGGGCGCTGGCCGTGGCCATGTAGCGCTGCGCCTGGTTCCACATGCCGCCGTTGTACTCGAAGGTCTTGATGAAGAGGAACGCCAGCAGGAACGTCACGGTGTACGGTCCCGCCGTCGGCTCGGCGTGGCCCTCGGGGAGCTTGTCCCAGACCGTCCACAGCGCGCTGACGCCGCCGAGTTCGCCCATGACCGCGACGAGCATCGCGATCCCGGCGAAGAGCTGGATGATGAACTGGCCCAGCTCGGTGAGGGCGTCGGCCCACAGCCCGCCGACGGTGCAGTAGATGCCGGTGATGACACCGGTGATGAGGATGCCCTGGTTGAGGGAGATCCCGGTGAAGACGGAGAGCAGGGTGGCGATGGCGGCCCACTTGGCGCCCACGTCCACGATCTTCAGCAGCAGCCCGGACCAGGCGAGCGCCTGCTGTGTTCTCAGGTCGTACCGGTTCTTCAGATATTCCAGCGGCGAGGCGACCCGTAGCCGGGAGCGCAGCCGGTTGAGCCGGGGCGCGAAGATCTGCGCGCCGATCCCGATGCCGATGGCTATGGGGAAGGACCAGGTCACGAATGATGTGACGCCGTAGAGATAGGCGATGCCGGCGTATCCGGTGAACATCACGGCGCTGTACCCGGACATGTGGTGCGAGATGCCCGACAGCCACCAGGGCATCTTGCCGCCCGCGGTGAAGAAGTCGCTGACGTTGTCCACTCGTTTGTGCGACCAGATGCCGATCGCGATCATGACGCCGAAGTACGCGATGAGCACGATCCAGTCGAGGCTGTTCATGTCACCCCTCCAGGGGTCCGCCGGATGAACGTCGGAGCGCTTCGTCAGTGGGCGCGTTCCGGTCGGCGGCAACCCCCGTGCGGGAGCGGGGACTTGGGGGATTGAACCGCCTGGCGGGGCGGCGGGTCAAGGGTGTACACGGTCATGGACGTGAACGAAGGTCAGTGAGTCGAACGTTTTTACCTGTTCTTGACTCTCCGTGGCGTTGTCGCGACCGTGCCGGTTCACCCAGGATGAGCGGGCACTTCGTCAGCGGGCTCCGGTCGTGGGCCGCGGGTCTTTGGCGTACGGAGCGGGTGGGCCGTACGGAACGGAAACAGCCGCGCGGGATGCGGGTCCCGCGCGGCCGGGCATGGTCGAGCCCCCTCGGCCAGGACGGCGGACCGGTCGAGAGGGCTCTGTCTGTGCTGCGGTAAAACGCGGCGTGCCTCAGTCGAGGCCGGCGGCGCCCTTGCCCATTTCCTGGACGAAGGCATTCCATGAGCTGGGGACGAAGGAGATCGACGGCCCCTCGGGAGCCTTCGAGTCCCGGACGGCAACGGCCTGGACGAAGGGGGACCTGACCTCTACGCATGCGCCGTTTCCGCCGGAGTACGAGGACTTCGTCCACGTGTCCGTAGCGCCCTGAAGAATTGCCATATTCGCTCCGGTTCAGCAAGTGAGGTGACATAGCGCCAACTTCTGCTGGCATGATCGACGCTACTCGCCTCACGTGATGAGTGGGATGTGCGTTCACTCGTCCGGATGGTCTATTGGGGAACAGCCTTACGCCTGGCGCGGATTGAGTAGTACACTTCTCCCGCCGTCATGTGTAAAAGCGGATCAGTTCGACAATCCGGACCAATGTGACGAGTGCTCAAGGGGTGCTCAACGGGCGTAATCCTTGGCGATATCCGCGATGTACTGCCGCGTCTGATCCGCATTCAGGGCCTGTGCGCGCAGATGTTCGTACATCACGCTGTACCGCTGCACATCATTCGCCTTCTCCAGATAAAGGTCGCTCGTCACGCCCTCGATGTAGACCACGCTGGAGTCCGACGCGTCGGGGAATTCGAGAATCGCGTAGTGCCCGCTGATTCCGGGATGCGCGCCCATGTCGAAAGGAAGCACCTGGACCGTCACATGCGGCAACTGCGACTGCTCCACCAGGTGTTCGAGCTGCTCGCGCATGAGCTGACGGCTGCCGACGACCCGCCGCAGCGCCGCCTCGTCGACCACGGCCCAGAGCCGCAGCGGCTCCTCGGGCGCGTTGATCCGGTCCTGTCGCCGCATCCGTACCCCGACGCGCTTCTCCACATCCGGTACGGCCGACTCCGGAAGCGCGCCGTTGATCAGCGCCTCGGCGTACGGGCGTGTCTGGAGCAGCCCGGGAACCACCTGCGGTTCGAACACGCGCAACGAGGCCGCGTCCGTCTCCAGGCCGATGTAGACGCTGTACGGGATGTCGCCGAAGGCATGCCACCAGCCCTGCTGGCGGGAGTCCTTGGCCATTTGCATAAGCGAGTCGACGATCCGGCTGTCCTCGACGTCGTAGACCCCGCAGAGATCCCGTACATCGCGCTGGCTGATCGAACGGCGGCCGTTCTCCAGTCGGCTGATCTTCGACTGGGAGACCAGCAGGCGTTCCGCGACTTCCTCGGCCGTCATGCCTTTGAGTTCGCGAAGCCGGCGCAACTCCTGGCCCAATCGGCGTCGCCTGACGGTGGGATTGACGTTGGACGCCACGGAAACTGCACCTCCGGCTGTGTAGCTGTAGCTGTACGTATCTACTGCTCAGCAGACTGCCACCAAAGGTCCCGGCTGCGCTGGGAAATGGCTACAGAGGTGATTGCGCCGTTCTGCGCGCCGCGCCGCGCGCCCTCACGCGCGCCCTGGCGCCGTCGCGGGCCTCAGGGCCCCTCCCGGGGCTTCAGCGGCCCCGCGGACCCCTGGCCAAAGGTCTGGCCCTTTGCCGGGGCTCCAGGCGCCCGTGGGGCGGCCGCGAGGTGGCTGATACGCGACGCGCGGGGCAGCCAAATGGTGTTGGCTGCCCCGCGCGTCCTGTGCGGCTCCCGAACCGGGTCCGGTCTGCTGGACGACGACGGCACGTCGGTGCGTCGGTGCGTCGGATTGCGGTGTGTCAGTGCGCCGGCACGCGCGCCATGCCACCGCGCTGCGGCTGCATGGGCACGCCACCGACCGGCCGCGCGCCGGCCGGAGCACCGGCGGCGCTCTGGGCCGGGTTACGGCGTGGCTGTGCGCCCACCCCGTTCTGGACGTCCATCACGGCGTGCGCCACGAGACCGCCCATCGGGTCGTGCCTGATCAGGTCCCGGAGCCGGGAGCGCGACGAGCGCCCCTCGTTCCCGGGGTAGAGGTGCTTGCCGAGTCCGACCGCGTGGGCCAGCGCGGCGAGCGCCGCGGTCCGCGGGTCCGGCGGAACGCCGGTGCGGATCGCGCTGTCCAGCCGGGACCTGATCTCCCGGCTGATCGCCGTCTCCGTCGCCTGGTAGCGAGTCGTCGGCAACACCCCGCACATCTGGCCCGCGACGGCATGCACCATGCCGCACCGCTCCAGATGCGAGAGATAGGTCTGGCGCAGCCCCAGCCGGGGCCCGCCGATCCAGTGGACCGCCCGAACCGGGCTGCCGCGTCTGCGCAGCAGCTCCAGTGCGGAGTCCAGAGTTGGATCTCCGGTCGGCCGTGGCATCACCACGGCGATACGATCCCCGTCAGGGGCTATCCGTCCTGCCAGAGCCAGCTCCACTAGCTGTGCTCCGGCCAGGCCGAGGTCGAGCGACTGCGGCTGCGCTGTGGTACCCGTGGCCGGGTCCAGAGCGAGCAGCAGAAGCTCCTCCGGAATTGTTCTGCGGCTCCTGCCCATCCATGCCTCCCCGCGTGGATGAATGACAGGGTGACCCCTCTCACAATGGTCTGTCGAGGGTGCCTGGGTGCTTTGTGTGGGAACCGTTATGTATGTCGTTCTCGTCTAGCACTCGGGCCGAGGTCCCAGAGCGGGACACTGATAGATGCTTCGGACAGTGCGGTTTACGGCGCATGAGACATGAAGGAGACGCGGTGGCGGGCGAGTCCCCCGACAAATCGGATCAGCGGAAGTCGTCGGGGGAGACGACTCCTGGCGAACGTGACCCGAGGCTTTCGGTCTTCCGTGAATCGGCCGCGGCCGTACCGGACCGGAGAGACGGGGGCGAGGGGGCCGAGGGGTCGGAATCCGGCTCGGGGGTGTCGACAAAGGTTGCGACCGCAAATCGCGACGAGGACTCCGTGACGGAACCGGAGTCCGGCCCGGCGGCTGCCGAGGACGCGGCGAGCGGGTCCCCGGAGCGCCCGAAGTCCGACAACCGGACGATGACCCTGAAGGGCGCCGGGTCGCCTTCATGGGCGAGGTCCGGGGCCGAGCCGAAGGAGTCGGAGAAGGCCGGGGAGTCGGAGGAGTCGGAGGAGTCGGAGAAGGCCGGGGACACCTCGGCCGAGTCCGCCGCCGGGACAGGACCGGTCGGCTCGCCCGCCCCTGACGGGACGAAGGACGAGGAAGAGGCCGGGAAGACGCCGGGGAAGACGTCCGGAAAGGCGTCCGACGCGGGGTCGCAGGAGCCGGAGGAGCCCAAGGAGTCCCCGGAGTCGAAGGACTCCGACAACGCCGACGACGCCGAGAAGTCGGAGAAGGCGTCGGCGAAGTCGTCCGAGAGCGGGGGCGGGGGCGGCGACGACCGGCCCGCGCCTGCTTCCGGGTCCGGATCCGAGCCCGGGGCCAAGCCCGAGTCCGGGGCCACGACGGGGGCCAAGTCCGGGGCCGGGTCCGGATCTGACTCCGGGTCCAAGTCCGAGCCGGGGGCCGGGTCCAAGCTTGGTTCTGCCCCCGACCCCGAGTCCGGCTCCAAGTCCGAGTCCGGGGCCAAGTCCGAGTCCGGGTTCAAGCCCGAGTCCGGGGCCAAGTCCGAGTCCGGGCCGGTCGATCAGGCCACCGCTGTCTTCAAGACCCTTCCCAAGCCCGCCACCGACCAGCCCACCACCGCGCTGAAGCTGCCCAAGCCGGCCGACGTGGCCGAGGCCCCGGCGGAGCGGACGAGTACGTTCGTACCCCTGCGCCGCGACGACCGTCCGGCCCCGGCGGCGTCCAAGCCTGCCCAGCCCCAGCCCCAGCCCCAGGCATCGGCTCCGGCTCCGGCGCCCGCGCCGTCCGGGTTCCCGGAGGCCGAGCGCACCCGGCAGCAGCCGTTGCCGCCGATGCCCCCGCTCGACCTGCTCGCCGAGCTGACCAACAAGCCGGCCCCGCCGGAGACCCCGGTCCGCACGATGGTCCGCCGGGTCAAGATCTGGACGCCGCTGGTGCTGCTCGCGGTGGTCGTCTTCGCGATCGTCCAGGCGGTACGGCCGCTCCCCGCACCGGAGTTGATGCTCAGCGCGGACTCCGAGTACTCCTTCGACGGCGACAAGCCGACGCTGCCGTGGCCCGACCACGGGCAGGGCGCCATGTCGGTGGCGGGGCTGGGGGAGGTGGACTCCTTCGGCGAGCAGAAGCCGGTTCCGATCGCCTCCGTGACCAAGTCGATGACGGCGTACATCATCATGCGGGACCACCCCATGAAGGTGGATCAGGACGGTGCGATGATCCCGGTCGACGCCCTGGCGGAGAAGGAGGGCGGCTACGACGAGTCCGGCAACGAGTCGACGCTGAACACGATCAAGGAGGGCGACAAGCTCTCCCAGAAGGACGCCCTCAGCGCGCTCATGATCCCGTCGGCGAACAACGTGGCCCGGCTGCTCGCGCGCTGGGACGCCGGTTCGCAGGACGCGTTCGTCAAGAAGATGAACGACGCCGCCGAGGAACTCGGGATGAAGGACACGAAGTACACGGACCCGTCGGGTCTGGACGCCACGACCGTCTCCACCGCGTCCGACCAGGTGAAGCTGGGGCTGGAACTGGTGAAGATGCAGGCGCTGATGGTGATCACCCAGCTGCCGCAGTGGACCGACCCGTCCGGTAAGACGTGGCCCAACTGGAACACCCTGGTGCCCTACAACGGCGCCATCGGGATAAAGACCGGTACCACCACCAAGGCCGGCGGCAACCTGCTCTTCGCCGCGACCAAGGACGTCGAGGGCACGAAGAAGCAGTACGTCGTGGGCGCCATCCTCGGCCAGCGGGGCCCCTCGATCATCGACGCGGTCAACGCGGCGAGCAAGAAGGTGCTGATCGACACGCGTGAGCTGCTGGTGTCGCAGACGGTGGTGAAGAAGGGCCAGACGGTCGGCTACGTCGACGACGGCCTGGGCGGCCAGACCCCCGTCGTCGCCACCAAGGACCTGACGGCGGCCGGCTGGCCGAGCCTGAAGATCTCCCTCGGGATGACGGACGGCGGCAAGGCGGTTCCGCAGACGGCGTCGGCCGGCACGGTGGTCGGTCAGCTGACCGTCGGTTCCGGACCGGGCCAGGTGACCGCACCGGTCGCGCTCCAGGAAGACCTGGTCGAGCCCGGTTTCGGCGCGAAGCTGACCCGCGTCGGCTGACCGGTCGCGGGAGACGGGTGAAGGCCGGTGGCCCCGGAGCGCATGCTCCGGGGCCACCGGCCGTAGGGCCGCACGTGACGGCCCCGGAGCACGCGCCTGCCGTACGCGCCAGCCATACGTGCTAGCGTCGCGAAACGGACATCTGTTGGGCGCCGCCCCGTCATCTGCCCGGCCGGCCGTTCGGCGGGCCGCCCGGGCAACTGAGCACCACGGGTTCGGCGTCCTGGAAGATGCGGGCGTCCTGCAAGGATGCCGGGGTCGGCACACCGGGCCACGGGCCACGAACTACGCGTGACGAATGACGGGTTACGGAGAAGAGCTCCGGGCGACCGCGGGACGGCAGGACCGCGGGACCGCGCGACGGAGCGACGGGAAGACGTGGAGAGCCGCAGTGACGACCGCTGAGCCGCCGCGCGCCGACGGCGGCGCCGCCCGCAGTGCGCCCGCCCCCGGTGCGCCCGCTGCCGAGGCGCGAATAGATCTGCCCGCGGACCGATCCGCGGCACCGCCCACGGGACCGGCCCCGGAGCCGCTCACGGACGCGTCCGCGCGCCCCGCGCCCCCCGGGGGCAACGGGGACCCCGGCGAAGGCGGGCGGTTTGCAGGCGTCCGGGAGCGGGTGCGGCGGCATCCCGTCCTCTTCGCCACTCTCGTCGCCGCGGCCGTCCACGTCCTCTGGTTCTTCTTCTTCGCGAACAGCGGCGGCGACATCGCCGCTCAGGACGCCTGGGCCGAGTTCGTGGGCCGCCACCCCGACTCCGCGTACAACCTCGCCTGGTACGGCGGGATGCACCCCGTCTCGTACAGCGTCGTCTCGCCGTACCTGATGTCGGTCCTCGGTGTCCGTTCGACCATGATGGTGGCCGGGACGGTCTCCGCCGCCCTGACCGCGCTGATCCTCGTCCGTGTCCCGGCCGTCCGTAACCCCGTCGCGTGCGGGCTCGCCGGGGTGTTCGCGTTCCTGTGCAACGCGCTCTCCGGGCGCGTCACCTTCGGCCTCGGCGTGATGTTCGCGCTCGGCGCCGTCGCCGCCGTGTTCTGCTGGCCCCACCGCTGGCGCCGCAAGCGCTGGCTCAAGGGCGTGGCCGCCGCGCCGCTCGCCGCGCTCGCCACCGCCGCCAGTCCGGTCGCCGGGCTGTTCCTCGGTGTCGTGGCCGCCGCGCTCTTCCTCAACAAGCGCCGCCCCGGGGCCTACGCGCTCGGCCTCGCCCCGGCGGCGGTCGTGGCGCTCTCCGCCTGGCTGTTCCCGTTCTCCGGTACGCAGCCGATGTCGGTCGGCACCGCCTCGCTGCCGTTCCTCTTCTCCGTCCTCACCTTCGTCCTCGTCCCCGGGGAGTGGCGTACGGTCCGGGTCGCCACGGCCGTCTACGGCTCCGGGGTGCTGCTCACGTACGTGATCGACTCGCAGATCGGCTCCAATGTCTCCCGGTTCGCGATGATCGTCGGCGGGGTGGTGCTGCTCGCCGCCCTGCCGTACACCGCGCCGCGCACCCGCCGCTGGTACGCCCTGGTCGTCGCCTTCGCCGGGCTGAACTTCTGGATCGGCTTCAAGGGCGTCGACGACATCGTGCGGACGGCCCCCACCGCCTCCTGGGCCCGCGAGCTGGCGCCGCTGGTCAACCAGTTGCAGCGCAGGGGCGCGGACAAGGGCCGCGTCGAGGTCGTGCCCGCCAGCAGCCACCGCGAGTCCTCCGCGCTCACCCCGTACGTCAACCTCGCCCGGGGCTGGAACCGGCAGGCCGACATGGAGCGCAACCCGCTCTTCTACGACGACACCCTGACCGAGACGACGTACCGGGACTGGCTGGACCGCTGGGCCGTGCACTACGTGGTGCTGCCCGAGGGCCGGTTCGACGACGGCGCCGCCGTGGAGGCCGAACTGGTCCAGGGCGGCCTGCCCTATCTGGAGCGCCTGTGGGGCGACGCCAACTGGACGCTCTACGAAGTCCAGGACCCGACGTCGCTCGCCGACCCGCCCTCGATCGTCGAGCGGGCGGGCGCCGAAGAGGTGACGATCCAGGTGAAGTCCGCCGGGCGGGTGCTCATCCGGATCCCGTACTCGCCGTGGCTCGCGCTGGTCGACGAGGACGGCAAGCGGGTGCTGCCGCCGCAGGAGACGGCCGCGTCCAAGGCGGCCGGGGAGGCGGACGGGAACAGCCCGAAGACCTTCACCAACCCCAACGGCTGTCTGCTGAAGGCCGAGCCGACCGCGCAGGGCGACGAGTGGACGGAACTGCTCGCTCCCCGGGCCGGGGTCTACCGACTGGCCGCGCCGTACCAACTGCCGCGCGGGACGGGCTGCCCGGAGGAACTGCGCTGAGCCACGGGGGGTTCGGGCGGCCGACGCTCTGTGCCTGATGGGGCTGTGACATCCTCCTCGGCCGCCGGGGTATCGCCGGATTGCCGTGCGACTGGCCGGGTGAACTGGGATTCCCGG
The DNA here is from genome assembly GCF_040685895.1 of Streptomyces sp. NPDC088124. Lineage (NCBI taxonomy): Bacteria > Bacillati > Actinomycetota > Actinomycetes > Kitasatosporales > Streptomycetaceae > Streptomyces > Streptomyces sp. NPDC088124. The sequence goes on along the minus strand of NZ_JBFBJB010000012.1, from coordinate 22,393 downwards.
GACGGGCAACAGAAGAATGGGCGGACGAGGCGACTTCCCGACGTTCTGGAAGTGGCCCAGCGGGGCTGCATGGATTTGTCCCGGATGACTGGGACGCTTCGCGCGTAGCGTTGACGCTGCGATCACAGCGCCCTACGTGGGCCACCGGGATCGTTGCCCCACCGACTCACCCGAGGAACCCCATGCGCGCCATCACCGTCCAGGACCGCGACGCCGGCATCAGCGGCCTCACTCTCAACGACCTGCCCCACCCGCACGCGGCCGAGAACGACGTGATCGTCCGCGTGCACGCCGCCGGCTTCACTCCGGGTGAGCTTGCCTGGCCCGGCACCTGGACCGACCGGGCCGGCCGCGACCGCACCCCGTCGGTCCCCGGCCACGAGCTGTCCGGCGTGGTCACCGAGCTCGGCTACGGCACCACCGGCCTCACGGTCGGCCAGCGCGTGTTCGGGCTCACCGACTGGACGCGCAACGGCTCGCTCGCCGAGTACACCGCGGTCGAGGCCCGCAACCTCGCCCCGCTCCCCGCCGACGTCGACCACGCCGCTGCCGCCGCCCTGCCCATCTCCGGACTCACCGCCTGGCAGGGCCTCTTCGATCACGGCCGCCTCACCACCGGCCGGACCGTGCTCATCCACGGCGCCGCGGGCGGCGTCGGCTCCCTCGCCGTACAGCTCGCCCGCGAGACAGGCGCCCGAGTGATCGGCACCGGCCGGGCCGCCGACCGGGAGACCGCGCTCGGCCTCGGCGTGCACGCGTTCCTGGACCTGCGGGCCGACCGCCTGGAGGACATCGGCGAGGTGGACGTCGTGTTCGACGTCATCGGAGGAGAGATCCTGGAACGCTCCACGGCGCTGGTCCGCGCCGGCGGCACCCTGGTCACCATCGCGCAGCCGGTCACCACCCACCCCGCGGACGCCCGCGCGGTCTTCTTCGTCGTCGAACCCGACCGCGTCCGTCTCGCCGACCTCGCCCAGCGCCTGCGCGACGGGCGACTCAAGCCGATCGTCGGAGCGATCCGCCCGCTGCAGGAGACGGCCGCGGCCTTCGCGCCCGACAAGCGCACCCCCGGCAAGACGATCATTCAGGTCATCGAAGGCGGGTAGCCGAGGTGCCGGCCTTCGAAGTCGTCTGCGCAGACGACCGAAGTCGTCTGCACTCGCTGATGGAGGATTGCGCTGGTGCCGGCCAGGAGAGCCTGGCCGGCCCTTCTCCTGTCAGGCCTTGTTCACCGGTTCTTGGAGTTCGGTGACCCACTCGTCGTGGTCGTCGGGGCATTCCAGGTTGATCTCTCGGGGATAGCCGATCGAGCGGTAGCCGTTGGCGTCGATCCAGCGGCCGAGGGTCTGGACGGTGGGCAGAACGGTCTCCATCGAGCCGCGGTGACCGTGCCCGGGCGAAGTCTCCGATGGTGAACATGATGTCTCCGAGTTGACCGCCTGACACGGTGTGAGGGTCAAGAACACTGCTCGGATGCCTGGAAAGGACCGTGAGCGGGATCGGTTGGCTTCGTTCACTTCAAGCAGCGGCGTTCGTCCATCGGTTCGGGAGGCAGCTGGCGGTTGGCGGCGTCATGAATGTTCGCGAGAAATGACGTCAGTGGAGGTCTGTCATCCGTCGGTGATGGCCAGCAGGAGGCCGGAGGCGATCAGGCCCGCCTCGATGATGAGGACGAAGACGTGGGCCGGCAGCCGGTCGACGATCTTCTTGCCCGCCCAGGCCCCGGCCGCGCCGGCCGGGGCGAGGGCCAGACCGATGGTGGCGCTGGTGGCGGTCAGCACGGCGGCGGCGCCGAAGATGACGAGTTTGGTCAGGTGCATCACCACGGCGGAGGCGGCCTCGGTGCCGATGTAGGCGCCGCGCAGCAGGCCGCGGGCGAGGAAGAACGGGGCGACCATCGGCCCGACCGAGCCGACCAGTGCGGAGCTGAAGCCGGAAGCGGCTCCGACTGCGGCGAACGCGCGGTCGCCGAGCCGGGCCGCGTGCGGCTTCCAGCGCCGCCAGGCGACCATGACCAGCAGGAACACGCCGATGACGCGCGTGAGGGCGGGCAGCGGCGCGGTGGCGAACAGCAGTGCCCCGGCTGCGGCGGCCGGGACGGCGCCGATGGCGAAGACGCCGACCAGGCGGCGGTCGACCTCGCGCCGGTTGAACCACACCCGGCTGCCGTTGCTGGCCAGCTGGGCGACGGTCAGGACTGCGACCGCGTCCCGGGTGCCGAGGACGGCGACGAACACCGGCAGCAGGAGCACCCCTCCGCCGAACCCGGCCACCGCCGACAGCGCCGCGGTGGCGAACGTCGCGGCCACCATCAGGACCACCAGCAGCACCGTCTCCACGACAGCACATTCTTTCCGACGCGTTGCCGCGGGCCGCCGCGGGGGCGCCAGGCCGAGGACAGGGGCAGCGGGACGTCGACGAGATCCTCGGCGCCGAACTCGGGCAGGGCGATCTCGCCGGCCGGCACCGCCTTGAGGAGGAAGCCCTCGCTGAAGTTCTGGTGGCCACCTGCCTCGACGCCGTCCACGTCCGTGACTCCAAGGTGCGGCAGGGTCCGCAGCTCGCCCTCGCACCGGAGGTCTGGAGCAGCTTCCTCTCGTACGCGACCCGGGGCCGGGCCTGACCCTCGGCGTAGCGGCGTACACGTACGAGCGCCCCGCCCCGGAGTTGACTGGTCCGGTGCGGGGCGCTCGTGGTGGTGTGCGTCAGAGGCGCTTGGCCGCTCGCAGCAGCGCCGCGTAGAAGCCGTTCCCGTCCAGGCGTGAGGTGCCGCCCTGGTCGCCGATGGTCGGGCCGTTGACCTCCTTGCGGCTGGAGACGAAGATCTGGTGGCCGTCGGTGTCGTTGCCCACGTACAGGCCCACGTGGTCCATCCTGTTGCCGGTCCGCTTGTCCATCTTGAAGAAGACCAGGTCGCCCGGCTGGAGCTTGCTGGTGGATTCCGGCCGGGTGTACCAGGGGGCGGGGCCGCCCAGCTTGTAGATGTCGACGCCGACGTCCGAGCGCGTCATGCCGTTGGCGGTGCGCGGCAGACCGTCGCCGACCTTGTCGCTGGACATCAGCGGGTAGCGGGCGCGGTAGCCGAAGACCGTCCTGATGAAGCCCGAGCAGTCCATCGCGCGGTAGCGCGCCTGCTGCGACTGCTTGGTGGTGCCGTCGCGGAAGGTGTACGGGATGCCGAGGTAGTCGTAGAAGTCGGACTGCTCCAGGCGGTTGCCGGGGGTGCTCTCGTCGACCGGCCCGAAGTTGGCGTCGCCCGCGTACGGGACTCCCTCGTCGTCCTTCTTGAGCGGCGCGCCCTCGATGTACTGGAAGGCGAACGCGAAGATGTCGTCCTCCTCGCTGCCGTAGTACTCCTTGAACCAGTCCTTGAACCACTTCTCCTTCTCGGCGCCCTCCGTCCACGCCTCCGGCATCAGCCGCACCCAGTTCTCCGTGACGACACGGGACTTGGTGTTGGTCGGCTCGTCGAAGGTACGGCTGGGGCCGGTGAGGGTGGCGGTGCGCGCGCCGTCGGTGAAGGTGGCGAGGATGTCGCCGTCCCCGCCGCGCAGCACCGAGCGCTCCGGACTCTTCAGCCGCTCCCAGGTCTGCTCGCCGGTCGCCTTGGACCCGTTCGCCAGCTTGCCCGGGGTGTCGGTGATCGCCTGGACGGCGGGCGCCTTCGCCTGCTCGTCCTTGCGGAGTTCTACGGTGAGGTAGGCGCTGCCGGCCAGCAGCGCGAGGACCGTCGCGGCGTGCAGGACCGGGCGGCCCCGCTTCTTGGACTTGGCACTCATGACGAATCGGCTCCCGTGGGTGGGCTGGTCAGGCTGACGGCAGTGCGCCGAGCAGGATGCCGGCGGTGAGGACGACGTAGGCCGTGAGCGTGACCGTGCCGGTGGCGAGGATGGTCGCGCCCTTGGGCTGGCGTACGAGCTGGTACGCGATCAGGCCCGGGACGATGAAGCCGAGCGTCTGGTTGGCGTACATGAGGGGGAACTCCAGCGACAGCACGATCATCACGGTGCCCTGGAGGAGCACGCCGATCAGAACGACCGCGGAGAACAGGCGCTTCCCGTAGAGGATCACGAAGCGCTGGACGAGCAGCGTGCTGACGTACGTCAGTACGGTCACGCCGACGACCATGGCGGCGCGCTGGAGGTCCTCGACGAGGGTCAGGGCCAGCCAGCCCGGGGTGATCATGCCACCGGGGGAGAGGTTGGTGGTGAGGTAGCAGATCAGGGAGAACATCAGGCCCAGACCGATGCCGATCGCGGCGATCTCGGGGGTGAGGACTGCGGGGATCAACGGAGCTCTCCTGGGTTCTGCCGCGGGGTCTGGTGGGGCGAGGGGTGCTCCGGGTGCTCCGGGTACTCGCCGTCGGGGTAGTGGTGCTGCGCCTGCTGCTGCCGGCCGTGCGGGTCCTGGTAGCCCTGGCCCTGCCCTTGGGCCTGGCCTTGGGCTTCGTTCTGGCCCTGGACCGGCATCTGGACCGGTTCGAACGCGCCGCGCGGGCGCGGCACTTCGGTGGCGGGGCGCTGCTGGTAGCGCTGCTCGTACGCCTCGGGATAGGGGCGGAACGGGTCGAGGCGCGGGGCGTAGCGGGGCAGTGCCAGGGTCTCGTCGTGGCGGGGGTGCGCGGCGGGCCCCGGGGTCTCCTGCCCGGCCGGCTGCCCGCTCTGCCGTACGTCGGCGGGCGCCGGCGGGAGGGCGCGGAGCGCCGGGGCCGGGGAGGCAGCGGCGGCCCCGGGCGCGGACACGACCGGGATGGCCACGGTACCGGCCGCGTCGGGCGCCGGGTCGGGCGTGGCGGCGGGAGGCGTCCGTACCGTACCGGCGCCGCTCGCGCCGCCCGTGCCGCCGGACGACCCGCCGGGGGCTCCGGGGGGTCCGTTCTCATCCTCGGGGTCCGGCGTCTCGTCCGCCGGCAGTTCCGCGAGGTGCTCCAGCAGCAGTTCGCCCTGGCCGTGGATGTTGCCGATCGCGACCAGCGAGGACTCCTGCCCCAGCATCCCCAGCAGTTCGCGCATGAACTCCTCGGGATCGCGCTTGTCGCCGCCCAGGTCGACGGCGTGGGAGCGCCACTCGGCCGGGATCGCGTCGATGGCGCTCTTCGCGGGGTGGCCGATGACGAAGACCTTCTCCGGCTGGAGGTCGGGGATGATCTCGCCCATCTGGCCGTTGCGCTCGACGCGGTCGGGACGGCAGTTGATGACCACGTTGAGCGGGCGGGAGATCGCGCCCAGGTCGAGGAGCTGGTTGATGTTCATCAGCGTCGACTCGGGGTCGTTCGCCGCGAAGACGTTGGCGAACCGCAGCTTCTTGCCGTCCGGCGTGAGGTAGCGCTCGACGGAGAGGACACCCGGGTCCGGCGGCGCGTCGTACATGCCCTGGAGCGCGGTCTCGCGTTCGACGCCCATCAGCTCGGCGACCTTGAGCGCGATCGCCACGTTCTCCTTGAACGTGAACCAGCTGAAGCCGCGCAGCTCCTCGTCGGAGACGGTCTCGGGGTCCGCGTAGATGAGCCGGCAGTTACGGGCGTCCGCCTCCTCCTGGAGGATGTCGAAACGGTCCTTCTCCGCCGTGACGCAGATACCGTCCTCCGGCATGGAGCGCGACAGCGAGCGGGCCACGTCGTCCAGGGTGGGGCCCATCTCGGCGAGGTGGTCCTCACGTACGTTGCACAGCACGCCGATCGTGGAGCGGATCAGCTTGGACTGGTTGATCTCCTGGAGCGCGGGCATCACGGCCATGCACTCGATCACCAGCGCGTCGGGGTTGTACGCGGCGGCCCGCCGCACGATCCCGATCTGCTCCACGACGTTGGCGATGCCGAACTTGCGGTAGACGGGTTCCTCGGTGGCGTCCGGGTGGATGAAGCGCGCCGCGGTGCCGGTGGTCTTGGCGACCGTGACGAGGTCGCCGCCGCGCAGCGCGCCCGCGCAGAGCCGGGTGATGGAGGACTTGCCGCGGATGCCGTTGACGAGCACCCGGGTGGGGATCCGGTTCAGGTTGGTGAAGTGCCTGCGCTGTTCGACGAGTCCCGCGACCAGCAGGATCGTGCTGCAGATGAGCAGCACGAAGTAGAGGAAGAGCACGGTCGGTCAGTTCCTTCCGGCGAGGGCGGACGGCGCGCCATCGCGCTTGCGTTGCTCCTGGAGCTGCTGGCGCAGCAGTTCCAGGGAGCGGGCGATGGCGCCGACCTCGTCGTGGTGGCGCGGGTAGAGGACGGTACGGCGGTCGCCGTCGGCCAGCGTCTCGGCCTGCTTGGCCAGGTCGCGCAGCGGACGGACGACGATGATGTGCAGCCAGCCCAGGCAGCCGGCGGCGGCCGTGACACCGAGCAGTCCGGCGAGGACCGTACGGTTCTGCGCGCTGTACTCGGGGATGGCGAGTCCGGAGGCGGGCTGCCAGCTCACGACGGACCAGCGCAGCGCCTTCGCGACGCCGCCGCCCGCGAAGGGCGCGGCGGCGGCGATCTGGATGCCGTCGCCGCTGCGGTAGAGGACGCTGCTGGGCTTGGCGCTCAGGCCGACCTGCTGGTTGGTGCCCGCGACGAACGAGTCGAGCCGCTCGGACGGCAGCTTCTCGAAGGCCAGGTAGCCGGTGTTCGAGCCGAGGACGCGCCGCTCGGCGTCGACGATCCGCACCTGGCCGAGGCCGGGCCGCTTCAGGAGCGAGTTGAGGAAGTCGACGCGGAACTCGCCGACGACGACGGCGCCGTCGCGTCCCGGCAGCTCGGCGTAGCCGGCGATGCGCGGTTCCTTGCTGTCCGTGTCGAGGACGGTGATGGGGTCGGCGCCGGGCTTCTGCCCCTCGGGGTGCTTCGGCGCGTCGCCGGCCTTGGCGATGACCTCGCCGTCACCGGACAGGACGTACATCGACTGGTAGCGCGCGTGCTCCTCCATGGTCCGCTCCAGGACGGCGGACATGGCGTCGGGCTCGGTCCTGTCGCCGATGAGGGTGGCGACGGAGACGATGTCGGCGTGGCCCTCGTTGAGGGCGCGGCGCACCCGGTCGGCGAGGGTGTCGGTGCGCTCGCGCTGGTCGCTGACGATCTGCTGCGGTACGACGACGGAGTCCCCGGCGCGGTTGAGCAGCAGCATCATCGGGGCGGACCAGACGAGCAGCAGGATGCCGCCGGTGGCGAGCAGCGCGCGGGTGCCGACGCGGCGTCCGCGGCGGCGGCGCGGCGCCTTGCCGCCGGGGCCGTCGCCGTTCGGTGCCGTGGCGGGCGCGCCGTCGGCGGTGGCTTCCGGCGTCTCGCCGAGGAGCTGGCGGCGCAGCCGGTCCAGGGCGTGGCCGATCCGCCGCGTCTCGCCGAAGCGGGGCACGGTGACGGGCCGGGTGAGGTCGCCGCGGGAGAGGCGGCGGCTCTCCAGGAAGAGCCGGATCAGGGGACGCTGGACCGTACCGAGCAGCAGGGTCACGGCGAGCGCGCCGATGACGAGCAGCGCGGCGGCCGAGAGCAGGCCGAACAGCGGGCTGTTCACGCGGCTGGTGTTCTCGGGGACGGTGACGAGGGAGACGACGGAGAGTCCGAGGCCGGTGGCGTCGGTGGACTCGCCCGGCTCGGGCGCGGCCAGCGAGGCGTATCCGGCGATCGGGCGCTCACCACTGATGCGCTTTCCGGTCATCGTCCCGCTGACGCCGAGGAAGCCGCCGGAGCCGGGCTCCTTGGCCTTGAGGGGGTTCTCGGCGGCCTTCTCGGCGCTGCGCTTCGCGAAGGAGGCGAGCTGCTTCTTCGTCTGCTTGACCTCCTCCTCGACCGTGTCGGAGGGGATCTTCTCGGGGACCGGGATGCCGTCGCTGCTGAGGATCTGGCCGCCCGAGTCGACGACGGCGATCACCCGGAACTTGCCGAGGCTGACGCCGGGGAACTTCAGGCTGTTCGAGGTGACCAGGAGCTGCTGCGGCTGTCCCTCCCAGGAGAGCAGGGCGAAGGTGAGCAGCCGGGTCTCGCCGTTCTTGAGCCGGACCATGCGGGGCGCGAGGCCGCCGGGGTCGGCGAGCTTGTCCCGGTCGACCGCGAGCAGCGGTACGTTCTCGCCGCGCGCGGCGAGCAGCTTGCCGGACTTGATCTCGACGACGGCCGAGCCGCGCCACTTCTGGTAGACGCTGCCGAGCTTGTCGAGGACGGTGTCGGCCGAGACCGGGTCGCCCGCGTTGAAGAGGGCGGCCGTCCGGTTGAGGTCGGTGATCGACTCGTCCAGCGAGGCGCGCAGCGCGATGGCGCCGTCCTCGGCGAAGTGCTGCTGAGAGGTGAGTACGGCCTTGGGCAGCGGGTCCTTGATGGGGTTGCCGAGACCGAAGGCGGTGAGGGCGGCCAGCGCGAGCAGCAGGGCCGAGAGGGCCGCGATCGGTGGACGAATGCCGCCCAGTAGCGACATATCGGCCCGTTTGCGGACCTTGTGCCGCCGCTTCGCAGACGACGCGGCCATGCGGGTACCTCTCTCAGGACAGTGTGTGCGGGCACAACTGGCGGCGGCCACGCGCGGGCGCGGGGCCGTTCAGGCGGGGTGATGGGGGACGGACGGAGGCGTGAGAACACTGCCCCTGTCGCGATACGAGCCCCCGTCGCGATATGAGGACTGGTCAGGCTCTCGAATGGTTGTCCCAGGTTCGAACTAATTCATGTGTGATCTGTGTTACAGGTGGTGTGCGAGTGGGTAAAGCGCCTGGTTCGGGGCATACGGCGGGCGCGCGGCGCACGGGCTTACCGGCGGACGCGCTGACGCGCTCACCGGCGCACGGGCTCAGGACCCGCAGACTCACGACCCACGGGCTCACGGCCCACGGGCTCACGGCCCACAGACTCACGACCTACGGACCCATGGGCTCACGGGCACCTGACCCGGACCACAACGTCCACTCGGGTCGCCCGGACCGCACACGTCCGCTCAGGTTGCCCGGACCACATGTCCACTCGGGGTGGGCCCGGACCACACAGTTCACTCAGAGTTTGCCCGGGGGCGCCTGGTAATTCAGGGCAGGGCCGGGCCCAGGACCGGGCCCGGGGCGTTCGGCGGCGCGGGCAGGCGGGACGCCGGATCATTCGGGCAGGGCCTGGAGGGGCGTCAGCCCGTCCTTCTCCGCGCCACGGTTCAGCATCGTCCCCTGGGTACGGTCGAAGGCCAGCCGATAGCGGGCGAGCTGCTCCGTGGTGTACTTCTTCCCGTCGGCGCCCTTGCCGTCCTTGATCGCCTGCACCGGGTTGAGCAGCCGGAAGTCCGTGACCGCCCCCGGCGGCAGGGAGTCCGGGTCCTCGTGGTCCTCCGGGGCGGGCGGGGTGTCCACGTACGTCGGCAGGTACTGCGGCCGTACGTCCCACTTGCCGGCCCGCTCGGTGAAGGTGAACCAGCCGATGACGCCCTCCTCGGACACACCGCTGGGCACCTCGTGCCGGGCGACCTGATTGCCCAGACCGTAGGCGAACCAGGTGCCGCCGACCTTCTCCATCGGCTGCACGACATGGGCGTGGTGCCCGATCACCAGGTTGATGCCGGTCTTCTCGGCGATGCGCCGGGCGAGCTTCATCTGCGCGGTGCTGGGCTCCTGCTGGTACTCGCGTCCCCAGTGGATGCTCAGGATGACGACATCCGCGCCCGCCTTGCGCGCCGCGCGCTCGGCTGCGGCGATCGCCTTGAAGGAGGTCTTGTTGACCAGCCAGGGCTTGTCCGCGGGCACCTCGTGCTTGACGAAGCCGAAGGCGAAGGAGATCTGCGCCACCTTCACGCCCTTGACGTCCACGATCAGCGGCGTCTCGGCCTCTTCCTGCGTCCGGGCGGAGCCGGTGTGCTTCAGGCCGGCCGCGTCGAGCGCGTCGAGCGTGCGCTTCACGCCCTCGGGGCCGTGGTCGATCGAGTGGTTCGACGCCGACGAGCAGGTGTCGTACCCGATCTTCTTGAGCGTGGTGGTGATCTCCGGCGGGACCTGGAAGTTCGGGAAGCCCTCGTACGGGCCGCCCTTCTTGGCGATCACCGGCTCCATGTGGCAGATCGCCAGATCCGCCTTGCTGATCACCGGCTGCACGCCCGCCATCAGCGGGCCGAAGTCCAGCGCCTCGCCGTTGCCGCCCGGCGCCTTCGCGTCCTTGGCGGCCTGGTCGATCAGGGGCGGGTGGATCAGTACGTCGCCGGCCGCGGCCACCGTGAACGAACGGCCCTCGCCCTTCGCCCCGTCGCTCCCGCCCGATCCGCCGTCGTCGCCCGCGCCGAGTGCGGAACACCCGGCGACGGCGGTGGCGAGGGCGAGGACCGCGGCGGCACGGAGGGTGGTGCGCGCCGCCGTACGCAGGGCCGTGCGGGGCACTGCGCGGGACAGGGGGAGGGATCTCTTCACACCGGTATTTTGACCCGCATATGACACGATCTCCGACCGTGAAGATAACAATCATGGCAAGCCTGCTGGCCGGAGCCTTGATCGCGGTGATTGTGGTGATCGTCACCCCGATCCTGGGCCGGTCCTCCGACGGGTCCGGCCCGCCCCGCTCCGGGTCCGGCGACGAGGGCCGGATCACCGAGGTCGACCTGGAGCGACGCATCGCCGACTTCACCACCGGGAAGGTCGTGGACGCCCGCTACCTGCCGCCGGACCGCGCCCAGCGCGACACCCTCGCCGAGGGGGTGGCGCTGTACGTGGACGGCAAGCACGAGGAGGCCGAACGCAGACTCGCGGAGGTCGACTTCGGCGTACGGATCCTGCGCGACATCGAGGCCCCGGCCGACCGGCCCGGCCGCCGGTACGCGGAGATCGCGGACCGGGCGTCCGAGAACATGCGCGGCTGGGGGCGGGTGTACGTGGCGCTCGACGATCCGGTCCGCTTCTCCGTGCAGGTGCCGCACCCCGTCGCGGACGCGTACAGCGACCGCCTCGGCGTCGGCATACTGCGCGGGGCGCCCGGCGGGGTACTGGTGATCGCCGGGACGCACCGCAAGGCGGGGGAGGGCCGGGCCGCCGATGTGGCGCACCGCCGCGACACGGTCTTCCACGCCGTCTGCGCCGAGCTGGTCGCCCGCCGGATGCCCGGGATCCAGGTGCACGGATTCGCCGACAGCAGCGTCCCGGAGCATGACCTGGTCGTCTCCACGGGCGCGGGCGAGGCGGCCCGCCCGCAGGCCGTCACCCTGGCGCGCGCCCTGGTCGACGACGGCTTCCGGGTCTGCCGCGCCTGGTCGGAGAAGTGCCCGCTGGCGGGCCGTACGAACAAGCAGGGCGTCCTCGCGGCCGAGGAGGACGTACCGTTTCTCCACATCGAGGCCAACCGCACGGTCCGCACGGACCCGGACCGCCTGCGCGGCGCGGTCGACGCCATGGCGGCGGCGGTACGGGATCGGCGGTAGGCGGTCCCGGTCCAGTACGCGGCCACCTGGGGCCCGATGTGCGGACCGGGCCGGGCTCGTGAGCCTGACCTCGGGGCAAGGTCAACTCGGGGAGCGGGAGAATTGGCAGACCAATCGTGTTCTTCTGCTGCCGGAGTGCGGTGCGATCCCCCATAGTGAGGCGACATGAGGTGTGAACGGTGCGGGAGTGGCCACGAAGTCTGGCTGCCGGGCATGCAATGCCCCGTATGCGGCGCGGGCACCGAGGAGATGCGGGGCGAGGCGGGCGGGCCGCGGGCGCCGGGTGCGCCCGGTGTGCCGGGCGGGCCGGGGGAGTTGCCTACGTACGGGACCCCCGTGGCGGACGAGGACCTCTGGGTGTCCAGAACGATGATGCCGGGGAGTTCCCCGGACGACGAGGGACCGCTCCGCCCCTTCTCCCCGCCCGGTTCTTCCAGCTCCTCCTCCCGTTCCTCCCGTTCCTCTCGCTCTTCCCGTTCCTCTCGTTCCTCCGCGTCGAACGCCAACGCCAACTCCGCCTCCGCCGACGGCACTCCGGCCTCGCGCAAGCGCCTGCTGACCACCGTCGCGGTGGTGGCGCTCGGCTGCCTGGGCGTGACGGTCGCCGTGGTCGCGGGCACGGGCGGCGGTGACGGAGGCGGCGCCACCGGCGCCGGACAGCCGTCGCGGATCGGCTCCCCCGAACTGCCGGGGCTGGGCGGGGAGGTCACCCCGAGCACGATCCCCGGCAACGCCGGCGGAGGCGGCGGCGACAACGAGGGGGAGGGTGACGCCGGTCAGGCGGGCGGCGTGGCCCCCGGCCCCGGAGCCTCCGCGACCACGGACCCGCCCGCCGCCGCCCCGCCACCGGAGGACGGACCGGGGGCGGGGGAGTGGGCGGGCCCCGGCTGCACGACCGGCACGTACCGCGAGCACGGCCGCTTCGAGAACGGCAAGGCCGCCTGGTACACCGTCCACTCCGGTGGCTACAAGGGCAGTTCGTGCGACGGGCGGTTCTCCGCCGTCCCGATGTCGGGCAGCCCGAAGGTGGACGGGAAGTCCTCCGCCGTCTGGTCCTGGAAGCTTGACGCGTCGTACGAGAAGTGCGCCCTCGCCGTCTACGTACCGGACAGCGGGCACGACCCCGACGTCGCGGGTGATCCCACCGTCTACCAGGTGCTCGCCGATCCGGCGGACCGCGCCTCCGGCTTCGCGACCTTCGGAGTACGCCAGGTCGCGCACCGCGGCAGCCTGGTCCAGGTGGGCAGTTACCCGGTCAAGGGGAAGACGTTCGCCGTACGGCTGGTCGACCGGGGCCAGGACTGGGGCAGCGAGGAGCGGTTCGGAGCGCACCACGCCGCGGCGCAGATGCGGGTCAAGTGCGCGTAGGTCGCGCGTAGGCGACGGGCCGGGCCCGGCATCGGCCGGCCCGTCGCCGGCCGGTCGTCGGCCCGTTGTGCTCGGCCCGTTGTGCAGGGCGCGGGCGCGCGTCGGCCGGACGCGCGTCGGCCCGTTGTGCAGGGCGCGGGCGCGCGTCGGCCGGACGCGCGTCGGCCCGTTGTGCGCCGGCGCGCGAGTAACACCCGTACCCGCGTTCTTAATTGACTTTATGTCAAAAAAGCGGCCCTGCCCCCGATCGCCTTGTTTCCCGTGAGTCACTTGTGGAAAGGTGCACTCACTCGTGCACGGTCAATGGCCGCCCTCGCTCCGCCGCTCGAATTCCGGGCCGCCGACCGCGCAGGTTCGCAGCGCCATACCGGCAGGTATGTACCAATCGAGGGTCTGCTTTCTCAGGCCGGAACTTCTGCGTGTGACATTGCGCCTTGGAAGGAAGTATCTCTGTGCACACCCCTCACCCCCCACGCCCGGCCTATCCTCCCCGTTCCGCCGGCGGTCCTGGTGAGTACGGCGGTCCTGGTGAGCACTCCGGCCCCGCCGGGTCCGTAGGCCCCGGGGAATCCGACGCGCGCCTGCTCACCGCCGCGCGGGCGAGGGCGGGCACGGGGGACACGTACCCCGTGGCGCTGCTGATGGCGCGGCACTGGGAGGCGGTCCACGACTACGCGGCCGTCTGTCTCGCCTCGCCGGAGAAGAGCGCGTCGGTGGTCGCCGCCGCGACCTTCCACCAAGTGCTCGAAGCGCTCCGCAGGGTCGAGCCCTCCGCCGCGATCAGGCCCCAACTCCTCGTGACCGTACGGGAGATGGTCGGGGTGTGGTCGTCCGTGGAGCCCATCACGGAGCTGCTGCCCGAACTGCGCAGACCGGCGGTGCGGCGCGGGGCGCGGGTGGCGAGGTCGAGGGACACCGACCACCGGAAGCTCGCCCTCCGCTCTTTTCGGGCGATGTCGGGAACCGCGCAGTGCCTGCTCTGGCACACCGAGGTGGAGGCCGAACCCATATCCGTGCCGGCGGCATTGCTGGCGCTCGACACCGATACCGCGCATATCGAACTGGAACAGGCGCGCGAGGAATTCCGGCGAGGATGTCTCCGAGCGCACATCGAAATCGCCCCGAAGTCGGAATGCCGGTATTACAACCGTCTGCTCGACGTGCCGATTCGCCGTGGCGGTTCCCTCCTCCCCGACGTACGGGACCATCTCGCCGAGTGCGCGCACTGCCGGGACGCCGCCGACCAACTGGCCCATTTCAACGGCAAGCTGGGCGTCCTGCTCGCGGAGGCCGTACTGGGCTGGGGCGCCCGCCGCTATCTCGACCTGAGGGCCGGTGCCCGGGTGCCGGAATCCGGGGTCCGGGGCACCGCGCGACCGGTGGGCCGCCACTCGGCGCCCGGGCGGCAGCGGCTCCTGCAGGCGTTCACCGTGCTCGACCGGGTGTCGTCCCTGGCGCCGGTGCCCTCGCGCGTGTTCTTCGCCGGCCTGGGGGCCGGCTCGGCGGTCCTGCTCGCGACCGTCCTGGCGGTCAGCCTGTGGCCCGCGCGGCACGCCTCCGACGACTACGGCTCCGCCGCGTCCAGCAGCGCCTCCGCCCCGTACCCCTCGCCCTCGGGCTCCACCGGGGCCAACGGCGGCGGGGTCCCGCCCGACCCCTCCGGCATGGCCACGGGCCCGCAGGACATCCGGCTGCGCAACGCCGCCACCGGCCTGTGCCTCGACATCCGCGACGCGCGGCCCCAGCGGGGCGCCGAGGCGACGACGGCGGCCTGCTCCCCGGCCGGCACCCAGCGCTGGTCGTACGAGGACGACGGCCTCCTGCGCAGCGCGGCCAAGCCCGAGCTGTGCCTCAACTCCCGTGGCGTCGACGGCATCGCCGTCCTCGACCGCTGCGCCGTCCGCCCGGCGCGCGGCGCCGACGTACGGTACGACCTGACGGTGCAGGGCACCCTGATCCCCCGCTGGCAGGACAACCTGGCGGTGACCCCGGTGTCCGGGGACCCGGGCGCCGATGTGGTGGTCCGCCCCCGCGACGGCTCCCCGGAGCAGCGCTGGCTGACCGACCGCGTCACGACGGCCGCGGGCTCCCGCCCCATCACCGGCGGGACACCCCCGGCCTCCCCGCCCTCTCCGGCCTCGCCACCTGCCACGGATCCGCCCGAGTCGGCCCCGCTGCCCAACCAGCACGACCCGCTCCAGGACGTCGTGGAGAGCACGCGGCGCGCCCTCGTCCGGTAGCGGGGGCGCGCGGGCTCGGTATCCACACCGGGGATCACACCGGGGATCACCGTGATTCAGCGCGTCGCACGGGGGAGCGGGGCCATGTGGTCGGTGAACCAGTCACGGGCCAGCTCGGTGACCTTCTCCAGGGCGCCGGGTTCCTCGAAGAGGTGGGTCGCGCCGGGGACGACCGCGAGCCGGCTCGGGCAGCGCAGCCGGGCCTGTGCGGCGCGGTTGAGGCCGAGCACCAGCTCGTCGTTGCCCCCGACGATCAGCAGCGTGGGTGCCGTCACGGCCGGCAGCCGTGGTCGGGCCAGGTCGGGCCTGCCTCCCCTGGAGACGACCGCGGCGATCCGCGCTCCGGGCTCGGCCGCCGCCCACAGCGCGGCGGCGGCACCGGTGCTCGCGCCGAAGTAGCCGACGGCCAGCCCCCGGGTCTCCGGCCGGCCGCCCAGCCAGCGGGTCGTGTCCGCCAGCCGCCGGGCCAGCAGAGCTGTGTCGAACACGTTGGCCCGGTCCGCGCCCTCCTCCTCGGTGAGCAGGTCGAACAGGAGCGTGCCGAGCCCGGCCCGGTTCAGCCCGCGCGCGACGAATTGGTTGCGCGGGCTGCGTCGGCTGCTGCCGCTGCCGTGCGCGAACAGCACCACCCCGGCGGCGCCCTCGGGCACCGTCAGCCGGCCGTGCAGCACGGTCGCGCCGGCCCGTACCTCCACCTCGGAGTCCTCCTCCGGCACCGAGTGGTGCGGCCCGGTCCCGCGGACGCCCCGCGTGCGGGCCACGGCTTCCTCCAGGCAGGCGACGACCTCGTCGTCACCGGTCTGGGCGAAGTCGGCGTAGAACTGCCCGATCGCGTGGAAGCCCCACGGGGCGTGCGGGCACACCAGCTCGTCGGCGTCACCGCCGAGCCGCGCGGTCCAGTCGTGCGGTGCCACCGGGACGCCGAGCACGATCCGCGCCGCTCCCCGGGCACGGGCGATCCGGCAGGCCGCACGCGCCGTCGATCCCGTCGCCACCCCGTCGTCGACCACCAGCACCGTACGGCCCTCCGTACCGGCCGGCTCCCGCTCTCCCCGGTAGCGCCGGGCGCGGCTCTCCAGTACGTCCCGCTCCTGGGCCTCGACCCGGGCCAGCTCGGCCGGCGTGACACGCGCCGCGCGCACCACGTCGTCGTTGATCACCCGCACGCCGCCCTCCCCGATCGCTCCCATCCCCAGCTCCGGCTGGAACGGCACACCCAGCTTGCGCACGAGGCAGACGTCCAGCGGCGCGTCCAGCGCCCGCGCGACCTCCGCGGCGACCGGCACCCCTCCCCGGGGCAGCCCCAGCACCACCACGTCGGTCCCTTTCAGATGCCCCAGCCGGGCGGCGAGCTGCCGGCCGGCGTCACGACGATCCCTGAAGAACACGACACGACCTCCTCCTCACTCCCAGTACACCCTTGGGCCCACGGTTTCGCGCGCCGAAGGGCTCGGCCCGGCCCGGCCCGGACGTCCTCGGCGGCCGCGGTGCCGCCCGGCACACCCTCGACATGCAGGTCGGGCACATCGGTTCCTACGCTGGGACATGTGGTCCCGCCCAACTAAGAGGTCGAGGCGCTCCTCCAGGAGTACGCGGATCTCATCGCCATCACCGGAGGCGAGGCGTTCAAGGCGCGCGCCTACGAGAAGGCCGCCCGCGCGATCGGCGGCCATCCCACCGATGTCTCCCACCTCGACGTCGCGGCTCTGAAGGAGATCCCGGGGGTGGGCACGTCCATCGCCGAGAAGGTCGTCGAGTACCTCCGCACCGGCAAGGTCACCGTGGTCGAGGAGCGACGGGCCAGGATTCCCGCAGGGGTACGGCAACTCGTCTCCATCCCCACCCTCGGCCCCAAGCGGGCGATGACACTCCACGAGGTTCTGCACATCTCCTCGGTGGACGAGCTGGCCGACGCCATCGAGGCGGAGAAGCTGCGCGACCTGAAAGGCTTCGGGGAGAAGACCGAGGAGAACATCCTGCACGGCATCGCCCTCCTGCGGCAGGCGGGAGAGCGGATTCTGTCGAGCACGGCCCTGGAATCCGCCGAGGACATCGTCGCGGAACTCTCCCGGGTCACCGGCTGCGAGAAGTGCGCGTACGCCGGTTCGCTGCGCCGCGGGAAGGAGACCGTCGGTGACATCGACGTCCTGGTCGCCGCCGACCGGGCGGCCCCCTTCATGGACGCCCTCACCGAACTGCCGTCCACCGCCGAGGTCATCGCCCACGGCGCGAAGAAGACCTCCATCCGTACCGACCAGGGCGTCCAGGTCGACCTGCGCGTGGTGCGACCGGACGCGTGGGGCGCCGGCCTGCAGTACTTCACCGGCTCCAAGGCGCACAACATCCGCACCCGCACGATCGCCGTCCGCCTGGGGCTGAAGCTCTCCGAGTACGGCCTGTTCGAAACCGAGGGCGGCAAGCGGGTCGCCTCCCGTTCCGAGGACGAGGTGTACGCCAGGCTCGGCCTGCCGTGGATCCCGCCCACGCTGCGCGAGGACCGCGGGGAGATCGAGGCGGGGCTGCGCGGCGAGCTGCCCGCGGTGGTCACCGACCAGGACATCCGCGGCGACCTGCACACCCACACCGACCTCACCGACGGCCTCGCCACGCTGGAGGAGATGGTGGCGGCGGCCGCCGGGCGCGGATACGCGTACTACGCGATCACCGACCACGCACCGGACCTGTCCATGCAGCGCATGACCGACGAGAAGATCCTCGCGCAGCGCGAGAGCGTGCGCGCACTGGACGGCAGGCACCACCGGATGCGGCTGCTGCACGGCACCGAGCTCAACATCGGCCCGGAGGGGGAGGTCGACTGGCCCGACGAGTTCCTCCGGGGCTTCGACATCTGCGTGGCCTCGGTGCACTCGCACTTCAACGCGGGCCGCGAGGCGATGACCCGGCGCCTCGTCCGGGCCTGCGAAAACCCCCACGTCAACGTCATCGGCCACCCCACCACCCGTCTGATCGGCAGGCGGCCGGGCATCGACGCCGACTGGGACGAGGTGTTCGCCGCCTGCGCCCGCACCGGCACCGCCCTGGAGATCAACGCCCAGCCCGACCGCCTCGACCTGGGCGACGAGGACATCCTCCGCGCCAGGAGTCACGGGGCGAAGTTCAGCATCGCCACCGACGCCCACTCGATCCCCCAACTCGCCTGCCTGCGCTACGGAACCGGCACGGCGCAACGCGGATGGTGCACCCCGGACGATGTGATCAACACGTGGCCACTGCGGCGACTGCGCCGGTTCCTGCGCAAGGACGGGGCGGCCCGAGCGGACTGATGCCGCCGCGCGACGGTTTTCCCCCCGTGCCATGGTGGAAGCTGCCGACGACAGGTTGGCGCGGGGAGAACGGCGCCCGACTGTCGCGGGAATCACCGGGTGGGCGTTCCTGGCGGAGGCGGACGGCATCCGGCATGCCGGACCGGCGGTGGGACTGACCGGCATCAGCCCGTCCACCACCGGCGGCGGGGCCGGAAGCAGTCTGTTCACCCGCGCGAACGGCTGGCGGAGCCTCCCGGCGCTACGAACTGGCCTTGGGCCGTGCGCATCAGGCCCGGAAGGTCTGCGAGGCCGAACATGGCCATGCCCAGCACACGTACGAGCGGCGCAAGGAGAGCTGATGAATCACAGTACGTGGAGGACGCGCCGGGCCCGGCAGCTTGCGGGGGAGGCGGTGGAGTACGACCAGGAGTACGTCGATGCACGGCTGGCCGGCGATGTCGGGCAGGCGGTCTACAACGTCGGATCGAGCTCGGCCTGTCCCAGGTGGAGCTGGCAGAGCGGGCTGGGATGACTCAGCCTCAGGTCTCTCGGATGGAGGGCGGTGACACCGTGCCGACTCTCCCCCTGCTGCGGCGCTTGGCCAAGGCGCTGGAGGGCACGCTGAACCTGACCATCGACGAAGGCGACTCGCAGGTCACCTTCACCCCGCACGCCGCCTGAGCATCTGGGGGCGTCGGCCATGAATCCCGAAGGGCACCTATGAAAGTCCGTAGGTGCCCTTCTGCTGTGCCCTCGGCAGGATTCGAACCTGCGATACCCGCTTTGAGGAGTTCGATCCATGAGCCGTGCGGGCTGCTTGGGAGCGTGCTCGCCGGGCGAATCGGGATCCAGTTTTGGACGCCGGGATCCGTCGTTGTCTGGCGGTGTTGATGTCAGCTGGTGATGTCAGTCGGTGGGGTGTTCGTCGGGCAGAGGAGCACGGACGAACTCGGTACACCGCTCGTCACAGGCTCCCATGTCATGGAAGTTCCGACGTGCCTCCGTGAGACTCAGCCGACCGTTCGGACCGCCTCGGACCCGGTCCGCATCGTGGTCGTCGTGCCCGTCATCCTCCCAGAAGCACACGGGGCAGATCTCGTAGCTTCCGCGCTCATCGAGCGTCAGGAAGCCACAGCAGGGACAGCGGCACGGGCCATCCACGCCTTTCCGCCGGATGTCGACGAAGGGGCCGACCATCACGGCATCCTGCCTCGCTGTGCCGCTGATCGCGACCCAATAGAAGGAAAGAGCTGCCCAGCCGTTGAGCCATCAGTTTGGGAAGCTGAGGCCATCTGGAGGTCGATGGGGGAGGTCCCGAGTTGAGCTCCGCAAGGGGGGATCTGGGCGCCGAAGTTCTGGAGTACCTCAACTCTGCTTCACTGATCGGCACCTGCGCCGGTATCCGAAGCACCGTCTCTGAGCGGGGGCGGTCGGCAACTGTCGTCGTCTGTAGTCTTCGGCCGCCCTCGGACGGCCCACAGGCGGCCCCAGGGATAAGCCCGGGCTTGGACAGCATCACGCCAGGCGCGACGGGCAACGAGGCATCTCATCCGCTCAGTTCGTCCGGCAGCTTCGTGATGTGTACAGCCGTAGGAGTGATCAAAAGATGAATGACGTTACGCTCCGGTGCCTTTCGTGCATGTTTCTCCAGGTATCTGCCCGATCCGGGGCGCAGTAGCGGAGGAGAAACATATGAGGACCGTCCAGAAGATGGCAGGGGTGGCCGTAGCCACCTGCGGAATCCTTCTCGCCGGCATCGGCGGGGCAAGCGCTGCCCCCGGTGACGGGGGGGACAACATCCCCGTGCTCAGCGAAATCAAGACGCTCGACTGGGATGACTCGCCCTTCTGTGGAATTCAGGTCAAGACCAAGGAAAGCGAGCAGGAGACGTCCTGTTCGGTAGTGCACAACGAGGGCAGCTCCAACAGCCCGGTCTACGTCGTCACCCTCGGGGGTTGATCTTTCGTAGCGGTCCGGCGGTCCGGCGGTTCGCCCGTCGGGCCGTTTGGCTTGTCGGTGCGTTGGCAGGCAGGTGAGTGATCCGGCTGTTGTGTCGGGTGGGCTCCCAGGGCTTCGGCGTGGTTCGGCCTCGCTGTAGTGGATGTCAAAGGCCCCGGACCATGATCGGTCCGGGGCCTTTTGGCTGGTGCCCTCGGCAGGATTCGAACCTGCGACACCCGCTTTAGGAGCGGGATCGGATCTCTGACGGGTGGTGCTTGGTTATGCCGGGTGGTGCTCTTCTGCCTGATCAGCGCCGCGCGGCACGGCCGGCCCATCCGGCTCAGGACGGTTCTTGTTGCGCAGTCCGCTCACGCGCCGCTCACGCATCCGGCGACCGTGGGCGTCCAATGGCGGACCATGCTGGGGCACGGAAGGTTGATCTTCTCCCGTGGGTGCACCCGGGTGAGCGGCATCTTCCCGAGTCCATTCTGTGACTAACTCTAACGTTGCTAACGGTGATGTTAGTATCTGTGCCGTTAGTGGTACTGGGGAGGTGGCGGCATGGCAGATTTCGTGGGCAGGCGGCACGAGCTCGAGACGCTGGATCGCGAGCTGGGCAAGGTGACGGCCGGGGTCGGTGGGGAGCGGCCCGGGCGGTGCGTGATGCTTCGGGGGCGCCGCCGGGTGGGTAAGTCGCGGTTGGTGGAGCGGTTCGCCGAGAGGTCCGGTGCGCCGTTCCTGTTCTATGCCGCCACGGGGGCGTCGCCCGGTGCGGACCTGGAGCGGCTCAGCCAGGATGCGTGGTCGTCCAGCCTTCCGCTGGCGAATCTGCTGTCCGCGGCCCGCCCGGCGAGTTGGGATGCCGCCTTCGACGTACTGGCGGCGGCACTGCCGCACGACCGGGCGAGCGTGGTGGTCATGGACGAGGTGCCCTATTTGATGGATGCGGAGGGCGCCTTCGAGGGCATGCTTCAGCGGGCCTGGGACCGAGTGCTGGAGAAGAAGCCGGTTCTGCTCATTCTGATCGGCTCCGACCTGTCGATGATGGAGGTGCTGAACAGCTATGGACGCCCGTTCCACCAGCGCGGACGGGAGATGGTGCTGGGTCCGCTCAACCCGGCGGAGGTGGGCGAGATGCTCGGCCTCGATCCCGCCTCGGCCTTCGATGCGGCTTTGATCACCGGTGGACTGCCTCTGATCTGTGCAGAGTGGACGCACGGCGCCGGGATGTGGGAGTTCCTGAAGGCGGCACTCAGTGATCCGGTCTCGGCCTTGCTGGTGTCGGCGGAGCGCTCGCTCGCCGCGGAGTTCCCCCAGCAGGTCCAGGCCCGCACCGTCCTCTCGGCGATCGGCAGCGGTGAGCGGACGTTCTCCAATATTGCCCGCGCCGCCGGCGGGATCGGGGCGACTCCGCTACAGCGGTCGCTGGGGATCCTTGCGGACAAGCGGGTGATCGCGGCGGAGCTCCCCGTGTCCACACGGCCTTCGAAGGACCGTCGCTACCGGGTTGCGGACCCCTATCTCCGCTTCTGGCTGAAGCACCTGGGTCCGGCGATGGAAGAGATCGAGCGGGGCCGGGGTGACCTGACTCTGCGGCGCGTCCGTGAGAACTGGACCAGCTGGCGTGGCAGGGCCATTGAGCCTCTGGTGCGCGAGGCACTGGCACGGCTGTTGCCCGACGCGAACATCCCCGCCGCCCCCGCCATCGGCGGTTACTGGACCCGTACCAACGATGTGGAGATCGACGTCGTGGGAGCGGACCGCGCGCCGATCGCCAAGGAGCTGTTGTTCGTCGGCTCGGTGAAGTGGCTGGAGAATTCCCCGTTCGACCGGCACGATCTCGCGGCGCTGCACCGACACCGCGCCGCGCTCACCCCTGCTCCCGTGCCGGTGATCGCTGTCTCGCGCAGCGGTACCGACTGCGCGGGACTCGACGCCGAGTACGGCCCAGCGGAACTCCTCGCGGCCTGGTCCTCCTGAGCACGCCGGAGTGGGCGGTCGCAGTGCTGGTCGGCACCAGGCACTCATTGATCCGGCGCGCGCCCCCATTGTGCGCTCGGCGCGCCAAGTGGACCCGGCGGCACTCTGCCCTGGCGCTCTGGCAACTGCTTCTCTGGAACAGCTGATTCAGACCGACCGGCGAATGGGGGGCGGCGTCGCGGGGCTGGGGCACGCACCTCGCGGCGTTGTCGTCACTCACCATGGCTCCGCCATGCCTCGATCCTCCGCCTTGCGATGCACGCACCCCAGCCCC